>CANJQH010000007.1 GCA_947476335.1 Anaerolineae bacterium | reverse complement strand
GCATCCCAGACCGATGGTCTGGGCTAGGACTGCGTCGCGCCTTTGGCGCTTTTTCAGCCTTGAAAGGGCGTACTTCGATTCAGCCAGGGTTTGTGCTGAAGGCGCGGCCCTGGCAACGGCGTGGCGCCGATATCAGGATGTTTAGTGGGACCCGCAAGTTTTGCCTGGACGCACTACTAGTTGTGCGGAATTTTTGGAGGAACGGAGGACGTAGATCTATAGATCAAAATCTGCAGTCTCCGTTCTTCTTTTTTTACCGATCTTCTTTTTTTACCGACTTTCGTGCCGACTCAGGCCTAAGTTAATTTTTCGCGACGGAAAATAAATCAGCCTGAGTCGGTACCTCTTTTCTTTTCTCCGCGCGAAATAATCTGCGGCCCTCGTTCTAAAAACCGGATGCGCCTGGGAGCCCCAGTGTTACTTGAGAGGATGACAGGACAAAGTAGCAAGCAGAATTGGCATGAGCTTTTTCGTAACGACTCAGACCGCTCTATTTTCTATCGCGAAACGCACGATTTCTCTTCCCGAAGAGAGGAGGAATCGTGCGTTTCGCGGGACATATCGACGTAGGACTGAGCAGTTAAGCTTTTTCAGAATCGTGCAAGTTAGTCGCGACGTCGGCTGCCGTTGAGGCGCAGGACGAAGTAGAGCAGCGTCAGCAGCGACTGGGCGGCGGCGGCTACGTAGGTCAGCGCCGCAGCGTCGAGCACTTGCTTGGCGCCGTGCATTTCGGTCTCCGTCAGCAGTCTGTTTTCGCGGATCATGGCCAGTGCGCGTCGGCTTGCATCGAACTCGACGGGCAGCGTAATCAAGGCGAAGATCGTCGCCAGGCCGAAGCCCGCTACACCAAGCCATGCAAGCGTCGAACCGAGGCCGTGGCTGAGGCCGAGCAGTGTGCCCGCCATGAAGAGCCATGGGCCGAGCCCGCTGCCGATGTTGACGATCGGCACGATGGCGCTGCGCAGCGTCAGCAGCGGGTCTTTCTCACGATGCTGCATGGCGTGACCAAGTTCGTGCGCAACGATTGCCACTGAGGCCACGGAATTGATGATCGAACTTTGTGACAGCGCAACTGTCTTGCTGCGCGGATCATAGTGGTCCGTCAACTCACCGGCGATCTGCTCGGTTTTTACGTCGAGGCTGTTGCTGCGAATGAGTACTTGTGCGGCGTTCCAGCCGGTGGCGCCCGTCAGCGTCGGCACCTTGGCGTACTTTGCGAAGGTATTGCGGACTTTTGACTGTGCCCACAGCGCGAGCAGCAGAGCGGGAACGGTGAAGAGAAAGTACAGCGGATCGAAAAACATCGTTCAGATTCTCCTGTTGCTGCATGGCAGCCAACGTGATTTCGTAAACTATATCGATCAGGATTTGAGCTGTATGAGATTTGAGGCAACTATCACTTCCTCCGATTTTCCAACTCGAAACACGCTATTTCTTCTCCCTGCGGATTCCCTGCAGGCAGAAGAAATAGCATGTTTCGCGAAAAATGCTGATCTACACCTGAGTCGGGACGCTTTGAGCGCATTGGCTGATGAGGGCATATTCGTTGTGCAGAGAAACCGCGCAAAAAAGCTGCCGCCTTCGCCCTGACTCAGGAGGTGCACTTTTTTTCGACCTCAGGCTTATGCGTTTTCTGCGTTGTACCACTCAACCGTATCGTGAATGCCGACTTCGTGGGGGGTGTATTCGAAGGCGGGGAATGTCTGTGCAAATTTCGTGCCGTCCATACAGAATGGTTGATCGAATTGGTACATGATTTCCAGTAGTCTTTTTGCATCGGGTGCGATATAGCTGAGGAGCTGCACAAAAAGGCGGCTGCGTGTGCCGATGTTTGGCTGTTTGCCGAAGGCTGTGTAAATCATGTTGAGGAATGCGCGGCCGGTGATTCCGCCTGGCCCTGGGATGTGCCATACCTGGCCGGCCGCGTCGGCGTGTGAGCCGAGCAGTGCGAATGCGGCGGCGGCATCTGGTGCATAGAGCATGTCGTGTGCTGCGTCCAGTCTGCCGAGCCAGAATAATTTGCGGCTGAGGCGCGCGTTTTCGAAAACTGATGCCAGCAGGCTTCCGTGCAGATGTGCGCCATAAAACGACGCCAGCCGTCCGATGACGATTTCGACGTCGCCGCGTTCGTGTGCAGCGAGCAGCATGGCTTCGAGGGCGATGCGGCGGCGGCCGCGCACGCTGGTGGCATCGTGTGGATGCGTTTCCGGTATTGGGTATATCTGCGGCGGGCCATAGACATCCGGGTTGCTCGGGAATACGAGGCGCGCATGTGCGGCACCTGCTGCGGTGAGCAAATGGCCGGCGATTTTCTCTAGGTGCTCCGGCGCATAGAGGCAGTTGTAAACGACCGCAGCGCCGTCGACTCCTTCTGTGAAGCTCGCTGCGTCGAGTGCATCGACGGGTCGAATCTCGACTCCATCCGGGAGCATGGATTCGGCGAGGTCACGATTGCGGGCCAGTGCGCGAACCTGCGCGCCTTCCGCATGCAGATGCTGGACGAGTGCGGAGCCGAGGGTGCCGGTTGCGCCGACGACGACGTGCAGTGAATTCATGGAGCGCATTGTACGAAGGAAGGTTCAGCCTGGAAGGCTTTGGTGAAGGGAGAAATATAATTGAGAATCATTCTCAATTTAGAGTAAACTTTAATCATGAGCATTTTCGAAAGTGTGAAGCCGCTGTTTGCCGCAGCGTTGCTTTTGTTGAGTGCTGCATGTTCGGCGGCCCCTGCCAGTTTGCCGACGGCGCGGCTGCGGGTTGTTGTGACGTTTAGTGTGCTGGGTGATTTTGTTGGGCGCGTCGCTGGAGGGATGGCGGATATCAATGTGTTGGTGCCGGCAGGCGGAGACGCGCATGAATATGAGCCAGCGCCATCGGATGTGGTACGCATTGCCGATGCTGACGTCATTGTTGAAAACGGCGTTGGCTTCGAAGCGTGGCTGGATATGTTGTATCAGTCGTCTGGGTCGAAGGCGACGCGCATTATTGCGTCGGAAGGAATCAAACTGCGTGAAGTGGCGGAGGGGCGTACCGTGCATGATCCGCATATCTGGCACGATGTGCGCAACGCAATTCGCATGGTGAACAACATCGCTGAGGCGTTTGCGCGTGCGGATGCGCCGAATGCGGTGCAGTATCAGGCGAACGCTGCGAAGTACGTTGCAGAGCTGGATGCGCTTGACGCAGAGATCGCCGCTAAGATTGGCACACTTTCAGAATCGCAGCGGCGCATTGTCACGACGCACGATTCGCTCGGATATTTTGGTGCGCGCTATGGCGTTGAGATGATTGGCTCTGTGATCGATTCGGTGTCGACCGAATCAGGCGAACCTTCTGCGCAGGAGATGGCGGCGCTGATCGAAAAAATACATACGCAGCACGTGCAAGCGATTTTTGTCGAGAACATGTCGAATCCGCGGCTGGTGGAGCGTGTGGCGCAGGAGGCGGGTGTGCGTGTTGGCGGTGAGTTGTTTACGGATGCGTTGGGCGCGCCGGGCAGCGTGTATGCGACGTACATCGACGCGATGCGGGCCAATGTGCGGACGCTGAGCGAAGCGGTAAAGTAAGCCCATGCTGCGTTATGGCGGCCGAAGCTGTATTTCGGCGATTCCCAATGCGCCCGCACTCGAAGCGCGCTGCGTGAGTGCGCGTTATCCTGGCGTTGATCGTCTCGCGCTGGACTGTGTCGACTTGCTTGTGCCGGCTGGGCAGCGTGTTGCGCTGGTCGGACCGAATGGTGCTGGCAAGAGCACGTTTTTGAAAATAGCAGCGGGTCTTTTGAAAATTCAAAGTGGCACGATGTCGATCTACGGCAGCGCTACGGCGGCGTGTGATCATCGCGTGGCATATCTTGCGCAGCGCGGTGAAATCGACTGGCACTTTCCGGTGTCTGTGCGCAAGCTTGTGCTCACGGGGCGTTACGCGCATCTGGGATGGCTGCGGCGCCCGGGTCGTGGAGACTGGGATGCGACTGATGCGGCGCTGCGACGTATGCGACTCGATGCGCTGGCTGAGCGACAGATTGGTGAGCTTTCAGGCGGTCAGCAGCAGCGCGCGCTGCTTGCGCGTGCGCTGGCACAGGATGCGGATTTATTGCTGCTCGATGAGCCGCTCAACGCCGTTGATGCCGAGACGCGTGCGATCGTATCTGAGACGCTGCGCCAGCTGCAGGAGCAGGGGAAAACTGCGATCATTGCCACGCACGACGTTGACCGGCTTTCGCATGAGTATGACCAAGTGGTTTTTCTCATCGATGGAAAATCAGTGCCATGGACGGAAGCCACCAAAGATTCGTCGTAACTACTCAGGCCCAAATTAGTATTTCCCGCGAAACATGCTGTTCCTTCCCCCGAAGGGGGAAGGAACAGCATGTTTCGCGTTGGAAAAATGGCTGGCCTGAGAAGTTACGATTTATCGCAAATGCATGCGTGAATTGAGTAGGAGACCTGACGATTGATGAACTGGCTGATTGATCCTTTCCGATACTCATTCATGCAATCAGCAGCGCTGGCAGGTGTGCTGGTTGGGGTGACGTGCGCGGTGCTTGGCGTGTATGTAGTGCTGCGGCGCATGGCGTTCATCGGCGATGCGCTTTCGCACACGATTTTGCCTGGGCTGGTAATTGCATACTTGCAGAATATGAACTTGTTCATCGGCGCGATCGTCGCGGGAATGCTCACCGCGCTCGGCATCGGCTGGCTGAGTCGTCGGCGCGAAATTCGTGAAGATACGGCGATTGGTATTTTGTTCACCGGCATGTTTGCACTTGGTGTACTGCTCATCAGCACAGTGCACAGCTTTCGCGATTTCACGCATATGTTGTTCGGCTACATTCTTGGTGTGACAAATGGTCAGCTAATCGTCATCGCAGTGATTGCGGCGATTGTGGTGAGTGCGCTGGCGATTTTGCACAAGGAATTTGAACTGGCATCTTTTGATCCGACACATGCGGAAGTGATCGGGTTGAGTGCGGATCGCATTCGCACAATTCTGTTGCTGCTGATGGCGTTGTCGGTGGTTGGTGCGATTCAGGCCGTGGGCGTGGTGTTGACGAGTGCGTTGCTCGTGGTGCCGGCGGCGGCGGCTTCGATGTTGACGCAGCGGCTGCCCGCGATGATGGTGATTGCTGCAGTAATCGCGGCATTTTCGGCGCTGGTCGGTTTGTTGATTTCTTTTCACTACGATGTCGCTTCCGGAGCGACGATCGTATTGACATGTATCGCTTGTTTTTTGATTTCGTGGCTCGTAGGCGGGCTGAGGAGACGCGTCGCAGCATGAATAATTTTCGTGATGACCGGTTGCCCGTGACAGTGCTGTCTGGGTTTTTCGGCGCTGGAAAAACAGCGGTGCTGAATCATGTGCTAAAAAATTGCGACGGACGAAAAGTTGCAGTGATCGTCAATGAAATGGGGGAGGTGCGTAGCGATAGTGCTGCACTTTATGGTGTTGATGAACGCCTGATCGAGTTGAGCAATGGCTGCATCTGCTGCACGCTGCGAGAAGATTTGCGCAGCGAAATTGTGCGTCTGGCGGAGATGCGGTGCTTCGACTATTTGGTGATCGAGAGCTCGGGCATCAGTAATCCGCTGCCGGTGGCGGAGATGTGGACCTCCGAGGTTGCTTCAGCTGCTTCAGCTGCTTCAGTTGCTTCAGTTGGTATAGAAAGTAGAACGCTTGAAGATGTGGCGCGACTGGACACGATGGTTACTGTGGTCGATGCGTACAGTTTCATGCGTGAGCTTGGCGATAGTAAAGAACTGCGCGCACGGGGCATGCATGTGGATGACGAGGACGATCGTGCGAGTGGTGATGTGCTGATTGAGCAGGTTGAATTTGCGAATGTAATTTTGTTGAACAAGTGCGACCTGGTTGATGTGCATGAACTTGATATGGTGGAAGTAGCGCTGCGCCGGCTGAATCCGATGGCGCGGATTGTGCGTACCGAATTCGGCTGTGTGGCGCCTTCGGAAATTCTTGATACAGGAGCCTTTAATTTTGCGCGTGTGGCCGAGGCGCCGGGCTGGTTGTGCGAGATGCGCGGTGAGCACACACCTGAGATGGAGGAGTACGGCGTTGGGGGCTTTGTGTACCGACGTGCGCAGCCGTTTCATGCCGTGCAGCTGTGGGAGGCGGTGAATGCCGACTGGTCGCAGTGGGGTGTGCTGCGCAGCAAGGGTTTCTTCTGGCTGGCGAGTCGTATTGAGCAGGCAGGTTTGTGGTCGCAGGCGGGCGGCATGCTGCGCATTGAGTATGCCGGTGAGTGGAACGACGGTGAGCAGGATGAATCGGGAGAGCCGCGTCAGGAGCTGGTGTTCATCGGAGTTGGCTTACGACAGATGGAAATCGAACGTGCTCTCGATGCATGCCTGGTGAGTGATGCGGAACTTGCTGTGGAATCGGCGGATCCTTTTCCTGCATGGGAGTGAACGACGATAATTCGCCTGTGGCAAACGCAAGACCAGAACCGCGACCGCTTCCCATTACGATCATCACCGGCTTCCTCGGTGCTGGAAAAACAACGCTGCTCAACCGCATCCTGAATGGAAGGCATGGGCTGCGCGTGGCTGTGCTCGTCAACGATTTTGGCTCTGTGAACATCGATTCGGAGCTGGTCATCGGAGTGGAAGGTGAGACGATCAGCTTGTCGAACGGCTGCATTTGTTGCACGATCCGTGACGACCTGTTAGACGCAGTCTTTCGCGTGATTTTGTCCGACAACGCGCCGGAGTACATCGTGATCGAAACGAGCGGTGTTTCGGATCCGTTCGCGGTGGCGCAGACTTTTCTCGTGCCAGAGCTGCGGCCGTATGTGCGCGTCGACGGGATTCTCACTGTAGTCGATGCCGAGCAGATTCGTGATCTGCGTGATGATCAGGAAATGCTGGCGATGGATCAGATTAGTGCTGCGGATATTTTGCTGCTGAATAAAGTTGATCTTGTTACGCCGGAGCAGTTGGCTGAAGTGACGAGCTGGCTTTGTGCGGTTGCTGAGCAGGCGCGTATTTATCCGACGACGAACGCCGATGTGCCGCTTGAGCTGGTGTTGTCGGTCGGCGAGTTCGACCCGGAGCGGCTGGCTGAGCGCGCGGTGCGCGACGTGCATGTGCACGAGGCTGGTGCAGATGATGGCCATGAACATGAACACGATCATTCACAGGTATTCAGCACGTGGTCGTATTCTGTAGCTGAGCCGCTGTCGTTTGCTGCGTTGAAGGAAGTGGTGCAGGATCTGCCGGCGACGATTTATCGTTCAAAGGGATTTTTGAATCTGCAGGAATATCCGAACAACCAGTGCGTGCTGCATGTGGTGGGGCGGCGTGCGTCGTTGCAGGTGGGTGCGTTGTGGGGCGATCGGCCACGGCAATCGCGCCTGGTGTTTATTGGCAGTCATGGTGGCATAGACCCGGAGCGTTTGGAGTCGATGCTGGATGGTTGCCGTGCTCAGCGCGCTGCGGCGCGTTCGCAGACGACGCTGGCGAATGCGCTGGCGTGGATGCGTAAGATGCGTGAGACAGGGGAACTCTGAATTTGAGTTTCAGTAACTACTCAGGACAGCTATTTTTCCAACGCGAAACACTGATCTGGGCCTGAGTAGTTAACGTGACTTGCTACCGTAGGCAGAATTTCGGCCTGGTCGCGACGGCGTCGCGTCCCCGACGAATTTGCCCATGCCACGCCCGGACCGTTGGTCCGGGCTGGGTAAGCGGCGCGCCTCCGGCGCTTTTTCGTCCAGCATGAGCGCCGGAGGCGGGGTCCGCCGCGGGCGACGCCGGCGCGAGCCGTGGCGTCCGTCGAAAATGGCCAAAGTCCAGCTACGGTAGCAAGTCACGTTAGTTACGAAAATTGAAATCAGGATCTTGAAATCTGAAACTCGTCGATTTCTTCTCGTGTGGGCACGGCTGCCTGTGCGCCGAGGCGAGTGACGGTAATGGCGGCGGCGGCATTGGCGAAATGGGCGGCTTCGAGCGGCGGGCGGTTTTCGAGCAGGGCCACGGCGAATGCGCCGCAGAAAGTATCTCCTGCAGCGGTGGTGTCGATTGCGGTGACAGGGAAGCTGGGCACGAGTGCGGATTGTCCATCGCCGGTGGCGACGAACGCGCCTTTTTCGCCGAGTGTGATGATGACGTTGCGCGGTCCGCGTGCAAGCAGCGCAGCAGCGGCGCGGCGCACGTTTTTATCTGAGTCGACGTCGAAGCCGAGTACGAAGGCGGCTTCGGTTTCGTTGACGACGAAGTAATCGAGCATGGAGAGGAAGTCGTCGCTGATCGGCCGCGGCGGTGCGAGGTTGAGCATGACCGGAATTCCGTGCGCGTGTGCGCGGCGGGCGGCGGCGATGCCGGTTTCGACTGGCACTTCATACTGCAGGACGAGCAGATCGCATGCGTCGATCGCAGCGGCGGCACGTTCGACGTGCTCCGGGCGCAGACAGTAATTGGCACCGGGCGCGACTGAAATGTAATTGCGACCGGCTTCGCCGATCATGATCAGCGCGGTGCCGGTGGCGACGCCGGGTTCGACGAAGACGTGCTCGACATTGGCGCCGGCTGCGCGCATGTTTTCGATGACCTGAGCGCCGTAGGCATCGTCGCCGACGCACGACACGAACGTCACTTCCGTGGGCGGCGAGGTTCGGCCGGCGAGTGTAGCGGCGTACGCTTGGTTTGCGCCTTTGCCGCCGAAGGTCTGACGAAAGTCCGCATCGGTGACGCTTTCGCCTACGCGCGGCAAGCGGTCCATTTTCATGATGAGGTCGACGTTCGAACTGCCGACGACGGTGATGCGTTTTTTCATTGCGTTACTCCCAGATCTCCTTGAGCGTTGCCAGAATGCGCGCGCGCGTGGTGTGATAGTCGTCGGGGCGTAATTTGCCCTGGCTGAAGTCGTCATCGAGTGCGGCGATCTGGTGCAGCAGTTGCTGCTTGTTTTGCGTGGGTGTGTGCACCGCATCGCGGATGCGGCGCACGCGTACGATGACGAAGGCGAGGATGGCGAGGGTGAGTGCAAGGCCGATCATGGCGATGCCGACTGTGGGGGTGTCATTGCCTGGCTTTTCTGCGCCAAGCGGCTGGCCGGTCAGATCGAAGCGCAGCGTGTCGCTGGTCGGCTTGTCGCCGGAGTAGACGCGCACCTTGACCGAGTTTGCATCGCGCGTGCCTTCGTCTTTCAGTGGTGTCGATGCAGCGCCGGTCACACGCAGTGGCGTACCAGGGAAGCCTTCGGTTTCAGGCAGGAAGACATTCCAACGATCAACGGGGTAGAGCATTCTGCGATCGATGGTGGCGCTGTTGCGATAGGGCATCTCGTAGATCATCGTGATGCGCTGCGCGGGCGTGCCCGGGCCGACGACGTCGGTGTCGTAGATCACATCACCTTCCTGAAAAAAACGTTTGCCGAGGCCGAGGCCATCGAAGCGCACATTCTTCGCACTGGCAGGCACAGTGAGTTTCAGGGTGCGGCCCTTCTCGCCGATATAAGCGCGCGTACCTGTGTAGTCGAATTCGTAGATTTCGACCATGGTGAGCTCGCCTTCTGTCAGGTTCTGTACTGCGAAGAGCACGTTGTTGATGCGGATGCCGGCTGGGTCGGATGTGGTCTCGTAGTAGGGAATTACATCAGTGACCAGGCTGGTTGTAGTGAGCATCTGCGTCGGTGCACCGAAGAAGCGACCGCCGGCGTATTCGAGTTCGGCCTGATAAAAATAATCACTGCGTTGCGGCAGACTGGTGAACGTCACAATGTTGGCGGCGTCGACTGGTGCGGTGCGTGAGAAGACTTCGCCATTGGCGTCGAGTGCGCGCAGTGTGACTGGTGCATTGACAGCCTGGTTGCCGTTGGGGGAAGCATTCATTGCGCGAAGCACCAGCACTCCGGAGCCGGTGATTTTTGTCTGGCGCAGGTTTGCGGGAGAAGTGTGTACGTAACCGAGCGCGCGCACAGCGCTGGCGACTTGAATGCGCTGCGCTTCGCTGAGTTTGAGTTTGGTGTGTGCGTCACTTTTGGCGACGGCGCCGGCAATTTCGAGCAGTGACTCGTCGGAGAGCCAGCGGCCGTCGGCGAGGTTCTGCAATTTGCCGTCGGGGGACTTGCCTTTGGCGCCGTGACAGGTAGCGCATTGTTGCGCGTAGATGGCGCGGCCTGCATCGAGATCAGCTGCGATTGTGCCAAGCGACCAGACATAGGCTTGCACGTCCCAGCGGTTCTGCGCATTGAGCGAACCGCTGAAGCCGGGCATCAGATTCTGGATGCGGCCGACGGTGATGGTCGTATGCCATTCGCTTGGCTTGACTGTGCGCGTGCGAGCGAGCATGACGAGGTTGGCGACGAGGTGGCCCTGCTGCTTAATCTGCGCAGCGCGTGAGCCATCGCCTTCGCCGCCGATGCCGTGGCAGGCGATGCACTTCTGTGCATAGAGTGCTGCGCCGCGCTCGGCTGAAGGAGGCAGGAGTGGATAGGCTTCGCCATCTGCGGGCGGTGTGGGAATCGAGGCTGGCTGATTCAGGTCGATTGCGCGGATACGTGCGTCGGTTGTGGTCGAGCATGCGGCGAGCGCCGTGATGAGAAGTACGCCGGTGCAGGTAGCTGCGAGCAGCGAGGCAATTTGGGATTGGAACTTCAAGGCTTCACCTTTTCGCCGCACTGCGAGCAGAACTTATCGTCCTGCCGCAGGACGGCGGTGCAGCGTGCGCATGTGCGCGTTGCACGTGCACGCAGGCGTGCAACCTGTTCTTCGATTTCGTGCTCCGCGAAAACATGATCGTGGCCGGTTTCGGCGGAGCGAAGCGCAGCGATTTCGCGCAGGATATGTGCGCCGCGTTCAACTTGGTGAGTGCGCAGTGCGAGATAGTCTGCGTCGTAGATTTTGCCGGTGCGTTGATCAAAATCAAGTTCGCGCACATTGCGCACGATTGTGGCGCGTTCCAGTTCGAGAACATCGAGTGGACTGGGACGGTCGACGGCGGGACGTTTGCGATCGAGCAGTGGAATGGCAACGATTGCGCCGAAGAGGATCACCAGCGCCAGAGCGAGGATGAGTGTGCTGGGTGCGAAAGGTATGTTCATTGCGCGAGAACCGATTCGAGTTGTTGCGACAGCGCTTCTTCTGTCGTGCCGCCGATGATGACCGCGGATACGCGGCCGTCGCGGCCGACGATGAACGTCTCTGGCGCAGCGGTGATCCGATAGAGCGTGCTGATTTTCTGCTGCACGTCGATGCCATTGGCGTATGTGATTGCGTATCGCGTGAGGTAGCGGTAGGCTTCAGTTTCGGTATCAAGATAATCGACGCCGAGGAAGACCACATCGCGACCACGGAATTTTTCATAGACGCGCTGTAGTGCTTCGGCTTCGACGTGACATTCAGGGCACCACGATCCCCAGAAATTAATGACGACGATCTTGCCTTGCAGCGCTGAAAGCTGTGCCGTTTCCGGCAGATCGGCGCGGTAATCCTTATAGAGCTCGAGTTGGAAATCGGGCGCCTGTGAGCCGACGGTGGGGCGATTGCCTTTTTGACCGACGAGGTTCATGGCAACGAATCCGAGGCTTATGAGTGCTGTGATCGCGACGCCGGCGATGATGAACGGGCCGATGCGTGATTTCATAGCGCGTCCTTTATCTGCGCTTCGATTTGCGCTGTGAAATCATCGGCCGCTGGTGCGGTCGGCTGTGTCACCGTCGCGGCTTTGTTTTTCGAAAGGCGTTGTGCGACCAGCATACCGCTGCTGATCAATATGAACGCGGCACCGATTGGCACGAGCCAAAGCAGCAGCGTGCTGCCGGCTTTGGGCGGTTCCTGCAGCACTCCGGCGCCGAAGCGATCCTGGAAATACGTTACTACTTCATTCGTAGACTTGCCAGAATCAAGCTGCGCGCGAATTTCACCTTTCCACTGCAGGCAGGTTTCCGTCGGACAGTCCGCCAGATTGCGGCCCGAGCAGGTTGGGCAGTTCAGCTTCTTCGCGACTGTGCGTACATCGTCGTCTATTTCTGGCGATGTGCCCTGCGCGTGCAGTGGTGTGGACTGCAGCGCGAGTATGGCGATCAGAGTGAGAAGTGCAGCGAGCATCAACTTTTTCACGCTGCAGCTCCTACGACATCAGATTTGTGCACCGTTGACGTAACCGGCGTCGTTTCGAAGCGCCAGAAAGTTAGCATGAAGCCGAGCACCATGATGATGCCGCCTGCCCAGATCCAGTTGATAAACGGATTGATGTAGACGTGGAAAGATGCGGTTGCGCCGCCTTTGTCCCAGCCGCCGAGCAATACGTACACCTCTTCGTTGAATGAGCCGGAGATATCAGCGATGGTGGCGGTGTGTTGCTGTATTGGGTAGTAATCGCGATGTGGGTATACGCCGCCAAGTGTGCGGCCGTCCGTTGTTTGTACGAGCAGGGCTGCCTGTGTGGTTTGGCAGTCTTCGAATTCGCATGTGGCCGGAGCGATGCCGCGGTATGTGAACGTGTAGTCGCCGACGGTGAAGGTCTCGTTGAGCTGCACGTTGCGAATGTGATCAAAGCCGTAGAAGCCTTTGCCGAGTGCGCCGACTGCGATTAACACGACACCGATGTGTACGAAATAACCGCCGTAGCGGCGCTGGTTGCGCTGCAATAGTCGCCAGAGCGCGACGCCGATATTTTCGTTCATGCTGTTCATGCGCGCCTGTACGCCGCGCACGTATTCGAGGAGGGTCTGCGCGAGAGTGTATGCGCAGAGAAATATTCCAAACAGCGGCAGCGGCTGAGTGCGCCCGCTCACCAGGAATAACCCGACGACGGCGACGGCGACGAGGAGCGGCACGATGACCATGCGACCAACGGCGCGTGCACTGGCGCGGGCCCAGGCCAGCAGTGGTGCGACGCCCATCAGAAACACAAGGATCATCATTTGCGGGCCGGCGACCTGATCGAAGAATGGCGGGCCGACGGTGATTTTCTTTCCGCCGATGCCTTCGCTGAGGATCGGGAAAATCGTGCCGATGAATACTGTAAATGCGGTGCTGACGAAGAGCACGTTCTGCAGCAGGAAGATTCCTTCGCGCGAAAATGCTGCGTCGAGGTTGTTCTCACTCTTCAGCGTGTCGAGACGCGTCAGCCATAGTGCGGTGGATCCGATCAGCATGAGTGCCATCGCGCCCATGAACCACGGGCCGATGTTGGAAGCGGCGAACGCGTGCACGCTGGTGAGCAGGCCGCTGCGGATGAATGCGGTTCCGAAGAACATGCTGGCGAAGGTCACCAGCATCAGGAACACATTCCAATTTTTGAACATGCCGCGTTTTTCTTGAATCATCTGCGAGTGCAGAAAAGCGGTGCAGAGGAGCCATGTGATGAAGGGCATGTTCTCGCTCGGATCCCAGCCCCAGTAGCCGCCCCAGCCGAGCACGTCGTGCGCCCAGCGTCCGCCGAGAATGAGGCCGGCGGTGAGCAGCACCCAGCCGAAAAGCGTCCAGCGCCGTGACGCTGTCAGCCACAGGTTGTCTGTGCGGCGCGTAGCGAGCGAAGCGATGCAGAACGCGAACGACGGCAGCATGCCGGTGTATCCGGCATAGAGCATTGGTGGGTGAATGATCATGCCCGGGTGGCGCAGCAACGGGTTGAGGCCGCGTCCGTCTGCCGGCGGAAAGTCGAGCCGTATGAATGCGTTTGCGAGTAACAGCTCGAGCCCGATGAAAAATCCGAGCACGAGCACGCTGGCGAGGGTTACATACGGAAGCAGTGCTTTTTCATTTTTCCAATTGCGCAGCATGACCGTGGCGACGAACAGGCTCATGATCAAGCACCAGAACAAGATTGATCCTGCCTGCGCGCCCCAGAGTGCGGTGAAGCGAAAGATCATCGGCGTGGCAAGGCTGGAGACTTCTGTGACATATTTCACACCGAAGTCATGTGTGAAGAGCGCGTACCACAGGCCAAGACATCCGATCAACACGAGAGGGAGCGTCAACAATGCGGCGTAGCGCGCGCTTTGCACGAGCCGATCGTCATTGCGTGATGCGCCGATGATCGAGACGATTGCTGCATATGCGCAGAAGACCAGTGCGAGCCAGACTGAGAGGTGACCAAGATCAGTTAGCATAGTGACGCGAGCAATATAGCACGGCGTCATGATCTATCTTTGACAGATTTTCCCGTACACTTCGTGCGCAATGCGACCATTGATTCTCATTTCCAACGACGACGGTGTGCGTTCGCCCGGATTGCATGCGCTGGCGGAGTGCGTGCTCGACATCGCTGACATTGTGATTTCCGCGCCGTTTGATCAGCAGACGAGCATGAGCCGTGCAAAGCGGCGGCCGGCTGGCGGCGGTGTGATTCACAAAATTGAAGTAATGCTCGGCGGTATTCCGCATGTGGCGCATGGGGTGGTTGGGACTCCGTCGCTATCGGTGTTGCACGGCATTCTCGAAATTGCGCCGCGGCGTCCCGATCTGTGTTTGAGTGGGATCAACTACGGTGAAAATATTGGGTATGCGCTGAGCACTGGCGGAACGGTGGGCGCGGCGATGGAAGCTGCTGCATTCGGCGTGCCAGCGATCGCGGTTTCGCTAGAGACGCCGATGTCGTTGAACCACAGCGACGAATTGCCGCAGTTGAATTGGCGACCAACGCAGCATGTGGTGCGTGGACTTGTTGAGGAAGTGCTGGCAAATGGCTGGCCTTCAGCTGTGGGCGTTTACAACGTGAACGTGCCATCGGACGCGGATGAAAGCACGGAAGTGCGCTGGACGCGGCAAAGCCGTATGAATTACTACCAGTGGTCGTCGACAGGCTCACGCGACTGGTCGCAGCCGCACAGCCTGCGCGTCGATAAGATCGCAGATGGCAGCGAGGTGGATTCTGATGTGCGTGCGCTGGCGATCGATCGCGTGGTGTCGGTGACGCCGCTGGTGCGCGAGTTGACGGCGCTGGAGCATTGGGATGCGCAGCGCCGCTAGAAATTTTTCACAGTTATTTTTTAAGGCTTTTGATGCTGTGACGGGAGCGAGGCCGGCGTGTGGGCGAGTCAAGCCTCGCTCCTGCGTGCGCCTACGAAATGGATTTCATCGCCTCGTCGGCTGTAGCGCCGCCAAGACGGCGATAGGCATACAGATACAGATCGCGTGTGATGGCGGTCGTGGGTGCGGCAAGGATGACGCCGGGCAGGCCGAAGATTGATGCACCTGCGACGAGTGTGACTGTGAGGATGGCTGGGTGTACGCCGACGGCGTTGCCGATCACGCGTGGCACGAGCAGATTGTTTTCGATCTGTTGAATGACGATGTAGATGATGGCGACGACGATGCCTGAGACTGGCCCGCCAAGTACGAATGCGACGATGACGCCGGGGATTAGACCGAGCAGTGCGCCAACCATGGGGATGAGTTCGCACAGGCCGGCCCACAGCGCGAGCAACAGAATGTAGTCGATTTCGATACCGGGCACCAAATCAGCGATGCTGAGCGAGCAGCCGACGGCAATGCCGATGATTGCGCCGAGTGTGAGCTGGCCGCGCAGATAGGCGCTGAGGGACCGGTCGATCACGCGCCAGATATGCCAGACGTCGGCGCGCAGTTGAAATTTCATCAGGTGGTTTAAAAATGTGACGACTTTTTTCTGCTCGTTGAGCAGATAGAAAACCCAGATGGGCAGAATGAACAGGCCGAGAAGAAATGTAAGGATGCCGATCAGATGTGTGATTTGCCCGATGGCAAACGACAGCGCATTGCGCACGAGCGTACTGAAGTTCGATTGCAGCGATGTGAGTACTGAGTGCAGTCCTTGTTCGACGAGCGGTTCGAGCGCATCAGGCGTGATCGTGTGATAGTCAGCGACTCTTTGTGTGGACCAGCGCTGGAGCGCTTCGAGCGAAGGGATATTTGCCCGCAGGCGCTGTACTTGATTGACGAATGCAGGCACGAGAAAGACCAGCAGCAATCCAAAGACGAGCGCGCACGTGGCATAGACGATGAAGACTGCAGCCCAGCGGGGCATGAATGCGGCGAGGCGATTGACGATTGAACCGAGCAGCCAGGTGACGACCAGACCGATGATGAATGGCGTCATTGCATTGCCGGCCTGCATGAAAATCCACAGCGCCAGCGTTGCCGTGATGAATGCGAGGCCGTACTGTGCAGCCCGGCGCGGCGGGATGGAAGTCAGCGGATTCGGCATGCGACGATTATGCAGCGTGAGTGGAGTGCATTTGGCGTCAGCGGGCGCGATCGTAATTTTTTCGTAACTACTCAGGCCAGCCATTTTTCCAACGCGAAACACACTATTCTCTCCCCCGAAGGGGGAGAGAATAGTGTGTTTCGCGGGAAATACTGATTTGGGCCTGAGTAGTTACATTTTTTCAGTGTGCCGTCTTGTGTTTGAACATCACGTTCAGCAGAATGCCTGCGCCGACGCGCAGTGCCGCCGACACAGCGAAGAGCGGGAAGAAGCCGATGGTGTCGACGAGTGCGCCGCCAATGGCCGGCCCGATGGCGGCGAAGAGCGAGACGGCGAACATGTGTAGTGCGATGAAATTTGCACGACCTGCTTCCGGCGTAAGGTGCAGCTGTGTGTTGAAGCTTGAAAGTTCGTGGCCGGACCAGAGTGTTCCGGCGAGCATCACGATCGGGATGCCCATGGCCGGTGTCGTGGCGAACAGCCATGCGAATGGGACGAGGCTGGTGAGCGGTCGCAGGAAGCGCATCACGCGCAGCTCGCCGAAGCGTGGGATTACGTATGAGCCATACACGCGTTGCATGATGATGTTCATGGCGATTTCGCCTGACACCATCAGGCCGACGATACCCGCACTGAAGCCGAGCACGCGCACCTGGTAGACCTGA
Organism: Anaerolineae bacterium; assembly: GCA_947476335.1. Taxonomy (GTDB): domain Bacteria; phylum Chloroflexota; class Anaerolineae; order J036; family Brachytrichaceae; genus CANJQH01. The sequence goes on along the minus strand of CANJQH010000007.1, from coordinate 53,698 downwards.
ATGAATGGGCCGCCGATGCCGACGGCAAGTGCGAGTGCGCAGTCGCACACGAGCAGGCGTGCGAACGTTGGATAGCGCCGCAGCATTTCCATGGTGTTGTCGATGATGCGTCGGAGCTTGAATCGCGGCGCTGGCTGCGCTGCGAGCTGTGGCTCTTCGAAGGGGATGTTCGAAAACGCCCACTGTGCCGCCATGCCGATGATGCCCGAGATGACAAAGATGACCTGATAGCCACCTGGTGGACCAATGATAGTGACGATCCAGCCGGCGAGCATGGTGCCGATGATGGTGGCGAGGCCGCCGCCGAAATTGCGCATTGAAAGATAGCTGGCGCGAATTTCCGTTGGTACGAGCTTGCCGACGAACGCTGTCCATGGCGCTTGCAGCCATGCGAAGAAAAACGCGCGCACGGCGAAGATGGTGATCGAAATCGTTATTGCTGCCGGCCCGAGGGGCATGAACGGCAGCAGCGCCAGCATGAACCAGAACAGGCGCGCGATGAACGATGGCTTGAGGATGTTCGCCCGATAGTGGCCGGTGCGCTCAGCGACTGCGCCGCCTCCAAGCGGAGCAATTGCACTCACGATCTGTACGATCGTTGCGAGAAAACCGATTTGTGCATTCGTCGCTTTTAACGAAACGAGGAACAGGTTCACGTAATTGACTGACGACGAGTCAGACAACAGTGCGAAGACGGCGTCCCAGTAAAAAAAAGTCAGCCCGCGTCGTGTGCGTGGCGGAAGATTATGACCGTCGGCGTAGTCGAAGCCGAAGAGCCGGCGCAATGTTGAAATCATGATGGGTTGGGTCTGGTGAGTACATTCTGGAGAATGCCAACTGCCAGCCGCAGCGTCACTGAGACAGCGAAGAATGGGAAGAAGCCGATCGTGTCGACGAGTGCGTCGCCGATGGCCGGCCCGACGGCGGCAAAGAGCGAGATGGCGAACATATGCAGTGCGATGAAATTTGCGCGGCCGTTTTCGGGTGTGACAGTGAGCAGCGTATTGAAGCTGGACAATTCGTGGCCCGACCACAGCGATCCGGCGAGGATGACGATAGGGATGCCCATTGTTGGCGTCGTGGCGAGGCCGCCGCCGAAGTTGCGCGTGGCCATGTAGCTCACATATGCAGGAACCAGACGGCCAACGAATGCCGTCCATGGTGCGCTCAACCACGCCATCAGAAATATGCGGGCGCCGAAGATGGTGATCGCGGCTGTCACAGCTGCCGGGCCGAGTGAGAGGAAGGGGAGCAGTGCAAGTGCGAACCAGCCTATGCGTGCGACGAATGCTGGCGCGAGGATATTGGCCCGATAACGGCTGGTGCGTTCGGCGATCGTTGCTCTTGGCAATGGCGCGAGCGCGGTCAGAATTTGCACGAAAGTGGTGAGGAAACCGATCTGAGTGTTGCTCGCTTTCAGCGACACGAGAAAAAGATTAATGTAGTTGGCCGAGGACGCGTCAGAAAAAAATGCAAACACTGCGTCCCTATAAAAATATGTCAGACCCGTGCGGGTCTGCTTCGGCAGAGAAATATGGTCGGCATAGTCGAATCCGAACAGGCGGCGCAGGAATAACTTCACGATGTAATCCGCATCAGCGTGATCGAGAACGCACATATGCGGGCGCTTCCGGCCATATGCCGTGCTCATCGAAGTGAATCGTTCCGGTCAGGCCTTCAAATCGTACACGCTGCAGCGCTTGTGCCACGGTGGTGCGATCGACGGGCCCTGTGGATGCTGCGTCGTGGATGGCGGCGAGCAGCAGTGCTGCGGCATCGTATGCGACGACGGAATCGGCGGTGGGTGCAGCGCCGAGCGACACGTCTTTGAATTTCGCGAGCGCGCGCACTGCGGCTGGCAGCGCATCGGGCTCCGGCGCACCGACGACGGCGCAGCCGACGCATTGGATCGCCGTCATCGCTTGTGTGCCTGGGCCCATGCGGAAGAGCAAAGGATCATCGGGAAGCTGTGACGAGGGCACGGCGGGTGCAAGCACGGGAAGTCCTGCAGTGGTGTAGACATTGAGTGCGGCGAGCGTGGTGCTGAGTTGTAAATTCCCGATCACGGCGACGACCTGCGGATCGATTGCAACGCTGTGTGCGACGCGCTGGGCAGTTGCTGGATCACCGTCGTCGTTGTACGCGACGAATTCGATTTGCACAGCACGCGCTGGATCGGCTGTGATTGCATTGCGCACGGCGATGCGCAGCGCTGGGAAAGCGTCGTAGCCGATGCGGCGTGTGCGGCCTTCGAATGGCGCGACCAGCGCGATGCGCAGCACCTGCGGTGGTCGCAGCGCGCAGCCGGATGCAAGCAGCATCAGCGCGGCGAGCGGCATGAATCGTACTGCTTTCATGGCTGAGCCTCCACGACGTTGACGGCGCCCTCGGCTGCGTCGGCGCGTCCGTGCAGTACGGCCTGCCCGGTGCTCTGCATGTCGAATAACCGATACCACGTGATCTCCAGCCTGTACTTTTCGCGATCACTGAGTGAGTGCTGCGGATCAATGACGTGCACGCAGCGGCTGTCGGCGACGACGACGTCGTCGAGCCATGACCAGGTTGGTGCGAGACCCTGCTGTGGCTGGCCATCAGCCTGAGCGATGAGCCGGCCGTCTGAGCCGAAGAGTTTGAAGGAGACGTTGAGCGCATCAGCCCGATTCACGGCGCCGTTGCGCGACCATCGCGCGCGGAAGCAGATGCGCTCGCCGTCCGGCTGCAGCCAGTCGATCGAGTGCGCACGAATGCCGTTGGCGAAGCGCGCTGTGATTTCTGTGGGGATGTTGATCGGCGTGTCGTACACGATTGGCCCGATGAGGGTTACGCCGGGGCCGGTCTTGCCGGCGACGTTGGCTTCGTTGCGATTGACGCTCCAGCCTTCGACTGGCACGAGCATGAGCAGCAGTGGGCCGGGCAGCGCATCGCGCGGTGCGATGTGTGTGCTGACGATCGACTGCACCGGGCTGCGTTCGCGGCTATGTTTGAACAGGTCGAAGCGCTCGCTTGAAGATGGAAGTTCTTGCACGAGTTCGAGCGGCGCGATCGTGTCTGTGCGCCATTGCAGTGTGAGTGTGAAGAGTTCGCCTGCACGCAGCGTGGATGGTTCGACGACTGCGCCGACGAGTTCGGCGTGTGAATCGTCGTGAGTGAGCGTCATGCCGCCGCGATGCACGAACGGCTGCTGTGCGAAGTCGACGAAATCGCCACTGGGCGGCACGACGGCACGGCGATGAATCAGGCGTTCAGCGAAGATGGGCACAGCGATGGCGACGATGAATGTGAGCGCAACGAGGCCGCTGCGCCGCACAGCTTCGCGGGGCATTCGTGGCAATGCGCTGAGCAGCAGCAGCGTAGTGATGGCGAATGCGATGAGCGATGCGTTCTGCGCGGTGCGCTGCAGCACCGTGCCGGCGTAGCGCAGCATGATGTGATGTCGACCACGCGGCAGTTCGAGCTGCACCCAGCCGGACCCGTGATAAGCCGCGAGCGGCACGCCGGCTCCGTTATCGAGATCAATCGCTTCCCATGCGGGTGAATACAGCAGCGGCAGCGCCATCGTGAGCTTGTCGGTGTGCACGTCGATGCGCCATACCTGCGCGTCCGTCTCGATGGTGAGCAACTGCGAATCAAGCGCATCTGACGGAAAGCCGTCTTGCGCGATGAGTGCGCGGCGGGGCTGTCCGAGCAGATCCGGTCCGATCGCTGGAACAGGCTGCACGGTGGCCGGCAGATATTCGGCGCGAATGGTGGTGCCGATGATGCCGGAGTACCACTCGAACAGCTGCAGCGTGCGCGGATTGAGATCGTCCTGGCTGATGTGCAGCGATTCGATGCGCGTGGTCAGCGGCACAATGGATGCGATGAGTAGGAGGCAGACGCCGGCTGCGGCTGTTGCGCTGGCTTTGCTTGCGCGCGCGCCGATTGCGCCGATGAGAAGGCTGCCGAAGAGCGCTTGTACCGACAGCATGCGCCATGGGAATTGTGCGAGCTGCAGCAGCGGCGAGGCGCGCCAAATGGGTTCTGAAAGCACCGTGATCATCAGCGTGGCGCCGGCGAATAGCAGCGGGACGCGCAGTGGACGCCTCGTTTTTTCTGAGGAATCTCGACGCAGCCACAGCACGGCACCGACGAGTGTGGCCAGCGTTTGCAGCAGACCCATCGCGAAGGCGTGCGGCGGTGCGGCGTCGGCGAAGAGCGTGGTTTGAACAAGTGGAATTTGGTCGATGGGACGTTCAGGGCAGGAATTCTGCAGCGTGCTCGGAGCACAAAAATCGAACGTGCGGAAGTGGTTGGCGAAATTGAAATAGCCGCTGGTCTGTTCACTGAGCTGCGCCTGCGCGCTTTCGCCGAGCGCGGGCAGCCAGAACCATGCGCTGAGCGCGATCGCGAGCAGCGCAGGTATGGCAAGTTCGACGATGTGACGCAGCAGTGCGCGCGGCGTACGCAACAGCGATGCAAGATCGGGCAACAGCCATGCCACGATGAACGGTGCGAAGAGCAGCGCTGAGACGTTGTGGGTCAGCACGAGCGCGGCAAGCGGCAGCGCGGGCAGGACGAGCGTGATGCGATTGCCTGGCTGCTGCGGCCGTTCGGACAGCGTCCATAGAATGAGCGGAAACCAGACGAAGGCCCAGAATTCGGAGAGCGAATCGCCGCGCACGTAGACGTTGGCAAGGTGAAAGGGTGCGGTGGTGTAGGCGACGGCAGCGAGCGCTGCGCCGTGTGAGGGCAGCCATTTGCGTGCAAAGCCGTACATGCCGGCGGCGGCGGCGATCACGCCGAGCGTCTGTGTGATCTTGATTGCGCTGACGACGGAGAGGCCGGTCATTGCAACGACGGCGGCGAGGTAGTACGGGAGTGCGGCGTAATAGACGAAAAATGGGTAGCCGAGGCCAAAAGCGGCGTCGGGCATCCAGCGACCTGGCAGTGCGCCGTCGCCGATGGATGTTGAGAGTTCGAAGGTGCGAAAAAGGAGAAACGGGCTGTCGCCGCCGGCGCGCGTGCTCAGCAGGCCGTCGGCGAGCCAGATGCCGAGCGATGCTGCGGCACACGCGCATGCAAGCAGCAGCAGGGCGGTGCGCGTGGTTCGGTTCACAACCGTTTGCGTCGCAGCGCTGCCGAGACGACGAAGCCGATTAGTCCGAAGATCATGAGCAGGCCGCCAATTACAGCGACGATGGCGACGGCGTTTTCCGTGCTGACGATCGCAGTCTTCGTAGTTGGCGTCGCTGTCGCGCTCACGTTGACCGCTGCATCTGCGATTCTGCGGATGCCGATAGAGAAGAAGGTGCGACCGCCGCGGATACGGATCGTATCGTTGATAGGCGTAGATGGCTGATATATCTGCAGCACAGTGGCGGCGACGACGTACTGGCCGTTGTCAAGATTTTCAAAGCAGTACGGTTCGTCGACGCCGGTGCTGGTGTATGTCGAGAGCATGGTGCCATCGCGTGAGAGGGTGAAGAGAATCTGTGGTACGAGGTCTTCACCCCGTTCAGCGCGTTCGCCGTTGCCGTCGTCATCAAAGTACGCCTGCACACAGGCGGCGCCGACTGTGGGCGTACCGGTGAGCACATCGGAGGGAGCGACTGCGGTTCCTGCTGCGCCCGGCTCTGGGGTAGTTCCAGGTTCAGCGGCGGCGGACGGCACACCCTTCTTGATGACGAGCACCTGGCCGACTTGCAGCGTTTCCGGAGCAACATCGGGATTCAGCTTTTGCAGTTCTTCAAGGGTGATGCCATTGTCGAACGCGATGCCAAGCAGCGTGCCGCCGCTTTCGACCGTCACGGTGACGTCGGTGGAAGGTGCGACGGCGGCCGGTGCTGCGGTGGGTGTGACTGCGGCCGGATCAGGCGTTGCTTGTGAAGGAGCGCTGGTGGGTGTGGCATTTGGCTGTGCCAGTGAGATGCGCACATCGTCCCAGAACACATCGTTATGGCGCACCGGATCACGCATCGTCGAGAAGAGATAGATGACGACGGTGCTGGACTTCGCTTCGACTTCCACGGTGAACGGTTTGTACGCGTCGAGCGGGCCTTGTTCAGCGGACCAGATAATTTGTGGGCTGAAGGGATTGGCCTTACCGCCATCTCCGCCGAGCGGATCGACGCCGATTTTCATCCGCACGTCGCGCGAGGGGCGCGTTGAAATCGGGCTATCGTCGTTGGTGCTGTAGGCAAGGCCGAATGCGGTGAGCACCAGTCGTGCGCCGGGCGTCATATTTTGTACGACGCGATAGACGCCGCCTGTGTGCGTGCCTTGATCGCTGAAGATGCGCAGCGCTGCGGAGCCACCGCGCACGCGGCCTGCTGTGCGAGTCTGCTCGTACTTTGGCTGCAGGTTTATGCCAGCGGCGTCGGCGTCGGTTCGTTTGGTGAACCACACGCCCCAGCCGGCCGGCACATTGCATCCACCTTGTGCGCAGTCGACGCCGCCAGCGGCGTCGTTTTGGAAGGTGCCTTCGAAGCCTTCATCGAGCAGAGGCGCGGACTGCGCTTGTGCGCCATGAAATCCGGTGCTGGCAATGAACAGTACAGTGCAGGCGATGAGGCGCGTCAGACTCATTTTCATGTTCAACGGAGCGGAATGATAACGTAATCCGCCTTCGTCCCGTCGGCGCGCGTGACGTTGAGGCGTATGCCGTCTTCGCGCCGATAGATTCCAACGGTGATTGTGTCGGGTGTCGTTGCAGCATCCATTTCGTGCACGTCGACGATTTGTTGGCCGGGGCGCCATGTGTTCATGGGCATGCGGCCGTTGGCTGGGCTGCCGTCGTGTTGTGCGACCAGATTTTCGCCGGCGTTCAAATGCGCGAAAACGGCGTAGTCGGCGTCGATCGGCGCGTTCGAATCCCAGAGTAGTTCGACTGCGTAGTGGCCGGGCGTTGTGCTGGTGAGCACACGTGCGTCGAGCAGGCGAATGCCTTGGTCGAATTCGGCGGTGACGCGTGCGTCGACTGAGCGCGCTGGCTGGACTGAGATGGCGATAAACGAACGGCGCGGCTGCGGATCGAGATCGCCCTGCGCGAGGGGCCCTTCGTGAATCGAGATGTGAGCGGGCGTCGGCAGTGTGCGGCGCAGCGCGTCCCAGTTGTGGTTCGGATCGAAGATCGCGGTGAACGACGAACGTGCGCTGAGGTCGGGCGGCGGCGTGGCCGGATCGAACGGTGTGAAGGATCGCGCGGCGAGGAAGTCGAGTGTGGCATTGTCCGAAGCCAGGCGTTGATCGAGCCACACGTCGCCCGGTGCGCCGGTTACTTCCGCCGCGAGCGCGGTGTTTTGCGCTTCGAGCCAGTAGGCGACGACGTCGCGCTTGGCGTAGACGTCGAAGTAATCGGTGTACGTGCGCACTCCGCTGACGATGAGGGCGGCGGTGGCGAGCAGCGCCGGCGGTGAGACGCGGCGATAGAGCGGCCCGCGCGCGAGGCCGACGAGCAGGCCGCGGCGCGAGGCCCATTTGAGGGCAGCTTCGAGTCCGACGGCGGCGACGATGCAGGCGGCGGGCAGTGCGCCGATCGCGCGCAGAAAATGCGGTGCGTCTTCGGCGAGTGCGCTCGGCGCGAGAAAGATCAGCAGCCACACCAGCGCGAATGGCGCAGCAAGCGCGTCGGCGGCAACGGGAGCGGTGCGCTGTTTCCATGTGCGCATGGTGAGTGCGAGCGCGCCGATGAGGAAGGTGAGCGCAATGAAATCGGTGAAGACCGGGCGCAGCGAATCGTTGTGGCGCCAGATGCGATCACCTGTAAACGTGAACATGCCGAGCACGCGCAGTGTGTTGCGCAGCAGTGTGCCGGCGAGATCGCCGCCATTGATCGCGGCGTTCAACACCGAGACCTGGCCGGCGCGCGCGAAATATAGATCGGTGTGGCCGCTGAGCCAGATCAGAAAAGGTGCAAGGACCAGGAGTGCGCCGGCGCATGCGGCGGCGATCGCACGAGCGTTCGCTTTCACGCGTGCGCGGGAAATCACGAACAGGCTGATTCCTGTGAGGACGAAGAGCGGCGCGATGAATTGCCCGGACGCGTATGTGTAGAACGTTGCTCCGAAGGTGAGGCCGCAGGCGAAAGCAAGTGCGGTGCGGCGGCGGCCGCGTGCGCGCAGCGCGGCGAAGAGCAGCGCCGCCGTGATGCTGAGCACAAGTGGCAGCGTGATGGCGCGGAAGGCGACGCGGCTGAGCGCCACATGCCAGAACGTCGTGGCGATGATGGCGGCGGCGAGCACGCCGACGCGTTGCGAAAACATCGCGCGCGCGGCTGCGTAGACTGCGGCGATCGTGGCAATGCCGATGAGCGCGGCCGTCAGCCGCAGCGCCAGCGCGGTGTGGCCGAGCGCGGCGACCGACGCGGCGAGCAGATAGATAAACAACCCTTCGCGGCCGTTGTTGGCTGGGAACCAGATGGCGAGATTGCCATTGAGCACGCCGGCGGCGTCGAGGCCATAGAAGGCCTCATCGTGATAGAGGCCTGGCGGGAGCGCGCCGATGTGGCACAGCCGCAGTGCCGCGCCGATCAGCATGATCAGCAGCAGCGGCAGGGAACGGCGGAGGGGAGAGCGCATGGATTCGATGACGGATGGCAGAAGTAGAGACTCAGAGTAGAGAGTCAGAGTGAACACCGGACGTCGAGCGTCAGCTGTTGCCCGCTGACGATGAACGACTGCAGTTGCCGCCTACTCTGACTCTCTACTCTCTTCTGCGATCAGCCGATCTGCCACGGGCTCGCCATTGCGCCGTTGGCGTCGAACGAGAGTGGCACTTCGCGTTCGATTGACAGGCGCGGATGCGCCTCCACCTCGGCGCGCAGGGCGGGCGAGACCCACATGCGGTCGACGGTGAGCGTGTCGCGGATCAGAGCCATACGCACGTTGGGCGGCTGCGGCACGCCGCACATGTGCGAGGCGACTTCGAGCGCGCGCTGGTCGTCGTGCATGACGAGCGGCATGGCGCCGCGATAGACGCCGAAGGTGCCGCTGGTGATGCCGTTAACGTAGAACGCGTGGAAGTCAATTTTCTGCAACAGGCGCTTGGTGATGATGTTGGCCAGGCCGAGACCTGCGCAGTTGCCGTGCGTTTCGTCCGTCAGGTCGAGCGTGACGATGACGGCCGGGCCGCCGTGCGGTTCGGGTTCGCGTGGGACGAGCAGGCGCTTGAGGATATTGGGGTCCATGCCGGCGCCGCTGATGTTCTTGCCCATGCGGCGGACGACGAGCACGTCGAGGTCGTCGAACGGAATGCTGGCCATCATGGATTTCGACTTCGCCTGCAGCTGTGCTTCGGCGTCGGTGCCGACCTGCGCAGCGGATAGGCCGGCGATGTGGCCGGTTTCATCGTAGGCGTTTTCGAGGATGCAGACGGCGCCGAGGAAATTCGTATTTGCCTCGTATATGCGCGCTGCGTCGGCGAGGAATCTGCGGAAGCCGTTGCCGCCGTAGGCGTGCATGGCCTGTGCGCCTTTCTGTTTGCCAAAGCCGATGACGGTCATCTTGCTCGGGCCGCTTTCGAGTGCGGCGCGGAAATCGGTGTGCGGCTTGACGCGGCTGAGGAGGATCGAATGATCGGCGGCGGCGCTGAACTCGTCCATGTAGAGGGGTGGGCCGTCGGGCAGCTGGCCGATTTGGCGCACGTCCATCGTGATGCGCAGTTCACAGCCGGCGCTGGCTTCGGTGACGCCGAGCGACGCCAGCATTTCGCGCTGCCCTTCGGCGGTGGCGCCGCCGTGTGAGCCCATCGCGGCGACGACGAACGGCTTTGCGCCGTGCGTCTGCAGACGTGCCACGGCGGCCTTCGTGATGCGCGCGATGTTGGTGATGCCGCGGCTGCCGACGCCGACGGCGACCGACTGTCCGGGCGCAATGCGCGCGAGCATGCCGGAATTTTCGAGGGCGGCGACGGTGGCGGCTTCGACGTCGGCGACGCGTTCGGCTTCGAAGGTCTGCTTCACTTCGAGCAGCGTAGCGGGCAGTTCACGAGGGAAGCGCAGCGTATCAATTGCATGAAATAGAGAGTCCATCGAAGCAGGATTGTATGACAGGCGAGGAGAAGACGCGGAAGGTGGCATCCCGCTCAAGTGCTGTTGGCCATGGACGTCCGCTGCCAGCCATATTGGCGTGCCGATGCCACCCTATAGCTGCATCACCTCGTGCACCATCATGACATACTGACTGCCGTCAAACGTGCTCGTAAACTCGACTGTCATCACAAATCCGATGTTTTGCCAAACTTTCTGTGCTCGTCGATTGAACTTTGCTACCGCTACACGTAATCGATTCGGCTTAAAACGCGCAATCGCGAAATCGACCGTTTTCAATGCAAAAACTGTTCCATTTCCTTGTCCGGTCATATCGGGTCGAATGCCCATGCCTAGGTCGAGGGCATCAACGGTGTAGTCGCCGCCTCCGACTTTGGCGTCTTCACCAAAACTGCAAAAGCCAATCAATCCATGCTCGCTATCTGTCATGGCATACGCACTATTTTTAGAATCAGCGTAGTACTTCACAACATCCGCTATTGCTGCTTCGTCGCTTGAAAAGTTATAGACATCGTATGGCGACTCATAGCGCCATGCAACCATTTCACGCGCCATCAATTCGTCGAGTGGTTTTATCTGCAGAGTCATAAAGCAATTATTTACGCAAGAGGTCTTGCACAACCAGCGATAGCGCCAATGCTAAGTTCCTGTCCATAAGTTTTGTCCGGCAGATTTGCCTCCCCCGCTTTGCGGGGGAGGCGAATCTGCCGCCAGAACTTTTGGCGACTCACTTAGAGCCTGTTAGACACTTGCCTCGTCTGCATGTACGTCATGACGCTGACGTCATACCGCCGCCGTTCAGCGCACAACGCGTTCACCCGGGGCTTGCGCACCTGCGGTGCATCGCCCCGGGCTGAAAAGACAGACCGCCCTTTCAGGGCTCATGGCCCAACCACCGCGCCGTTGGCGCTGGCGGTCCGTGGACGACAGCTGATTTCAAACACGGCGTTCGGATCTGCTCTTCAGTCTGGGGCGAGGCTCTTACTGAGATGTTATTCGCAATAGTGCAGCGCTTTCGGCTGAACATGAGCGCCGAAGGTGCGATCCGCAGCGGCGTGCTGGCACTGAGCTCCGAAGGAGCGGTTGCGTCCCAGCCCGGGGCACAGCACCGAAGGTGCGCCGCCCTGGGTGCCGGGAGCGCGGTGACGCGGTCGAACGGATACGACGCGCGGGGGCGGGTGATCAGCGGACGCTGGCGGCGAACGCGACGTACAACGGGCTGGGGCAGCGGAACAGCGTAGGGTACGGGAACGGGACGACGCAGCACTGGCGGTACTACGGGCAGGAGACGCAGAACTGGGGGCAGCAGCACTACGGGCGACTGCGGCAGACGTGCGTGATCACGACGGCGGCGACGTGTCCGGACGACGACCGGGACGGGGCGGCGACGAAGCTGTCGCTGCACTACTGGTATGACGCGGCGGGGAACGTGCGCTACGTGGACGACCGTTCGGGGCGGTGGAAGACTGATCCGGCCCCCTGAAATGGTGCCAGGTTGAATTACAGTCTCCGGCGTCAACGAGAGGCACGGAGACGAACAAGTGAAAGGCAAACGACATAGCCCGGCGCAGATCGTGGGAAACCTGCGCATCGCCGAGATCGAGCAGGCCCGGCGTCTTTTCGCCGCCTTCGCGTTCTCCGCCCTCTCCCTATCCCAGTCCGCAGAACCTCGCGTACGCCTCTTCCACCCTTGCATCCGGGCGCGGTTCGTACGTCTTCGCGGCGAACGAGCTGGCGACCATCGCCCGACCCTCGTCGAGATCGGACACGGCGCCGAGTGCGATCAACTGCACGAGCGCGTTGCCGATGGCGGTGGCTTCCACCGGACCGGCGACGACTGGCCGGCCGGCGACGTCGGCGGTGAGCTGGCAGAGCAGCTCGTTCTGTGAGCCGCCGCCGACGACGTGCACGGTGTCGAGGGAGTAGCCGAGCATGTCGGCGAGCGCGTCGATGACGAGGCGATATTTCAGCGCCAGGCTGTCGAAGATGCAGCGCGCCATTTCTGCGACCGTGTTCGGCTGCGGCAGGCCGCGATCGGCGCACCATGTGCGGATGCGCGCCGGCATGTCGCCCGGTGCGAGGAACGCTGCGTCGTCCGGGTCGATGATGTGGGCGAACGGCGTCGCGTCCGCGGCGAGCGCGGCGAGTTCGGCGTAGCCGTACTCGCGCCCTTCGGCTGCCCATGTGCGGCGCGACTCCTGCAGCAGCCACAAGCCCATCACGTTCTTCAGCACGCGCGATGTGCCGCCGACGCCGCCTTCGTTGGTGAAGTTGTTCGCCAGCGCCTTCGGATTGATCACCGGCGCCGAGGATTCGGCGCCCACCAGCGACCAGGTGCCGCTGCTGATGTAGGCGGCGTGGCGCGAGCGCAGCGGCGCGCCGGCGACGGCTGAGCCGGTGTCATGGCAGGCCGGCGCGATGATCGGCACGCGCGCCACGCCCAGCTCCTCGGCAACGGCGCGCTGCATGTCGCCCAGCACGGTTCCGGGTGCGACGACCGCGGGCAGGAAGTGGCTGGGAATGCCGGCCTGCGCCAGCATGCCGCGCGCCCAGTCGCCGGCGCGCGTGTCGTACATCTGCGTGGTGGTGGCGTTCGAAAATTCGCACGCTTTGGCGCCGCTCAGCCAGAAGTTGAACAGGTCCGGAATCGTCAGGAACGTGCGCGCCGTGTCGAGCTGTGGGTCGCGTGCGTTCGCCATTGCGGCGACCTGATAGAGCGTGTTAAAGGACAGGAACTGGATGCCGGTGCGTTCGAAGATTTCGGCGCGCGGCAGCCGGCGGGTGAGCGATTCAAGCACGCCGTCGGTGCGCGGGTCGCGATAGCAGTGCGGATTGCCGATCAGCCGGTCGCGTTCGTCGAGCAGCGCGAAGTCGACGCCCCACGTATCGAGGCCGACGGCGGCGATTGTGCCCTGATGGGCGGCGCGGCCGATGCCCTGCTTGATCTCGTGGAACAGGCGCAGCACATCCCAGTGCAGGCTGATGCGTTCGCCGACGGCGAGGCGCACGGCCTGATTCGGGAAGCGATGCGCCTCGCTCAGGCGTAGTGTGTGGCCGTCGAAGGCGGCGCGCATGACGCGACCGCTTTCGGCGCCGAGGTCGACGGCGGCGACGGTGATTTCGCTCATCTCAAACATGGGCAGCGCCGCGCTTCGCTCGATCCGGAATCCGGTGATCGAACGAAGCGCTGTGCCGTGGGTTCAGCTCTGATAGCCGCCGCCAGCGGTGGCTGTGCCGCGGGCCGCGGCGATCTGTGCGTCGTGGCCGGAGGCGAAGTAGGCGGCGATTGGGTTGGTCGGCACGCCGAGCTCTTCGCGCACCTGCGCGAGCAGCGGGCGCACGTCGGTGCGGAAGGCCTCGGTGAGCGCGTGATGCGCGCCGAGCACGTTGCCGTCCGCCTGCAGCGCGGCGACCTTTGCGCGCGGCACGCACAGCGAGCGGGCGTAGGCTTCCTGGCAGTTCAGCACGGACAGAATCATCGCGCCGATCTTGCCCTCGATGTTGTGCGACTGATCAATCATGTACGCCACGTCGGCGGCGCAGCTGCGCGACGGCTCATTCGTGCCGAGCGCGGCGCCGGTGAGTTCGTTGTAGATCAGGAAGAGTTCGTACGGGTTGACGCTGCCCACGATCAGGTCGTCGTCGGCGTACTTGCGGTTGTTGAAGTGGAAGCCGCCGAGGCGGCCTTCGTCGAGCAGGAACGCCACGATCTGTTCGATGTTGACGCCGTGCGCGTGATGGCCGAGGTCGACCAGCACTTGCGCCTGCGGGCCGAGCTTGAGGCACCAGGCATAGGCCGTGCCCCAGTCGGGGATGTCGGTGGAATAAAAGGCCGGCTCAAAGAACTTGTATTCGATGAGCATGCGGCCGCCGGCGGGCATGTTCTTATAAACGACCGAGAGGCCTTCTTCGAAGCGGCGCTTGCGCGCGCGCAGGTCGTCCTGGCCGGCGTAGTTGGTGCCGTCGGCGAACCACAGGCTGAGCAGGTCGCTGCCGGTTTTGCCCATGATGTCGCAGCACTCGACGAGATGGTCGAGCGCCATTTCGCGCGCGGCGCTGTGCGGGTGACCGAGCGAGCCGAGGCGATAGGCTTCGTCCTGGAAGACGTTGGGGTTGACGGCGCCGATGCGCACGCCCTGCGACTGTGCGTACTGGCCCATGGCCACGTAGTCGCCGTCCTCGGGCTTGTCCCACGGAATGTGCACGGCCACGGTCGGAGCGATGCCGGTGTATTTGTGCACGGTGGCGGCATCGTCGAGCTTTTCGCGCGTCGTGCGCGCGGCGCCGGGCCATGAGAAGGCCTTGAAGCGCGTGCCGCTGTTGGCGTAGCCCCACGACGGCGTCTCGATGCGCTGCGCCTTGAGCGCGGTCTTGATCTGTTCGACGTTCAGGCCTTCGGCGGCCAGTTGTTCCGCGAGGACGGCGTAGGCGGATGCGTGAGATTGTGCAGCCATTTCGTGTTAATCCAGGTGAAAGACCTCGACGAGGTCGCCCATCATCGCATCTGCGTGCGTGTCGCCGGCTCCTTCGAAGTATGGCGCCATGAAATCCTGCCACTTGGCGTTGATCGGTTCGGCGGCCATTTTTTGTTTGGCGACCTCGAAGCTTTCGGGCGTTTCAAAATAGCCAAAGAGCATGCCGTCTTCGCGCATGAAGATTGAGTAGTTGTGCCAGCCGGTGCGGCGCAGAGCATCAAGCATTTCGGGCCACACTTGCTTGTGATGCTCGACGTATTCGGGGATCAACTCTTTCTTGACTTTCAGCAGGAATCCGATTCTGTTCACAGGAATTACCTCACGCAGTTTTTTCGCAGTTGCTTGGCTTTTGTTCATCTATTTTCAATTTCTACGAATTTTAAATTCCTGTTGATTTTGGCAGGATCGATTCGCTTCAGATCTGAAAAGAGCTGAAAAGAGCTAGGCCGTTGCGTCTTATAAAAATAGCTACGCAGCAGTTTACGTGCAGTGTTTTAAAAACGCATTTCGGTGTGGCCACGGTTGACGAAACCTGACGGTTCGTCAACCGCAAACCTGGCTTTTTATCAATATTCAGGCCGGTCTATATCGCGGGAAATATCGACTTATGCCTGAGTAGTTGCGGCTTTTTAGAAGCCGGGTTTGGTGTTCACTGCGCGCGGCTTAGCCGGCTGCCAGCCGTCGAATTCGCGCACGAAGGCAACGACTTCGGCGACAGCGACCTGCAAAATGCGTTCGCCTTTTTCTTCGGAGGCGAGGTCAGGGCGGCCAAGTGCGCCGGTGGGGGTCATTTGACGAATGGTTTTCGTCACGCTGACGCGCGAGCGGCCGCTTTGGTCGGGGCTGTAGAAGTCCGACTTGAACGGTGTGCGCGCAGTCTTCACGTTTTTGCGTTGCACGAGGTCGCCGTGCGAGCGCAGGATGATGCTGGTTTCCCACTCGCAGGCGTGCAGCACGTTCTGCTGTTCCATGCCTTCGAGCACGGCCACCTGTTCGCGCGCCAGGTCGAACCAGCTGGCGAAGGTAAGCCACATATCGGGCACTTCCTCGTGGTAGCGCAGGTTCACTTCGTACAGCGCGGTGCCGGCCGGCACGATGTTTCCGGCGTGCGAGTTCAGCAGGAAGATCTTGCGGAAGCCTGCGCCGATCAGACTTTCGACGAGATCAATCAGCGCTTTTGTGTATACCTCCATGCTCAGGCTGATCGTGCCGGGGAAGCCGAGGTGATGGTCTGACGCGCCGATGTAGAGCATGGGCAGGAACATGGCGGCGTCGCCGAGTTCGGCTTCAGCGCGGTGTGCGATTTCACTGCCGATCATGCTGTCGGTCAGTAATGGCAGGTGGTGGCCGTGCTGTTCGAACGAACCAATTGGCACGACGATGACTTTGTGTGTGTGTTCCGCGACCTGCGTCCAGGGGATGTTTCCGAGTTGCATTGAATTTCTCCGTAACTAAGTGAGTCGCCAAAAGTTCTGGCGGCAGATTCGCCTCCCCCACTTTGCGGGGGAGGCGAATCTGCCGGACAAAACTTATGGACAGGAACTCAGCGCGACTTGCTACCTTGCCGAGTCACGTTAACGATTCAGGCCAAACCAGTAGGCGTGAATTCAGCGCCGATAGAAATTATCAAGCGAATGCTGCGGCTTCCAGCCGAGCAGCCGTTTGGGTTTTTCGTTGACGAAGTTGTCGTGCGGCAGGTCTGTGCCGATATGGAAAAGTTCGAACGGTGTGGGCAGGCTTTCGACTTCAAGCGCGTTGCGAATGGCGCGCGCGGAGTCTTGCCAGGAGACGCTGAGCGGATTGATGTTCTCGCCGTAGGGGACTTCGTGATTCACGAACGTGGCGAAATTCAGTGCGGGCACGCTGAAGCCATGCTGACGCGCGATGATTTTCACAATTTCCTGGCCGCACAGTTTGCTGAGCAGATAGAGCCACTCGATGCCGGGGCGGGGCGGCATATCTTCGCGCAGCTCGTAATCCCACTCGTAGCTGGCTGCGCCTTTTGACACCACCTGGTACGGGCCTGTATGAACGACGCGGTGAATGCGATGTGTCAGCGCCGCCTGCATGACGTTGTAGGCGCCATTCATGTTCACCTGGAAGCAGCCGGCCACGTCGTTGCGGATGACGGTGACGTTGATGATGGCGTCCATGCCTTCGCACGCGGCGAGCACCTGCTGTGGGTCGCGCACATCGACGGCGCGCCACTCGTGTGGTGCGGCGGGCGGCGTCGGCAGTGGGGCACCGGGCGCCTGTGGTTTGAGCGTTTCGAGCAGCTCTTCGACGGGCTTGAGGTCGCACAGGCGCAGGGTGTAACTCTTTGCCAGTTCGTCTGTGATCGCTGTGCCGAGCGGGCCGCCGGCGCCGAGGATGGCGACGTTGCGCACCGGGCGGCCGATGGGCGGGATCTGCGCGAAAGTGCGCGGGGTCACGGTGAGGCTGCCCTTCGGCAGTGTCTTAGATGCGACGAAATTGAACGGCTCACTCTTTGCGCGGCCGGGGATGACGAGCGCATCTGGCCCGGCGCTGATATGTGCAATGTACCAGCCCTTGATCTCAATTTCGAGCGCACGCTGAATAGCGTGCACGGCGTCGTCGACGTGGAGCCAGGCTGCGCTAGGCTGTGCCGCTGCGGCAATGGCTGCGGCAATGGCCGCGTCGTCGACGATTTCGCCAAAGCGCAGGCATGCTGTGGAGAGGCCGTTTACGCGCACGGTTTCGCGCGTAGACACCTCGCCGAGCCACGAGCAGAGGTGATCTGGATCGGTGGTTGGGCGTGGGCGGAATGACTCGTTCACACGGAATTGCGCGGCATCTTCGGGCCGAAAAAGTGCCAGGCTGCTGGCGAGCACGAAGCGCTTCACGCCGAGCTTTGCGGACAAAGCCGCCAGATGATGCGTGCCGCGTGCGGCGAGGTCGAAGCTGTCGAGCACATTCGGCATGCGTGTGACGAATGGTGCGAGATGCACGACGCTGTTGATGCCCTGCAGCACTTGTTCGACGAATTGCGGATCGCGCAGGTCGCCGTCGTACGCGCTGATGGCGCGTACTTGAATTGTGCCGGCCAGCGTGGCTGTGAGTGCGCGGCCGAGCGTGCTGTCGGCTCCGGTGATGAGAAGTGTCATGGTGTTGTTCGCTCTGAGAATGGTATTCAACAGCGATTGTGATTGGTGCGCGGACGTGTCGACCGAGCGTTGCCCGGCGAGGGCGAGGTTACGCAAATTCGAGTATGCCGAAGCGTTGCGGCTGATGAAACGAAGCGGGTGATGTGAGCGTAGGCGACCAGCAGCTGAATTCGGCGCGGGCCGGGTCGCTGTTTTGAAAAGGCCGATCGATGCGATAAAAATTGGCGCGCCAGATTGGCGGGACGGCGTCACTGCCGGCGAGTTCGCGCAGCGGTAAAGCGAGCCAGACGTGCCAGATATTTTGCGAGTCGTTGCGCTGCGCCTTCCAGTGAATGCCAGCGCAGTTCCAGGCGACATTGCCGCTGAACTGTGCACCGTCGAGCGTTGGGTTTTCGATGATGCCATCCCAGAGCACGCCGTCGGGTGAGATTTCAAATTCAAAGTAACGCAGCGGATCATCGACGCCAGGCGCGAGAAAAACTTCGACGGCTTCCTCTTCGTAGATCGGATCATCTCGTTTCAGGAAATTTCCCCAGATCGACGCATCGGTGCAGTCGAAGCGCACGCGCAGGAGTTTGCCGTCGTGACACATGCGCACTTTCGTCTGCTGGCGAGCCGGACCGCTGCCGTCGGCGAGCAGCAGCGGCGGCAGCGCCGGAAGCTGTGCCCAGTCAAGTTCATGGTCGGGCGCGATGCGCGGAACCGTGAAGCGCGGCAGCGGCCGGCTCGAGATCACAGGAAGAGCTCCTGCGCAACGCCGCGGATGTCGACTTCGAATTCGAGATCGAGGATTGGCGGTGCGGCGAAGAACCAGTGCAGGCCGTTGCGTGCGGCCGGGCCCATGCCGGCGAGCACGACGGTGTGCACGTATGAGTCGACGGAGCGTACGGTGTACATCGTCGTGTGGCTGACATCGCTCCACTTCGTGCCGAGTGATTCGAGCTGCCCGTTCAGCGCACCCATGACGTCAGCGGCTTTTGCCGCCATGGCTTTGGGTGTCGACTTGCCGACCTGAATTTTTCCTTCGCCAAGGCCGGAGCCGATAAAGCTCTTGCGGCCGCCGGTGCGCACGCCGGGGATGGTGTAAGTGAACGCGAAGACGCTCGGCGACTTTGGCGCGATGTCGCCACTGATGGCGACATTGGTGCGCGTGGCTGTGGCGTTTTCGCCGTCGCGCAGTCCATGCTTGTCGAGCAGTTTGATGTATGTCGTGTTGAACGTAGCGAACGCTTCAGCTGTGAAGGGTTCGGCGATGCGTAGTTCGGCGCCGCAGAACGCCTCGGCTGGTCGGCCGATGGAGGCCAAATGCTCAGCGATGGCCTTGAAGCCCTGCGCGAGCGGCAGCGGTGTGCGGAGAGTGGCGTGTGCAAGCGTGTAGCCCTTATCGGCGACGACGCCGCGACAGTATGTGCCGCTGCCGGGGAGGTACGAAAAGTTGCCCTGCGGGCGAGGAGTAAGTTTTGCCATATGCAAGCTCTATTCAACCCTGCGAACGCTGATTGTGCAAGTGGGAGATGAAATTACCTATTTCGTAACTACTCAGGCCCAAATCAGTATTTCCTGCGAAACACGCTATTCCTTCCTCCGAAGGGGGAAGGAATAGCGTGTTTCGCGTTGGAAAACTGGCTGGCCTGAGTAGTTACCCTATTTCAGATTTCAGATTTCAGATTTCAGATTGACGCACTCGCGGCCGTGGCTGATGTGGGTGCGGGCCAAATCAGAAATCTGAAATCTAAAATCCGCAATCATTTACGCCACTTCCCACTGGCTGCGCAGGTATTTCTGGATGGCTGCGTGATCGAGTTCGACGCCGAGGCCTGGGCGTTGGGGGACGATGGCGTGGCCATCGACGTACTGCATGCGCTGGGTGACGAGCGTGTGTTCGCGCACCCATTCGCTTTGCAGATCGCTGGCAAGCACGCAGGCGCGCGCGGCGGAGGCGGCGTGCAGGCGCACGTGCTGGGCGACGCCGAGTTCGAGTGCGCTGCCCTGCCAGCAGTCTTTGCTGTAGAACTCAGCGATGTGCGCGAGCTGCTGGAAATTGAATGCGCCGCCGCCGGCGAGGTTGTAGGCGTCGGAGAGTTCCTTGTCGAGTGCGATGCGGAAATCGTGTTCGGAGCGCGCGTGGCAGACGATGGTGAGTGGCTTGAAGGTGCGCGCCTGGCGCCAGTCGTCTGTGGCGAGATAGGGAAAAGGATCTTCGAGCTGGATGTCGATCGGCAGTTTCGAGAGTGCTTCGAGCCAGCGTGCGCTTTCACGCAGACTGCGCCAGGAGTTCATTGGGTCGATGGTGACGCGGAAGCCGGCCGGCAGGTCGCCGGCGATTTCGATGAGTGCGCGCGCGGTGTCGCCGGTGCTATCGCTTTTCATCTTGATGCCATGCAGGCCGCGGTCGATCGCTTCACGGATCAGTGTGAGCATGGTCGGCGCATCGGGGCGGTTGGCCCAGAAGTCCGTCAGCACACGATCGCGCACCGCGCCGCCGAGCAGTTGATGCGCGGGCATGCCGGCGGCTTTGCCGGCAGCATCGAGCCACAGCGATTCCATGAGCAGATAGCTCAGCTGCGGCTGCATCTGCCACGACCAGTTTGGGTAGCTCTGCGGCAGATCGCCGTCGGCCATCCACATCGTGGCCGGGGTGTGCGCGGTGAGGTCACGGCTGAGCAGATCGCGCAGCGTTGCTTCGACCATGGCATGCGAGGTGCCGCGCGGCGATTCGCCGACAGCGACGAAGCCGGCGTCGGTCTCGGCTTCAATGAGGTGCAGCGAGAGCTGGTCCCAGGTGATGCTGCCGGAATATATACGGCCCTTCATCTGTGCGGACAAGATGTCTCGGCGTGCTGGAACCACGACTTCGAAAACGCGAAACTTGCGAAATTTGAGTGCCATAGATGGTGGGATTGTGGCACCGATGAGGTGGGAGGGGAAGTGGAGGACGGATGAGTACAGACCGCCGACGACTGTGGAGAATCTTCTTCGAACTTCGATGTCCCTGCCGGTGGTAATGTTGCTGATCATGTGGAACGATTTCGTGGCGCTGCTTGCGGCGAATCCGCTGCTGCTGCTGTTTCTCGTTGCAGGAATCGGGTATCCGCTCGGTGCGGTGCGCATCGGTGGGACGAGCCTCGGCGTGGCGGCGGTGTTGTTCGTCGGCCTCGCTGTCGGTGCGATCGATCCGGTACTGAAGCTGCCGGAGTTGGTGATGCAGCTTGGGCTGGTGTTATTTGTGTACACGATAGGGTTGAGCAGTGGGCCGGGTTTTTTTCGTGCGATGCGCCGCGGCGGGCTGCGTGATGTGGCACTTGTGCTGGTCACGCTGTTGCTGGCCGCCGGGCTGGTTGTTGCGACTGCGCTTGTGCTGCGCCTGCCTGCTGCGCAGAGCGCTGGTCTTTTTGCCGGAAGCCTGACGAACACGCCAGCGTTGGCGGGAGTGGTTGAACAGATTGGTCGTCTTGCGTCGCCGGAGCTGCGCGAGCGCATGGCGATTGAGCCGATCATTGGCTATTCGATCGCGTATCCGATGGGCGTGCTCGGCATGATCGTGGCGATTCAACTGGCGCAGCGCGCATGGAAGCCCGACTACGCGGCCGAAGCGCGCAAACTGCGCGACCTGGGCGCTTCCGGTGAGGAGCTGCTCTCGTGCACAGTGCGTGTTGAAAATCTGGACGTCGTTGGTATGACCGTCCAGGATCTGATTGCGCGCTTTGGCTGGCGCGTGGTGTTTTCGCGCATTCGTCATGCTGAAGAACTGGGCCTCGTGAGCGGCGGCACGCGCATTGCGGCTGGTGATCTGCTCATGGTAATCGGCGTGCGTGACGATCTCGACGCCGTCGTGGCTGCGCTGGGCACAGCGGTCGATGAACAGCTTGCGCTCGATCGGACGGTGATCGACTTTCGGCGCATCTTCGTGTCGAACCCGGCCGTGCTCGGGCGGCGGCTGGATGAGCTTGGTTTGCAGACGCGCTTCGGTGCGTTGATCACGCGCGTGCGACGCGGCGATATCGAATTGCTGGCGACGGGTGCGACCGTGCTCGAACCTGGTGATCGTGTACGCGTTGTCGCGCTGCGCGATCGCATGCGTGAAGTGAGCGAATTCCTTGGTGATTCGTATCGTGCACTGAGTGAGATCGACGTGCTGACGTTCAGTGCCGGCCTTGTGTTCGGCTTGCTGCTCGGCACGGTGCCAATTCCTCTGCCTGGCGGTGCGTCTTTTCGACTGGGCATTGCAGGCGGCCCGCTGCTCGTCGCACTCGTGCTTGGTGCGCTTGAACGCAGCGGGCGATTGGTGTGGAGCGTGCCGTACAGCGCGAACCTGACGCTGCGGCAGTTCGGCATGGTGCTTTTTCTTGCGGGTGTTGGAACGCGCGCGGGCTACGCATTTGTCAGCACGCTGCTGAGCAGCGGTGGCATGGCGTTGTTTTTCGCAGGTGCTGTGGTGACGGCCGTGACTGCGTTCATTTTGCTCTGGATTGGTCATCGCGTTTTCAAAACACCGATGAGCCTGCTGATCGGGATGCTTGCCGGCTTGCAGACGAATCCGGCCGTCTTGTCATTTGCGAGTGATCAGACGGGCAATGATCTGCCTGCACTTGCCTATGCCACCGTGTATCCTGTCGCCATGGTGGCGAAAATTCTGCTGGCGCAGGCGGTGCTGCTGCTGTTGAGTGCATGAGGGTGGATAGTTACAGCGAATATCTACAGTGGATGCAGCTACTCAGGCATCTCAATTTTTCGTGTTGGACAACTGACTGGTCCGAGAAATTATGGACGGTGACTAAGTTCCTGTCCATAAGTTTTGTCCGGCAGATTCGCCTCCCCCGCAAAGCGGGGGAGGCGAATCTGCCGCCAGAACTTTTGGCGACTCACTTAGGAATATCTACTGTGACCATCTACTTTTAACTTTCAAAAAATTGAGCTATGGATTCTTCAATTGAACGTGAGCACGAAGCAATTTCGATCGGTGTATTGACGAGCGGCGGCGATGCGCCTGGAATGAATGCGGCGGTGCGCGCTGTGGTGCGCAGTGCGCTGAATCGTGGCGCGAAAGTGTTCGCGATTCGTGAAGGGTATCAGGGCATGGTCGATGGGGGTGACGCAATTCGGCCAATGAAGTGGCGTGATACCGCCGGCATTCTGCAGCGTGGCGGCACCATCATCGGCACTGCACGTTGCCCGGCGTTTCGTGAGCGAGCTGGCCGGTTGAGTGCGGCGCAGAATCTGCTTGTGCATGGCATCGATCGCATCGTCGTCATCGGCGGTGATGGCAGCCTGACTGGCGCCGATACTTTTCGCCGTGAGTGGCCGGGCCTGCTGGATGAACTTGTCGCGGGTGGGCGCATCCCGCGTGCGCTGGCGGATGCGCATCCACAGCTTGGCATCGTCGGCCTGGTGGGTTCGATTGACAACGACTTCTGCGGCACTGATATGACGATTGGTGCGGACACGGCGCTGCATCGCATC
The DNA here is from genome assembly GCA_947476335.1 of Anaerolineae bacterium. Classification (GTDB taxonomy): domain Bacteria; phylum Chloroflexota; class Anaerolineae; order J036; family Brachytrichaceae; genus CANJQH01. The sequence goes on along the minus strand of CANJQH010000007.1, from coordinate 30,614 downwards.
ATCGAGGCCATCGATGCGATTTCGAGCACGGCGGCGAGTCATCAGCGCACGTTCATCATCGAAGTGATGGGCCGCAACTGCGGCTATTTGGCGTTGGCCGGCGCCATCGCTGGTGGGGCCGACTGGGTGCTGCTGCCAGAAATTCCGCCGCAGGACGGCTGGGAAGATCAGATGTGTGCGTTGCTGCGCGCCGGGCGTGCGGCCGGGCGTCGCGACAGCATCGTGGTGGTGGCCGAAGGTGCGCGCGATCGTGCTGGCCGGCCGATTACGAGCGAGGCTGTGCAGCACATCCTCGAAGAGCAGCTGAACGTGGAAGTGCGCGTGACGATCCTCGGCCACGTGCAGCGTGGTGGTGCACCGAGTGCGTACGACCGCTGGATGAGTTCGCTGCTTGGTGTTGAAGCGGTGGAGTTGTTGCTGGGTACATCGCCGTCGAGTGAGCCATGTTTGATCGGCATACAGAACAATCGCATAGTGCGCGCGCCGCTGATGCACTGTGTGGCCGAGACTCGTGCTGTTCCGCAGGCTGTGGCGGCGGGCAATTTTGAGCGTGTGATGCAGCTGCGTGGTGCGGACTTCGCTGAGTTGCACGAAGTATTTGAGGCGATGGCGCGTGCGCTGCCGGACCAGGGATCACGTGGTGGGCGGCGTATCGCGGTGATGCACGGCGGTGCGCCGGCACCTGGGATGAACACGGCGGTGCGGGCGGTGGTGCGGCTTGCGCTTGAGCATGGGCATGATGTGCATGCGGTGCGCAATGGATTCATCGGCCTTGCCGCGGGCAATATCGAGCCTTTTAATTGGGGCAGCGTCGATGGCTGGGGGCCGCAAGGTGGAGCGCTACTCGGCACAAATCGGCATTTGCCGACGGCCGATGAAATTGCGCTGTGCGCAGGGCAGATGCAGGCGCACGCGATTGACGGCCTGATCGTCATCGGCGGCTGGAGTGGTTATGTGGCTGCAGATACGCTGCGCGCTGCGCGTGTGCTGCATCCGGAACTGGATATTCCAATCGTTTGTCTACCGGTTTCCATCGACAACAACCTGCCAGGATCGGATTTCAGTGTGGGTGCGGATACGGCATTGAACGCCATTGTGCGCGTGATTGACATGATCAAGCAGTCGGCGATTGCATCACAGCATCGCGCATTCGTGGTGGAAGTAATGGGTCACTACTGTGGCTATCTCGCTGTGATGGCCGGACTCGCTTCCGGTGCTGAGCACATCTATACGCACGAGCAGGGTATCTGCATGGCGGATCTGCAGCGCGATCTGGCGCGCATGATTGAGAGCTTCGAGAAGGGCAATCGCTTGTCGTTGATGGTTCGCAACGAAGCAGCGAACAAGCTGTATACAACGCCGTTCATGTGCGCGATGTTCGAAGAAGAGGGCGGTGCGCACTTCGATGTGCGCAATACCGTGCTTGGCCATATGCAGCAGGGCGGAGATCCGAGCCCGGAAGACCGCGTACGAGCGACGCAGTTGGCGGCACGTGCAGTAGGTTTTTTTGGTGAGCAGTTTGCGTATGGTCGTCGTGATGCAGTCATGATCGGCCATCAGCATGGTGATGTAGTGATGACGCCGCTGAAAAATTTTTACGACCTTGGAGACATGACTTTTGATCGACCGAAGGAACAGTGGTGGATGAGTTTGCTGAAGGTGGCGGAGCTGCTCGAGCACGCGAGGTAAGGTGATTCGTCGACGATATCCGTAGTGCCGTGCAGCTGGAGCCGTTCCATTGGCGCACGCTTTGGCCGAAACGACGGGCGCACCTTCGGAGTCGAATTGATGTACTGAAGGCGTGTATTGCTCAGCCGGATTCTTTGCACTTGCTCGCGATCACTGTATCAACGGCATAGTTCTTAGCAGGTATAGGTTTCTCTCTACTTAGGGTTGGGGCCACTCCTGTAGCTAATGCTTCAACAGGTAACTACTCAGGCCCAAATCAGTATTTCCCGCGAAACACACTATTGTCTCCCCCGAAGGGGGAGACAATAGTGTGTTTCGCGTTGGAAAAATAGCTGGCCTGAGCAGTTACTTCAACAGAAGTTACTGTGCGTCCATGACTGTGCCGCAGAAATCACATTCTGCGCGCGCGTCGGAGATCCAGTCGACCAGCTCTGGCCGCATGGCCAGGCCGCAGCCCGGGCATGTGGCTGGAAGTTTTGTCTCAGGGAAGGATTCTTTGCGTGCTTCAGCGGTGTATATGACTATCTGTGCGCTGAATTCTGTACGCAGAGCATCCACGAGGCGGATAAGTTTGCGCTCATCGGCGATGCGCAGCAGAGACAGATAAAACGTCGGTGCGCGCTGATACAGGCGCAGGTCGAAGAATTCTTTGAATGCGGCGCGTGCGTGTTGCATGGCTGCATTCGGTTCGCGCGCGGTGGCGAAGTCGAGTGCGGCGAGTGCGTGTGTGTTTGCGGCGCGGCGGCGGTTCCGAACTTTTTCCGCTTCGGCGGCGAGGGCGGCGTACTCGGCTGCGGCGGCTGCGAACTGTCCGTCTTTTGAAAGTGCAGATGTGTGGCGTAGCGCGTCTGCGAGCGATTGTTTCGGAAGTGGCATGGTTGATAGTATCGCCGGCGGTGTTGTCGTTGCCGGCGGGAGGAAGCTGAATGTTCAAGCGAATTCTCGTACCGTTGGATGGATCCTTGTTGTCTCAGCAGTCGTTGCCGTATGCGAAGTACATCGCGCGCTGCGGGGAGCAGGCTGCCGAATTGGTTTTGCTGCGCGTCACGTCGCAGCCGACTGGTGTGATGCTGACGCCGGAGGACGTTGCGGCTGTGCTTGGTGAGCGGAGACATCCGCTGGGCAGCAGCCCATATCAGCCGACGCTGGGGGATCGCATGTTTATTCCTGATGCGCCGCCACATGCAGATCCGCGCATTGAGCATGAGGTTGAGCAGGCAGCAGTCGAGCTTGATGCGCTGCAGGTGCAGCTGTTGAGCGAAGGCTTCGTAGTGCGTACGATTCTGCAGCCGGGTGTGATTGCCGAAACTGTGCTGGATGTGGCACAGCAGGAGGCGGTCGACATGATTGCAATGACGACGCATGGTCGTGGCGGTCTTGGGCGCTTTGTGCTGGGCAGCGTGGCGGATCGGGTGACACGCCATGCGGAGGTGCCGGTGCTGCTGGTGCGTGCGCAGGATGTGGTGCGCGAGACGCCGAAGTTGAAACACATTCTCGTGCCGTTGGATGGGTCAGAGCTGGCGGCGGCGGTATTGCCGAAAGTGCAGGAGATTGCACAGGCGTGTGCTGCTGAAATTCTGCTGCTGCGTGTCGCGCCTGGAGAGCGTGGATATATGGCAGAGCCGATGCCGATTCTTCAGCCAACGCTGCTTCACGGCGAGATGTTTGAACCGATGCATGCGTCGGATGTTTATCAGCAGCAGGTGGCGAATGAGTACATCGAAAATACCGGCGCGTCTGTGCAGCATAGGGGGGTGCCGACTCGCACGCTCGTATTGCTGGGCGATCCGGCGACGATCATCCTTGATGTTGCACGTGATGAGCATGTTGACATCATCGCGATGAGTACGCACGGCCGCAGCGGCCTGCGGCGCTTCCTGCTTGGCAGCGTCTCGGAGCGCGTGGTGCGGCATTCAGATGTGCCGGTTTTGCTGTTTCGGGCACGATAAGACGATGGTCAGTTGCTTGTCGTCCGTCGTCTGGTGTCTTTTGTCGTAACTACTCAGGCCAGCCATTTTTCCAACGCGAAACACACTATTCTCTCCTCCGAAGGGGGAGAGAATAGTGTGTTTCGCGGGAAATACTGATTTGGGCCTGAGTAGTTACTTTTTGTCAGCTTCTGCGGTAGCCGTGCATTACGCTGCGAATTGCATCGGTGATGCGCGCTGTGGTTGGCACGGCGGCGTCTTCGAGCGGCGGCGAGTACGGTGTGAGCGTCATGCCCATGTTGACGCGCTTGACGGGTGCATCGAGGAAATAGACGCCCTCGTCGGCCGCCAGCGAGGCGATGTCGCCGCCCCATCCTGCACCGGAGGGCGACTCTTCAACGACCACTATGCGTCCGGTTTTTTCGAGAGATGTGAGCACGGTGGCGCGGTCGAGCGGAGACACGCAGCGCAGATCGATGACTTCGACGTCGATGCCTTCGGTGGCCAGCAGGTTCGCTGCTTCGACCGCACGTTGCAGCATGAGCTGCAGTGCGACGACAGTGACGTGTTTTCCGGGGCGCACGATGCGCGCCTTGCCGAGTGTAATCGGACCGGCATCGGCGGCAACTTCGCCCTTCATGCTGTAGAGCAGTTTGTGCTCGAGGACGAAGACTGGGTTGTCGTCGCGGATGGCACCGCGCAGTAGTCCATAGGCCTCTGCCGGGTCGGCTGGTGAGACGACTTTGATGCCGGGGAAGCTGGCGAGCCAGGATTCGGCGCATTGCGAGTGCTGTGTGCCGAATCCGACGCCGCCGCCTTGTGCAGCGCGCACGGTCAGTGGCGTGCGGAGCCGGCCGCCGCTCATATAGCGGTACTTGGCGATCTGGTTGACGATCTGGTCCATCGCCACCGGGATGAAGTCGGCGAACATGAGTTCGGCGACGGGGCGCAGTCCGGTGATGGCGGCGCCGAGGGCGGAACCGAGGATGGCCTGTTCGGAGATTGGAGTGTCGCGGACGCGATTGGGTCCGAATTCTTCGTACAGACCTGGGGTGACTTTGAACACGCCACCGGCTTCGCCGACGTCTTCGCCGAAGAAAATCACATCGGGATCACTGCGCAGTTCGTCCGCCAGCGCTTTACACACTGCTTCGCGGTAGGTAAGTTCGGGCATGAGAGTTGTCCTTTTGCCCCTGTTCATGCTGGTCAATTCCCCATTGTGAAACGCGCTGTCTCTCTTACTGAAGGCGGAATGGACAGCGTATTTCGCGGAAAATACTGCTCTGAGGCTGAACAGGAGTGTCTTTGTAAATTCAGCGGGTTAATCCACCAGAATATCGCGAGTGAGTTCGTCGAGGGAGGGGAAGGGTGCGGCCATGGCAAAATCGACGGCGTCGGCGACGGCGACCTGGGCGGCGTGCTGCAGTTCCTCGAATTCGGCCTCGTCGAGCTGGCCGTCGGCAATCATGCGTGCCTTGAGGATTTGAATCGGATCACGCGCCAGCCAGCGGTCAAGCTCGCCGGCGGGGCGGTATGGCGCAGTATCGTTGCGCGAGTGGCCCTTGTAGCGATAGGTCTTGAATTCGATCAGTGTCGGGCCCTCGCCTGCGCGCGCGCGCGCAGCGGCGGCGGCGACGGCGTCGTGCACAGCTTCGGCATCCTGGCCATCGACAATGATGCCGGGCATATTGTAGGAATGTGCGCGTTCGGCGATGTCCTGCAGCGGAGTGGTTTTGCTCCAGACGCTGTATTCGCCGTAGACGTTGTTTTCACAGCAGAACAGCACCGGCAGCTTCATCACAGCTGCCATATTGAGCGATTCGTGAAATGCGCCGATGTTGGTTGCGCCTTCGCCGAAGAGCGTGAGCGCGATGTACGGCAGGCCTTTCACCTGTGCGGTGAGTGCGGCGCCGACGGCGATGGGGATCTGTGCGCCGACGATGGCGTTTGCACCCAGCAGGCCGATGCTGGCATCGGTCATGTGCATGCTGCCGCCTTTGCCTTTGCAGCAGCCGGCAGCTTTACCGAGCATTTCAGACATGAGGTCGCGCAGGCCCATGCCGAGCGCGAGTGCGTGTCCGTGGCCGCGGTAGGTACACGTGACCGTGTCACCTGGGCGGAGTGCGGCGGCCATGCCGGTGGAGCAGGCTTCCTGGCCGATGCATAGATGAGCTGTGCCTCGGACCAGGTTTGCCATGAACATCTCCTGGATGCGGTCTTCGGCGATGCGAATTTCGAGCATGCTGCGCAGCGCCTTTTGGCGTGCGGCGAGCGGAAGTTGTGCAGCAGTCATACGGTCCCCGTTATAGCCCAAGGACCGTATGTCGGCAATCGGCAGTTAGGGCCGAAGGTGTGGCAACTAAAAATCAGCGGCGGCGGCGCGGGCCGCTGGGGCGTGCGCCTTCGGGCGAGCGGCTGCGGGAGTCTGGGCTGCCTGTCGTGAAGGGCCGCTGTGATTGCGGTCGCGACTGCGGGCGATTTTCGTTGTTGCGCGGTCGGTCGTCGATCGACGGCCGTGCACCTTCGGTGAGGGGGACGTCGCGCGCCGGCGCATCGGATGCGATGGCGTTGTAATCGAACTCCGGCAGTGTGCGGCGTTCAATCGGCTTGCCGAGTGTGCGCTCGATGTCGCGTACGATTTCACGATCTTCGGAGGTGATGAGCGTGAATGCGTCACCGGTGCGCTCGGCGCGCCCGGTACGGCCGATGCGGTGGATGTAATCCTCGGGTGTGGCCGGCACGTCGAAGTTGATGACGTGCGACACCGATTCGATGTCGAGGCCGCGTGAGGCGATATCCGTTGCGACGAGCACCTGCAGGTCGCCGCGTTTGAAGCTGTCAAGCGCGCGCTGGCGCTGGCCCTGCGAGCGATCGCCGTGCAGCGCAGCCGACGGAAAGCCGGCCTTGTCGAGCACGCGCGACAGTCGGTCTGCGCGGTGCTTGGTGCGCGTGAAGACGAGCATCGAGAAGGCGTTGGTGTGACGGAGCAGGCCGATGAGCATCTGCGTCTTGAGCGCCTGCGGCACCGGATAGAGCGCATGTGCCACGGTGGCCGCCGGCTTCTGCAAACCGATCGTGATGCGATGCGGATTGCGGAGCACGTGATGAGTGAGGTCTTCAACTTCACGCGTCATGGTGGCGGAGAACAGCAGCGTCTGTCGTTCCTTGGGAAGCAGCGCCACGATACGCTTCACCTGTGGCAGGAAGCCCATATCGAACATGCGGTCGGCTTCGTCAAGCACGAGGTGGTCGACGTTGGTGAAATCCACGTTGCGCTGGCCGATATGGTCGAGCAGGCGGCCGGGGCAGGCAACGATGATTTCGGTGCCGTTGCGGAGGGCGCGTTCCTGCATGCCCATGCCGACGCCGCCGTATACGGTGGCGCTGCGCATGCGCGTATGGCGTGCGAACATGCGGATGCTGTCGTGAATCTGCTCGGCGAGCTCACGCGTCGGGCAGAGGATAAGCGCGCGGGTGCCGCGGCGCTCGGGCTTTTGCAGTAGATGCTGCAGAAGCGGCAGAACAAATGCGGCGGTCTTGCCTGTGCCGGTTTGTGCGGTGCCGATGAGGTCGGTACCGGTCATTGCGACCGGAATGGATCCGGCCTGAATGGGCGTAGGAGTGGTATAGCCGGCGTCGTGCACGGCACGAAGCAAGAGCGCGTCAAGCTGAAATCGATCGAATGTCAAGTAGTTACCTGTGCTCATGTCCGGCGGAAACGATGGTAAGGCAGGAATGCCGAACTGCGTTTGCAGGACATGCTGAATGGTGCGCCGAAATCCGTTTCCGCAGCAATCACGCTGGCGCACTTGTAAACCGTGGTCGAAGCGGGGCGCGATAGTGTATCACTATCTAAAAGTGTTATATCGATTTTTGTAACTACTCAGGCCCAAATCAATATTTCCCGCCAAACACACTATTCTCTTCCCCGAAGGGGGAGAGAATAGTGTGTTTGGCGTTGGAAAAATGGCTGGCCTGAGCAGTTACCGATTTTTCGATTCGGGCGCATTCGGCGGTTGCGGCAGACTTCAGCAAAGAGAAGATTTTTCACGCGAAGCACGCGAAGAGGGACAGATACCGCGGATTGATACATGAAAGAAAATCTGCGATCTCGGCTTTGCAGTGAAATTTGCGCGATTTTCCTTCGCCCGTGCGCCGCCCGTCGCCATGGGCACAGCACTGAAGATGTGTGAGCCCATGGCTGAAAAGAAAGACTGCCCTGTGAGGCTGAAGCTTTTCGTGTGGGCAATCCGCCCCTAAGAGTCAGCGGATGCGTCTGTCCAGGGCAGAAAATGTGGGCGGTGTTCCGGCCTATTCGTCTAGTTTGATACCGGTTTTTTGTGCGAGTGTGGTCACGATATCGGCCATCTGCTCACCGCTCCGCATGGCGCGATCGGCGAGCGCGCTGGCTTCGGCTGGTGTGAAGTGCTTGCCATCGGCCTCGGCTTTGGCTGTTTGGGAAACGACATCGGCGAGGGCATTGAGTTCGGTGTTGAGTTTGCCCGCGGACTGGGCATCGATCTGGTTGAGTTGTGGCTCGACGCCGGCAAAAAGAATTTTCAGGCTCATCATCACCGCATCGAGGTCGGTGACGCGTGAGATTGCCACGTAGTCGGTGTGTGCACTGTCGTCGCCGGCGACGAAGCGCGATTCCTTCCAGGCGGTGAAGTAATCGCCGATGCTCGGCAGCATGATCGTCAGTGCGAGATAGGCGTCTTTGTCGGTCGGCTGCCATTCGCCTGCGGCGCGTTCGAGCTGGCCGACGTAATCAACGAGCGCATCCGCCGCGCCCACCAGCACGTTTGCGTCGGGCAGCACATCGCCGAAGCCGACGGCGCCGTCTCCGTCCAGATCCAGTTTGACGTTGCCCGTGCCGTGGTATTTCGCCACGGTGCCCCACAGCGTCCCTTCAAGGACACCGAACAGGTTGCCCGGCTTCGGCAGTGTGCGGCCATCGGGCAGTTTCAGGTCGAAGGGGACGACGCTCTCGTCCCCTTCCTCTTCGGAGGTGCCGGTGTCCAGGATCAGGTCGAAGTCTGCCAGTGCAGGTACGCCTGCGACGATGCCTTCCATTTGAGCGTATGCGGTGGAGGCATTGCGCCAGGCTTCGCGCGCTTCAAGAATACGCTTGAGCACATCTTTGTTGCTTTTTTCGGCGAGTGCGGCGTAGTCGAAATTTGTCGTGCGCCCGAGTTCCAGGTAAGCCTGTGCTGCAGTGCGCAGCGCCGCTGCTGCGCGGCTCAGTGCGGCGCTGCGCCCGACGACGTGCGCCTTCACGCCGTTCATGCCGGTCTGTGCAGCGCTGGCGGCGGGCGGGGCGCTTGAACTGCTGCATGCAGTGAGCAGTAGCATAGCGAAAGCCAGAAGCGCGCGCGCTCCTGCGTGCGGGGCATTTTCTGTGTGATTTTGCATGGAAGACTTTATTATCACCGCGCGGTCGTTGTGTGATTCGTGAATTTCTCTGCTCGGATTTAGTCACGCTTTTCGTATGGGCGCCCGACGTTTGGTGTGAAGTGAAAAATGCGAAGGGAAGGGCGAATTGGGAGATAAAAAGGTTTGGAAGAAAAAAAAGAGCTAAAAGAGCTAAAAGAGGTCGGAAGAGAAAAAAGTTCAGCTTCTTTTGCACGATGAAAAACTCCTTTCCAAAGTACACTCTTACGCATTGTGATTATTTGTGCCTACTCAGGCCCAAATCAGTGTTTCGCGTAGGAAAACTAGCTGGCCTGAGTAGTTACGATGATTTGCGACTGGTCATTGATTCAGTTGCGTGTGGGTGAGATTTTCGGTGAAAAGAATGGCAGTGAAGAACCAGACCCCGATCGTGACGACGGCTGAGATGCGCGAGATCGAGCGACGAGCCGATCACGTTGCGAATCCGACCTATGCGCAGATGATGCGCAACGCCGGACAGGCGGCGGCGCGGGTGATCTTCGACCAGATTCGCCGCTCGCCACGCTTTAATCCGCGCGCGCCGTCGGAGACGCGCGTTCTGGTGCTGTGTGGCAAAGGCAACAACGGCGGTGATGGGCTGGCCTGCGCCAAGGAATTGGCGCGGCTCGGCGTGATGCCGCAGATTTATATGCTGGTTGTCAATGCGCGGCGCACACCCAGCCCGATTACCGATTATGTGCGGGCCACATTGAAAGATCTGATTGCTGACGGCATTTACATCGATGGCGTTGAAGCCAGCGGCGAAGGGCGGCTGCAGCGGCTCGGCGATCTGTGGTCGCTGCTGTTGCGTGCGGACGTCGTCGTCGATGCGCTGCTTGGTTCCGGGGTATCGCGGCCGATCGAGGGCGATTTACGCGATATTTTGAACGAAGTGGCCAACGTGCGCGACATGTTGCGCGTTGATCGTCTGCCGCTGCTTGTCGCGCTCGACGGCGTCAGCGGCATGAATTTTGACACTGGCGAGATCGATGTGGCTGTGGTACCTGCAGATTTGACCATCACTTTTCACGCGCCGAAGCGCGGTCATTACAGCTATCCGGCCGCTGCGGCGTGCGGTGAGCTTGTCGTGGTGGATATCGGCATCGGTACACATCGGCGCGACGATGATGCAGCACCAGTTGATCTGCCAGTGCCCACGGCGATGCTGGCCGATGATGCGCTGGTTGCGCCGCTCCTGCCGGTGCGGCTGAAGAACGCCAACAAGGGCACGCACGGACGTCCGCTGGTGATCGGCGGCTGTGACGATTTTGTCGGAGCGCCAGCGCTTTCGGCGACTGCGGCGTACCGTGCCGGTGCTGGTGTGGTGACGTTGGCGGTGCCGATGAGTGTCAAGGCTATTGCAGCGGTTGTGATTCGTGAGGCGACGTTCATTACGCTGCATGAATCTCCAGGTGCGATGACGCCGGAATCGGTGCCGGTGATCACGCGTTGGATGTCGATCAGCGGGAACCGCGCGCCTGTGTTGATGGGGCCGGGAATGAGCCAGGCTGAGACCGCAGGCGAATTTGTTTTTCAGTTCCTGCAGGCAGTTGGAGCCGATCTGGAAGGGCGTTTGGTGGTGGATGCCGACGGTCTGAATCTGTTGGCAAAACGTGACAACTGGCACGAGCTGCTGCCGCCGCGCACGGTGCTGACGCCGCACGACGGCGAGATGTCGCGATTGACGCGCACGTCGCTGCGCGATGTGCAACGCGATCACATCGGCATCGCGCTGCGCTATGCGGCGGAATGGGGGCACGTGGTGTTGCTGAAGGGGCCGCATACGGTCATTGCGGCGCCGGAAGGGCGCGCGGTGGTGATGCCGTTTGCGAACCCGGCGATGGCCACGGCTGGCACGGGCGACGTGCTTGCCGGATGTATCCTTGGCATGTTGTCGCAGGGCGTGAAGCCGTTCGATGCTGCAGTGTGCGGCGCGTATCTGCATGGACGTGCCGGTGAGCGCTGGCGTGCGACGCATGGTGAGGCTGGCATGCTCGCCGGTGACTTGCTGCAGTACCTGCCGGAGCTGTTGCGGGACGTGGCTGCGAGCTGATTACAAACGGAATGTGTTTTTGCTGGTGATTGTGAGTTGGGGTTGCCGCCGCCGATGAGGCCAAGGATCAGCATTTCCCGTGAAACACTGATCAGCTTGAGTCGTTACGAAATCTGAAATCCAGCCTATCGCCAGAGCCGCTCGATGATGCCCAGATAGAGTGGAATGCCGATGGCGACGTTGAAAGGGAACGTGATCGCCAGCGCCATCGGCACGAAGAGTCCGGGGTTGGATTCTGGCAGCGACATGCGCATGACAGCGGGCACGGCGATGTAGGATGCACTGGCGCACAGCACGGTGAAGATCAGCGCATCTCCGCGGCTGAGCCCGCCGAGCCAGGCCAGGCTGATGCCGAGCGTGGCGTTTACCAGCGGAATGCCGACGGCGACGACGAGCGGCCGAATGCCGAAGATGCGCAGGTCTTTGAAGCGGCGCGCCGACGAGATGCCCATTTCGAGCAGGAAGAGGCTCAGGAATCCTTGAAAAATGTCACTGGTGAACGGATACAGTGCCTTCGCGCCGCGCGCGCCGGTGATCATGCCGATGGCGAGGCTGCCGAGCAGCAGCAGCACCGAGCCGTTGAACAGCGCCTCGCGCAACAGCCCGGCTGTGCCGTGGCTTTCAGTGTTGCCGCTGCTGACGCCGGCCCGGCGCGCCAGCACAATCGCGGCGATGATCGCCGGTGATTCCATCAGCGCCATCACTGCCACCATGTGGCCGCTCGCCGGTATGCCGATCTGCTCGAGCAGCGCCGAGGCCGTGATGAACGTGACGGCGCTGATCGAGCCGTACGTCGCCGCAATCGCCGCAGCGTTGGAGATGTCGAAGCGGCGCCGCAGCAGCGGAAAGAGCCACAGTGGCGTCAGCAGCGACATGCCCATCGCAGCGACGAGCGTATACAGCACGTGACCGTCCATGCCGCTGTGATTGAGTTCGATGCCGCCTTTGAATCCGATCGAGAACAGCAGATACAGCGAGAAAAACTTCGGCAGCGGCTGTGGGATTTCCAGATCTGATTTGACGAGTACCGCTGCGATGCCGAGAAAAAAGAACAGCACCGGCGGATTCAGCAGGTTTGTAAGAATTAAAGACAGGTCCATGAGTTTGTGAGCATATTTGTGCCGGATGAGCAGGTGCCTGTCCGGATGCCCCTTTTATCCTTGCCGTCGTCGGTTATGCGTTGTTATTTATCGTAGCTACTCAGGTCAGTCGGTTTTTCAACGCGAAACAGGTGCGTGTAATGCGGGAAATAGTAACTACTCAGGCCCAAATCAGTATTTCCCGCGAAACACACTATTCTCTCCCCCTTCGGGGGAGAGAATAGTGTGTTTCGCGTTGGAAAAATAGCTGGCCTGAGTAGTTACGGGAAATATCAATCGAGGCCTGACTTTATAAGTACCGCTCATCACTTATGAATGACAGTGCCTTCGCCGTTCATCGAATTCCAGATTGGCCGTGCGCGGCGCGCGTCGCCGAATATGACCTGTTCCACGCCGGCGGCGATGGCTTCGGTGGCGCCGAGTACTTTCTTTTTCATACGGCCTTCGGCAAACCCGAGCGCCTGCTCGAGGTCGGCGTAGCGGATGTCGCGGATCAGCGTACTTTCGTCGGGAAAGCTGCGCAGCAGGCCGGGGACGTTTGAAAGAATGATCAGCTGTTTTGCGCCGAGCGCCGCTGCCACCATCGCAGCCGCGCGGTCGCCGTCGACGTTGATCGCTTCACCTTCGTAGCTGACAGCCGGCGGGGTGAGCACCGGCGTGTAGCCGGCATCGAGCAGCAGGTGCAGCAGGCTGGCGTTGACTTTTTCGACCTTGCCGGTGAAATCGTCGCGTACGAGCACCTGTTTGCCATCGATGACGGCGCGTACGCTGGCTTTGCGCGTGCCTTCCAGCAGGCGGCCATCGATGCCGCTCAGGCCGACGGCGTTGACTCCGCGTTTCTGCAGACGTTCGACGATGCGCGTGTTCATCTTGCCGGCGTAGACCATGGCGAAGATATCCAGCGTCTCCGAATCTGTGTAGCGCGAAGTGTAGCCCTGCGATGATGTGAGAATCCGCGGTGGTTTGCCGAGCTTTTCACTGATGACATTGGTCTCGTGAGAGCCACCGTGAATCAGCACAACATGCTCGCCTGCTGTTACCAGTTGCGCGATATCGTCGCAGAACAAGTCGTAGTCGATTCCGGCGCTGCCGCCGACTTTTACAACAATCACGTTCGGTTACCTCTTGATTGAAAACATCAGGCAAATTTTTTTCGCATGACGCATGGTTTTTAGCGGCCGTGATTGTCGCGCATTTTTTTTGATGGGTGCAGTCTGGCCTGGGGAGTGGCTAAACCCGAGTAGAGAGAAATCTGCGAAACACGACATCACCCATCGCCCAAAGGGCGGCGGGTGATGTCGTGTTTCGTGGACTCTTTATCTGCACGAAAAATCTGTATGTTCAGAGTGTTATTCGACGATGCCGTCGATCGTGTAGCGCGGCGCGCGTGCGTCGCCGCTGCGGTAGAGGAAGACGTCGACGAGTGCCTGCCATTTGCCGTTGCCCAGATCGCGGAAAAGAAAAGTGCGCGGGTTGGGAAGCACCAGAATCGATGCGTCTGCGGTGTCTGGTGTGAGCACCTGCTGGCCGACGCGTGTGCTGCCTGGGACGGTGTCCCAGTTGCCGTTCTCCCACGGCATGATGCGCTTCTTATAACTGTCACGCACGACGTTGGCGTAGACGATGCCGTCTTTCTCAAGGCTCATCAGCATGAACGAATCCTTCCAGCGCACGTACATCGTGCTGGGTGTAACCACCGTGCCGGCCGGCTGGAAGATGTACTCACCAGCCCATTCCGGGCTGGCGGCGTTTACGGCTTTATGAATAAACACGCAGTCTCCCGGCTTTACACGAGCGAGTTCCGGCAGGTCAGCGCGGCGCTCCATCAGGCGCTCTACTTCGACGATGATGCAGCCGTCATTGCGCGGTGCGGTGGCGATGGTCTGCCAGCCGCAGCGCGCCCAGCCGCCGATTTTTTTTGCGACTGCGCCGGATTCGATCGCGGTGAGGCCGCGCGTGTATTTGACGTTCGGCTCGACGGCGTTGGCGCGCGCCAAGCCGGCTGCGAGCAGCTCTTCTTCTGCCATGCGCCCGTCCAGCACGTAGACGTAACGGAGCAGGCGGCCCTGATCGTCTTTGTCGGTTGCATCGCGCTCAAGCCGCACCAGCTTGCCGTTTACCAGCGTGGTGTTGGCCTGCGCAGCTTGTTGTGCGAGGCATTCAGAATTTGTCGGCGTTGTGATACCCAGATAGCGCACAAGCGTCGGCACGCCGTTCAGGGTGACCTCGATGGTGGCCGCGTCGAGCACTTGCGTCACACGCACTGTGTCGCCGGACGGCACATCAGATGGCTTGCGGCCGGCCGCAAGGGCGGGCGCTGTGGAAAAGGCAATGAGTGCGACCATACCGAAAATTACGGCCAGGGATCTGCGGTTCAGCAACCAAATCATGCCGAATATCGTATGTCTGTAAGCTGAGGATTGGCAGTGAATGACATCACACTCGCAGGTGACTCGTGTCATTTATTCCGGATGCACCCCTCTGTTACTCTGTTACGGGTGCATTCGCCAAAAAGGGGATTTGGTCATCCGCCATCGCGTGGCCCATCGTTGGTAAGTCCCTCGAAACGCGCTATCTCCCTCCCCCGAAGGGGGAGGGAGATAGCGCGTTTCGAGGATTCCAATCAGTTCAGTGCCGATCGCCGGCGGCCGAAAGTTTGCCCCTTTTGGCGAATGCACCCCTCTGTTACGGAATTCGGTATGGCTGGATTAGAATTCTCCGCATGGACGCATCGGACAACAAGACATACCTTACTGCGGAAGGCGCACAGAAATTGCGCGATGAACTTAAGTTTCTAACGGACGTCAGAAAGGTCGAGCTTGCCGATCGCTTGCGTGCAGCTATTCAGCAGGGAGATCTTTCTGAAAACGCCGATTACACGGCAGCCAAGGAAGAACAGAGTTTTCTCGAAGGCAAAATTCTTTCGCTTGAGCGTATGCTGAAAAGCGCTGAAATCATCAGCGAAGTCGGTGGTGACGGTGAAGTGCGCATGGGAAGTCGTGTCACTGTATGCGAAGAGGGGTACACCGAGGAAGAAACTTTCCAGGTTGTCGGACCGGCCGAGGCCAACCCCGTTGAAGGCAAAATTTCAAATGTGTCACCGCTTGGCAACGTGCTGATGGGCAAGCGCGCCGGGGTGAAGGTGAAGGTGAACACTCCCGGTGGCGCATCTGCATTCAAAATATTGCGAGTCGACTAAGGCCGACCAGCACACCGACGCCCACTAGCCAGTGGGCGTCGATTTTTTTCCACCACAGCGCGCCGAACGCTGCTGCACACAGCAGTAAGGCAATCGGGTCGATGAGTGCGCTGCTGCCAAGTGCAATGGCCGCGTGCACCAGGCTGGCGATCACTGCGATATTGACTCCCTGTAGAAACCGGCGCATTTGTGGCGCCTGTTTCAGGCGAGACAACAGCAGATTTTCGGCGAGCACGAAGACGAATGCTGGAGCGAAAATGCCGATGGTAGCGAGCGCCGCGCCCGACGCACCCCCGACGAGATAGCCGATGAATGTCGCTGTGGTGAAGACCGGTCCGGGTGTGCTCTGACCGACTGCGATGGCATCCAGCAATTGTTGTTGCGTCAGCCAGCCAAGGCGGATGACGATCGTCTGTTGCAGCACGCCGATGAGTGCGAAGCCGCCGCCGTAGATGACGGTGCCGATTTTGAGAAATTCCCACAGTACGGACAAAAGCGGTGCTGCGACGATGCTTGTGCTTGTGATAGTGGTGGCTGAGATGAACAATGTCGCTGGTGTCGTTTTGCGCAGCGATGGTAACGCTGCCATGCCTGCGAGCAGGAAGATTAGCAAGACGTCGATCGCAGTCCACTGCAGGAGTGCGAAGGCGGTCAGAAGAATTACTGCATGCGGTGGCGTCCATGGTGTAGTGCGCACCATTTGCAGCAGGCCGTGAAGCACTAGTGCGAAAGCTACTGGCTTTACGCCGTAGAGCAGATGCTGCATCCAGCTTAGTCCACCCCATGTCACATATGCCCAGGCCAGTAGTCCGACGAGCAGTGCCGCTGGCAGGATGAAGCACCAGCCGGAGATGAGCGCGCCGAGTGGCCCGCGCATGCGATAGCCGATGTAAATGGCCATTTCAGTTGAGGTTGGCCCTGGCAGCAGATTCGCCGTGGTGAGGTCGGTTGCAAATTGTTCGGATGTGAGCCAGCAGCGCTTTTCGACGAGGTCGGTGCGCATCAGTGCGATGTGCGCCGGCGGGCCACCGAAGCCGATGATGCCGAGGCGCAGAAAATAGAGCGCCAGTTCAGAAACACTCAACGAATGCGACACCCGGAGCATCATAAGCGCTGATTGTGCGACGGAATGCACCTGTGCGTCGCACCCACCTGTGCGTCGCACGAATGGGTACCGATCTGCCATATGCGCCGCTATGCTCGCGCGCATGAAAGGCATTGCTCATTTTGCGTCGGGCCTGTGCGCTGCCACGTTCGTTCCGGGCGTTGTCGAGGCCGCTGCCGCTGGCGCGCTCTGGATTCCGCTGGCGGGTGCCTGTGCCATGCTGCCCGATTTTCTCGATTTTCGCTTTGCACGCTTTTTGCAGCGGCGGCAGGCTGATGTGCAGCCTCCGCCGGATGCTGCGTCGGATCCTGCGGCTGTCGCAGCTGCACTGGCGAACGCTGTCGCTGGGCAAATCGCGCTGGCGCAGTCGTCCGGAATGCCGCGGGTGATTCAGCTGCATTCGCGGCGGCTGGGTGTAATTGACTGGGCGACGTGGACGGTGCGTTTCGACGCTGCCGCACGTCGGGTGCATGTGAAATTCCGCGACTGCGGCGCGTGCGCAACTGCCGGTGATTTCGACTATGCCTACGACGGTGAGTTGGAAGCCGGCGAACTTGGCGGGCCGGCGCTGCTGCTGGCGCCGGATGCGCTCGGCATGGTGCGGATCGAATTTCTGCCGTGGCATCGGACGTGGTCGCATTCGCTCATGATCGCGTTGCTGTGCGGTGTGCTGGCTTGGCTGTTGTTTGGCCCAAGCGCCGGCATCGTCAGCGCTCTGGGCTTCACCGTGCATGTGCTCGAAGATCAGCTCGGATATATGGGGTCAAATTTATTCTGGCCGTTTACGCGCGATCGGGCGCGTGGCCTTAAGCTGCTGCATTCCGGAGATGCGATTCCGAATTTTCTGACGGTGTGGACATCACTGGCGCTGATCTTGTTCAACCTCGACCGCGCGACGGATGCGCCTGTGCTCGACGGCGTGCCGTATCTGCTCGGCGTGGTGGTGGCGCCGGGCGTGCTGCTCGGTATGCGCTACGTCCGGCGCCGGCTGCGCGCATCGCTGCTGCACAGTGAGCAGCGCGAATCTGCGGCGGAGGATGAGGCTTGAAGAGCATATTGAGTCGTTTAGTCAATACTCGACCAGTGAAAATCCGATTGCAGTGCATCGGCGAGTGGGGATTCGTGCGGTGCAAGGCTGATCTGAGCGAAGACGGCGGCGTGGGTTGTCGGTTCCGGCAGTAGAAAGCGCACGAAGCTGGTTCCATCGAAATTTGTGTCGGTGCAGAGGCCGGCGCGGTTGCCGATGCGCGTTGGCTGCCAAAAATGCGTTGTCCATCCGATGCGTGCGGCCAGTTCTGTGAGGCTGCGTGCACGTTCGTCGCTCGTGTCGATCTTGACGAGGAGGCTGGGACGGCTACGGCTGCGTCGACGTGGACGCACTGTGAGTTGATCGGCGGAATCTGCGTCGACCAGCCATGTTTTCGGCCAGCCGATTTGTATGCCAGCACTTTCACTGACCCAGCGGCGGTGCGTTGAAAGCAGCGGAGCCGGGTGTGGCTGCGCCTTGCGCCAGATGCGATGGGCGTGCGCGCGTACGTACGCCGCATCGTCGAGCCGGTCGCGGAAGAGATGCAGGATGCATGTTTCTTCGTCGTCCGTCGTTTCCGCCAGCAGGCAAATAAAAAGCGGCGGTGCTTTTGCCGGTGCGGAAATTGCTTCGAAGAGCAGGCCGGTGCGCGGATGGTTAATGAGATGGCGGCGGATGCTGCGCGCGTGCTCACGCTGAAGAATTTCAGCGCAGGTGCGTTCGAGTTGATCGGCGCTGTTTCGCTGCAGAGTGCGCGAGGCAAATTCATATGCCGGTGCGGAAAGATGGGCTGCGTCTGTGCTCGATTGCGGCGGTTCTGCCATGATGCGGCGCCCGTCAACGTGAATGATCCAGTGCAGCGGCAGGTTCAGCTCACATCCGAGTGTGCTGTATATGGTGCGATGCAGCGAGTTGCTGCGCCAGACGCTGGTTGTGTGGGAAGTGGTCATGCAGACAGCGTCGCACGGTGTGTTGCGAATGTACCTGACGAAGGCTGACGAAACCGGGAGTGTGGGAGCGGTTAAACCCAAGTAGAGAGAACGGGTGCGTACGTCGATGTCAAGATGCCCAGAGCTACTCGGAACTCAGATGTACACTCCGCTCCTATGACGCAGTCAGAGTTTGTAAAGTGGCTGGAACGTGTGCTGGGCGACATGCCGATCGACGAAGTCGTCGCAGCCGAAATCATGGAGCATGTCGATCGTATTCATCTGACGGGTGAAAATGCGGCGTGGCAGTACGCGAAGGAAGATGCGCGCGAGCCATTTATGGTGACGCTGCGTGCGCTGAGCAAGACGATGTTCATCATCGGCTATGACGCTGGGCGAGAGCAGGCGCGCATCGATTCGCTCTTTGGCGACGGCAGCGGGATGGACGACTCAGATTCCGGCTCGGACTCCGGCTCAGATTCGGATTTGGGTGATGATCGACCATCGCCGCACGGCCTGATGCCGCTCAGCTGAGCTGCAGCGCCTGCAGAAATGCTTCTGGCTGCTCCTGGTGGGGCAGGTGGCCGGCATTGGTAATTTCGAAGAATCGTGCGCCTGGTTGCAGTGCTGCGCGCGCGACGCCGTTGGCGCGTGGCAGCAGGCGGTCCGATGCACCCCAGATCACCGTGGTGGGCACGGTTGATTTTGTGGCGAGTGCGCGCATGCGGTTCGTATTGCGCAGCACAAACGTTGTCAGTGAGTTGCGCGTGGAAAGTGCAGCGAGGCGTTGTTGTTCGTCCCAGACGCGCTCATTGACGCGCTGGTAGAGGAAGGCGCGTTCGGCGGCGGGCAGTGCGTCGAGGGCGGCGTAATAGGGGTGGAGCGTAGCGAAGGCGGCGTCGGGTGAGCGGCGCAGCTGGGCGAAAAAGCGGCGGTCGAACCAGTCGGCAAAAATTGAACGCAGCAGCGCACCGGGCGTTGTCGGCGGCGGTGCGGAAATGATCAGCGTGCCGTCGACCAGCGTCAGCGAATGTGCGCGGGCAGGTTGTGTGAGCGCGAGATATTCGCAGATCATCGCGCCGAGTGAATTGCCGACGAGGTGTGCGCGTTCGATTTGCAGCGTGTCGAGCAGTGCGAGCAGTGAATCGGCGAAGAAGCCGATGTCGTAGCGTCGGTGTGGTTTGTTGCTGCGTCCGAAGCCAGGCAAGTCGGGTGCGACGACGCGGTGGGAGCGAGCGAGGGGTGTGAAAACCGAGCGCCAGGTGTCTGCTTCATCTTGCAGGCCATGTACGAGCAGCACTGTTTCCATGTGGCTGGCGGGTGCGGAGTCGGCGTAGGTGACGTGCGTGCCGTTTGAGATTGTGACCGAATGTGCAAAAGGGGCGAGCGCGTCGGCGAAGCGCATGGGATCGGTATAGTTCATGATGCGCGACAATCATGCCATGATTCAGATTCGTGTGGCGACGGCTGCGGATCGGTCGAGCATCGTGTCGCTGGTAGTGTGGGCGGGGCTGGTCCCGACGGGGCTGGACTGGCGGCGGTTTCTTGTGGCGTGCGATGGCGAGTGGATCGTTGGCTGTGTGCAGGTTCGTGTGCATCACGACGGCCGTGAGTTGAGCAGCATGGTGGTGGCGCAGACGCATCGTCATCGCGGTATTGCGTCACGGCTGGTGAATGCGCTGCTCGCGTGGGAAGTGGGCGATTTGTATTTGCTGTGCGCCGAGCGGTTGCGCAATTTTTATGCGCGTTTCGGGTTTGTCGAGGTGGACGGCGCCGAGTTGCCGGAAATGTTGCGTCGCAAGCGCGCGGCCGGCAGGTTTTTTGGCCTGCCGGTGATTTGTATGCGGCGATTTCCGAGTGATGCTTCGCGTTAGATTTGCTGCGTGCTGTTTCGTATAGGCAATATCTACGTACTGCGGCCGAGCAGGCTGCGGGCAAGTTCTTCAAGCAGCGCAACAGCAGGTGACGAACCGGCGGCGTTGAGTGCGTTCTGCCCGTTGCGGTACGCGGCTTCGGCTGCGGCTTCGGTGTGCGCGCGACCGCCGGCGATGGTGATGCGTTCGCGCAGGATCGCAGCGTCGGCTTCGCTGACGGACAGGGCGCGCATATATTCGTCGCGCACAATCGGATCCTGTTCGGCTGCGAAGATCGTCGGCAGCGTCTTCTTGCGATGGATGAGATCACTGCCGGCTTTGCCCGTCTGTTGTGGGTCGCCCCAGATGCCGAGCACATCGTCCTGCAGCTGAAAAGAAAGGCCAAGGCAGCGACCGAACTCGCCAAGTGCGGCGATCTGAGCGTCGTTGCCGCCGCCAAGGATGGCACCGATTTCGAGCGAGGCGCGGATCAGCGCGGCGGTTTTGCCTTCAATCATGATGCCGTATTCGGCGCCGCTCACGTCGGAGCGCGTTTCGAAGCCGATGTCGAGGTGCTGCCCGGCGGTGAGGTGCACATTGGTGCGGCCAAAGACGCCCATGGCGCGCACGACGCGCACAGGATCCACGCCGCGCAGGCTGCAGCGCAGCAGCGCCAGGTGCGACATCGCGAACATCGCGTCGCCGCTGTTGATGGCCTGTGCGATGCCCCATACCTTCCACAGCGTCGGCCGACCGCGCCGCAGCTCGTCGCCGTCCTCGATGTCATCGTGGATCAGTGAAAAATTGTGCATCAGCTCGACTGCCGCCGCTGCTGGCAGCGCGTGCATCGGATCGCCGCCGGCCGCCTGACAGCCGAGTAGCACGAGCATTGGGCGAATGCGCTTGCCAGCGCTAATGCGCGCCGGCGCACCCTGTGCGTCTGCAAAGCCGAGGTGGTAGAGCAGCATCGTGCGCAGTTCAGCCGGCATGGGGCTGAAGCATGTCTCGACCACATCGATCATCTCTGTTTCGATGCGTGGAAGCCAGGTTTCGAATTGTGCGGCGAGGTTCATAAAGTTAAGCTGCGTTTTATCCGTTGATTACTCCCCGAATGGCCTGATCTCTTCCTCGAAGGGGAGAGCTCGAAGGGGAGAGCTCGAAGGGGAGAGCGATTAATGTGCTGCAACCATGGCCATGAATTCATCGAACAGGTAATTGGCATCGTGCGGACCGGGTGCCGCTTCCGGATGGTACTGCACGCTGAATGCTTTGCGGCTCGGTGCGCGCAGACCCTCGACACACTGATCGTTGAGGTTGATGTGTGAGACTGTAACGTCAGCGGGCAGGCTGCCGGCCTGCACGGCAAAGCCGTGGTTGTGCGAGCTGATTTCAACGCGCGAATCGGCTAGCACTGGCTGGTTGCCGCCGCGATGGCCAAACTTCATCTTGTAGGTTGCGCCGCCGAGCGCCAGGCCGAGGATCTGATGGCCGAGGCAGATGCCGAAGATAGGCACGCGGCCAAGCAGCGCGCGCGTTGCTTCGACTGCATACGGGCATGCGGCCGGGTCGCCCGGGCCGTTCGAAAGAAACACGCCGTCCGGCCGCAGTGCCAGCACTTGTTCGGCCGTCGTCGTCGCCGGCACCACGGTGATGCGGCAGCCGCGTGAGGCGAGCATGCGCAGGATGTTGCGCTTGATACCGAAATCGAAGGCGACGATGTGCGCCTGTGCCACAGCTGCGCCGGCAGGGTTGCGCACCGCGCGCCGCGATTCTGGCTGCGCGTTTGGCAGGTACCATTGCACGTCGGCGCCCTCCACCCATTCATACTGCGCCGCGCAGGTGACCTCGCGTGCAAGGTCGAGGCCGTTCATGTCACGGCTGGAACGCGCGAGCGCCAGCAGTCGCTGCGGATCTGTGTCCGCCGACGACAGCGCAGCGCGCATCGCGCCGTGCGTGCGAATATGTTTCACCAGCGCACGTGTGCTGACTTCGCGAATGCCGACGACGCCGCTTTCGGCCAGATACGCGTCAAGCGTTTGTCTTGAACGATAGTTGCTCGCCAGCGAGCTGAGTTCGCGCACCACGAAGCCGGCCGTCCACGCACGCTCGCTCTCGTCGTCTTCCGGGGTGATGCCGGTATTGCCGATCTGCGGCGCGGTCATCACCATGATCTGACCGTGGTACGACGGATCGGTGATGATCTCCTGGTAGCCGGTCATCGATGTATTGAACACGACTTCGCCGGTGGTGTCACCGACGGCGCCGAAGCCGACGCCGCGCCAGAGCGTGCCGTCTTCCAGAGCGAGCAGAGCGGAAGGTGAGGTCATAGTGTGGAAGAGAACGTGATTGATTACCTTGCGCTTGTCATCTCCCCGAATTGCACTATTGCTTCTTTTTGGAGAAGGAGAAAGGTGCAATTTGGGGCATCTACAGATGAAATGCCGCAAGGTGGCACGTCACGTGAAGTTATGAACTGGTCAGCAGACTGCGCCATTCTTCGGGCACACGCACGACGGCGCCGAGCTCGAAGTTGAAGCAGACCTGCACGGTGCGGCCGATGGCGATGCGGGTGCCACTCGCCGGCCGGCGCACTTCGTACTGATATTCGAAAGAACTGCGACCGACCGTGCCGGTCGCGACATCGATGTGCAGCTCATCCCCGAGGAATGCCGGTGCCTTGTAGTCGACCTCGGCGTGCGCGACGATGGTGCTGCAGGTGCGCGAATACAGCCGCCGCAGGCCGGCTATATTGCCGAACGCCACCCGCGCTTCTTCGAAATACGTCAGATAGACCGCGTTGTTCACGTGGCCGTAGACGTCGATGTCGCTGAAGCGCGGATGGAGGACGTGTGTAAACATGCGCAGTGCGCGTCAGACTTTGCGGACCGTCACCGAGATGATGCGGTCAGCTTTTTGATCTTTGGTGGCCGCCTGCAGCGACTGGGCGATCTCGAGGCCGGCCGTGATGCGGCCGACAGCCGTGAGCTGCCCGTTGAAGCGTTCGCCGGCTCCGTACATGATCACCAGTTCGGTCGTATTGCGAGCTGCGCCGAGCGGATTCAGCGCGATCGTTCCAGGCTTCGAGAAGTCGCTCTTTTGGCCTTCACTGGAGCAGTCGAAGCCGGGGTTGCCCTGTGCCTGCGTGCTGCTGAAGATTACGGCGCTGACTTCGGC
Source organism: Anaerolineae bacterium (assembly GCA_947476335.1). Classification (GTDB taxonomy): domain Bacteria; phylum Chloroflexota; class Anaerolineae; order J036; family Brachytrichaceae; genus CANJQH01. Next base: position 7,127 of record CANJQH010000007.1, on the reverse strand, counting down.
TGTATTTGCGATGACGGGTGAGTTGTCGTAATAACCCTTCTGCGCCAGGAATACTACGGCGTTGGCGTTGAGCGGCGCCAGTGCCGTGTCGATGGTCATTTCGATGTCGCCCTTGGAGGTCTTGACGGTGAGCACGTAGAGGCTGTTCTTCTCGGTGACCGTCTCAGGATTTTTGAAACTGACATCGTTGCGTGCGGCGTCTGCGCCGAGTGCATCCTGGCGCTGTTTTGCGTAGGCGTGCAGTTCGGTGATCACGGCTGTGTCGGCGAGCGCGGCGGGCGTCAGAGGCTGTCCGTCGACGTACAGCGACGGCGTGCTGGCGACCTGCATCGTGTTGCCGCTGTCTATATCGTGCTGCACACGTGCGGCTGTTTCCGGGCTGGACAGGTCGGTGATGAACTGATCCGAATTCATGGACAGCTCGCCTGCCAGCGCTTTGAGCGTGTCCGTGAAATTTTCGGCCGGCAGCGTCGCCCAGACCGACTGGCGCTCATAGAGTGCGTCGACGAACTCCTGGAACTTGCCTTGTTTCTGCGCGGCTTCGGCGCCGAGTGCGGCGGTGAATGCCTTGTCGTGCACGGTGACCAGCGGGAAATGCCGGTAGACGAAGCGCACGGTGTCACTGACTGCCTGATAGATCGTGTTGATGCTCGGGTTGAGCGCAGCGCACGAGGGGCACTGCAGGTCGGCGTATTCGATGATGGTGGTGGCCGCCTTCGGGTTGCCGCGCACATGGTCATCTGCGGTGACATTGGTCTGCACCGCGTTGCAGCTGGCGATGACGGGAGCGGGCGTCGGCGGTGGCGGCGCGGTCGGCAGCAGCGGTGCTGTGGCCACGGCGGATCCATCCGCAGTGACGACGTCGATGCGTTCGATTTTGTCGCCGATGGCGATCTGCTTGGCCACGTCCATGCCCGAAAGCGTGTGGCCGAAGGAAGTGTAATTGTTGTCGAGGTTGGGCTGCGCGCCGAGCGTGATATAGAACTGGCTGCCGCTGTTGGGCGTGGTCTCGGGCGGGCCGCCGGTGCGCGCCATGGCGATGGCGCCATCGATGTGCTTCAGCTTGATTTCAGGCGGAACGTCATAACCGGGGCCGCCTGCGCCGTTGCCGGCCGGGTCGCCGCCCTGAATGACGAAGCCGGGCTCGACGCGGTGAAAGATCAGCCCGTCATAGAAGCCGTTGTTCGCCAGATACACGAAGTTGTTCACCGTATTTGGTGCGGCGGACGGATCGAGTTCGACGACGATGTTTCCCTTGGCAGTTGAGATCGTGGCGATATATTTCTTCGTCACGTCGATGGACAGCGCCGGGGGTTGTGTGGCGATGTTGCCGCGTTCGGCGGGTGACAACTTCGCATATGGGCGTGGTGCGTCGCTGACGCTGACGGCTGCAGCAGCGGCAGCAGCGGCAGCAGCAGCTGTGGCATCAGGCGTGGCCGGTGCGGCTGTGGCCGTCGGCATAATGTCGCCGGCCGTCGGCGTGGCCTGAACCGCCGTCGCAGTCGGTACGTTTGCTGGCACTGCGCCGCAGGCTGTCAGTAGGAGAGTGCTCGCAGCGGCGATCGCAGCGGCACGGTTTAGGAAATGCATTCGAGTTACCTCTCTTTAGACTCACACGGACCAGCGACGTACACACACGGCGGGATATTTCCACTGCGCATGTCGAATTCGCTGGAGCTGGGACGCATGAATTATATCGCCCAGAAATTGTCTCTGCGTCGGGCGTCGGCGGCTGTCGCATGGACCGAGGGTCCGGGCTGGGGCAGCGTCGGGCCTTCGGCGCTCAGCACGGGGTTCGTGCGTGGGGTCGTCCGTCGTGGTGCCGCCGCGGCTTCTTCACTCCTCTGCATAAAACGGTCCGTGTTGCTCCGTGCACAAGCATCTATTTGTAAAACAGAGCGTTTTCTCAATCTTTTGCCTGTTATCTCTAAGTATCTGTCGCTGCTAGAATTCCTGCGGAGTTCGGCAATCCAAGAGGTACACGATGACAACACAAGTGAGTGGATCAAACGGCAGGCGCATGCAGCGCTTCGCAACCGCAGTGGTTACGGGTGTGCTGGCGATGACAATCGCCACTGCGCCGGGTGCTGTTTCCGCGGCCCCGCCCGCAGCGACTGTGTGCCGCTGGTATGTGGCGCGCAACGGAGATCAGCTCGGTGAGCTGGCGATTCGCTATCGTACAGATGTCATGGCGCTGCGGCGCGCCAATGGTCTGCGCACAACTACGATTTATATCGGTCAGCGCCTGTGCATTCCGACGATTGTTGCACCGCCGCCACCTCCTCCACCATCGTCGGGGGGGCCGGGCGCACATGGCGCACCTCCGCCTGCCGCCGCTGGACCATGGTCGGCCGAATTCTGGAACAATACGAATCAGTCGGGCACGCCGGCGCTTAGCCGCACCGACGCTGCCGTGAATTTCAACTGGGGTTTCGGGTCGCCGGACCCTGCGCGCGTGTTCGCCGACAATTTTTCGGCGCGTTGGACGCGCAATGTCGCCTTTGCCGCTGGCGTATATCGCTTTGGTGTGCAGGCCGATGACGGCTTTCGGCTTTATGTCGATGGGAATTTGGTGCTGGATCAGTTCGGCTTTGAAGGAGAGTCGGCCAAGGCAATCGACGTCGAGGTCGGTGCCGGTACGCGCCAAGTGCGTATCGACTACGTGGAAAAGACTGGCGTCTCGGTTGTGAAGTTCAATTACTACAAGGTCGGTGATGCGCCGACCAGCGGCAATCCGCCCCCGCCGAGCACCGACTGGAGCGCCGATTACTTCAATAATATGGACTTGAGCGGTTCGCCTGTGCGCGTTGCCCGTGCCCGTGAGCTGAATTTCAACTGGGGCTATGGTTCACCGGCTTCAAGTGTGCAGAAGGACAACTGGAGCGCTCGCTTCGTTCAGACGCGCGAATATGTCGGTGGAAACTACCGCGTGGTCGCTCAGGTTGATGATGGTATACGCGTCTTTGTGGATGACGTGCCTGTGCTGAATGAATGGCGCGAACAGTCGTATCGCACATTCGTATCTGATGTCGCCCTCACGCCCGGTATGCACACGATCCGCGTCGAGTATCTCGAAATGACAAACCAGGCGGCGCTGCGGCTGTATCTGGAGAAGAGGTAGTCGGAGAAGCAAGTAGATAGTGGATGGTTGGCAGAGGGTTGGTAGAGGGTTGGTAGAGGGTTGGTAGATGGACGGTTTCCCGCGAAACACGCGATCCCTTCCCCTTCTGGGGAAGGAATCGCGTGTTTCGCGTTGGAAAAATGGCTGGCCTGAGCAGTTACGTTTATCTACGTATCTACTATTCCCCTCTTCTTCAAGGCACCCATACAGTGGCGCCCTGCCAGTCTGCATTGGCTGCTCCAAAATCGACCAGCTTCTGCAGTCCACTGCCGTCGGCGTTCATGGCGAACAGCCCGAAGCCGCCGTCGCGGTTGGAGATGAAGGCAATCTGTGCGCCATTTGGCGACCAGCTGGGTGCGCCGCTGGCCGAACCCAGCGTTGTCAGCGGGCGGATGTCGCCGGCAATGCTGATAGCGAAAATCTCCCATGCGCCGGTGTGATTGGCGGTGAACGCCAGTTGATCGCCGGCTGGTGACCAGCGGTATCCGATGTCGCCGCTGGATGAGGTAATGCGTCGCAGGCTGTTGGGCACGTCAGGGTTGACAAGGTGGATGCCGCAGATGCCGTCTGTGCAGCCTTGGAACGCGATAATCCCGCCCGGACCCCACTGCGGATCGATTCCGGCGGCGACGATGGCGGATTGGCCGGCGCCGTGCACGATGATCTGTCCACTTTCGCTCAGTACGTAGCGGGAACCGTCAGGGGAATAGATGCCGGCGCCGCTGAAGCCGAGGCTCTGTGTGAACACACCGGCGCGTGCGGCGTCATACGCATAGTTCTGATAGAAGCCGGCGGCGTCGGTTGCGCGGAAAGAGATGTTGCCGGAGACGCCCATGGCCGGCAGGACGGTAAATTCGCTAAGCGCGCCGCCGCTGGCGGTGCAGCGGCTGGCTGCGTCGCTGGCTTTTTGCTCCAGTGACTGTATGGAAAGTGCCTTGCCAGCCTCGTCGTAGCGGCGCTTGGCTTCGCACCAGTTGCCAGCGTTGGCATACGATTCGGCTGCGGCGATGTAGGCGTTGCGCAGCTGCGCGGCGACGTCGCGGTAGCCGCCGGGAATTTCCTTCAATAGACGAATGGCCGCATCCCAGTCTGCGCCGATGTATTGCACCGCAGTTTGATAGCGCACGGCGACGGCGTGTGCGCCGGCTGCGTTGGCGGGCAGGGCGCGAATGGCGGCGGCCTGGTCCAGGTCAAAAATGCCGGATTCCAGATCGGCGGCGGCGCCGTTGTTGATTTCCGCCAATCCGCGCTGTACGAATGCCTCGTAGCGCAAATCGGCGACGGTGTCGAACTGAAATTTGTTATCGACCGCTATCAACTGATCAGTGAGCGCGATGGTGGCGTCCCAGTCCTGGGTATTGGCCGCGGCGCGGGCCTGCTTCAGAAGCGCTGCTTTGTCGATGACCACAGCCGTCGCCGTCGGCTTTGGCAGCGGGGTGGCGGTGGGGACCTGGCCGGCGATGGCCGTGGCCAGCAGGTCGCGCGCACCATGGTTACCCTGCTGGTAACGCAGCACTTCTTCCAGATTGGCTTGTGCGAGTGCGTAATTTCCCTCGTTGAGCAGGCGCAGCCCGTTGTTGAAGCGCTGGCTGATCAGCGACTCGATCGTCGCTGTGCGCCGCACTGCCAGTTCGCGCTGGCCGTCACGCGCACCGAGCAGGCCGGAACCGGCGATCAATGTCGCCATCAGGCATGCAAATAGCGCAGTCACGAGCGCAGGCAGCATCTGGCGGCGCTTTTTCTGCGCTGGAAATTTGGTCGCCTGAATACGATCACGAATCGGAGTGTCAGCCATGTTGGGGAAAGTGAATTATAGGGCGCAGCTTTGCCGGGAAGCTGTCGGCTGGCAGACGACTACTCGACGTTTACACTTGCCATAACGGCGAAAATCGATAAGAACCGGGCGTATATGGATCCGGCGTAACTACTCGGGCCAGCCATTTTTCCAACGCGAAACACACTATTCGCCAGCGTGCATCTGGCTGTTATGTTCAACGGTCGTCGCGGCGGCGGCTCGTATCTGGTTCTGCGGCACGTCGATGGCAATCGAACGGGGTTTCAGCGGGCTGAAGCGCGCAAATGGGCCGATGCGTTCGAGCAGCGCACCCGCATCGGCTCTGCCACTGACAGTGCGTCGCAGCAGGTCGTAGCCGCCGCATAGCCACAGCGCTGGTGCGGCGAACAGCCCCATTCCGGTGAAGACGATCAGGCCGACCTGTGCGCCGCTCCAGAACATGGCATTGGCGCCTGCTTCGCCCAGCCATGTTGTGACGTACAGCGCGATTGGCAGGTTGAGCCGTCCACCTGAGTGGGCCGATGCGCGTCGGTCGATCTGCGTCCACACGATAAATATCGTTGCCGCAGTGACGAACCAGCCGACGAAATTGCTGAGTGGCACGCCGAAGTACGCGCCGCCATGCGGCCAGATCCAGGCGCCATCGGCGACCATGCGCGGATCAAGGCTGAGATCCCATGCGGTCATCGCCGCGGCAGCGATAACGATGCGCGCAGTGCGCCTGTGGGCGGTGATCTGCTGTGTCAGCACGGCGGCGATCTCCCAGCATGGGTAAAGCATCATGAACCACGCGGCTGGGATCAGCACCGGCACATCGCCGAGCATGCGCGGACCGAGCAGGTCGGTGTAGTCGTAGTCGCCGAAGATGAGGCCGTGGCTGCTGCCGAGGTATTCGAAGCACAGAGCGACGCCGAAGCCGCTGGCCAGCATAAGTAGAGTGCGCCGCATCTGCACGCGCTCTAGCGCTGCGACAATGGCGCATGCCAGCCACAACGCGATCGTTGCTGCGGTGGCCGGCATGATGAGTTCGCTGCGGGCGCTCAGTCGGACAAGGCAGTAGATCATCATTGCAGCGAGGTATGCGCCAAACAGCAGCACGCCTGGCCGCAGCTTTTTTGCCGCAGCGCTCATCCGTCCCCCATGCGCATGACGTTGAGGTAAATGCCTGGCAGGCGCTGCATTTTTTCGGTCTGTGACAGGTAGGCGCGGCGGTTGTATACGTCGTAGTCGTTCAAGTGAATCTTGCCGAGGATGCCGCGGTAGAGCGTTGCTGCTGCGGAGACGGCGAGTCGGCCATCAGAGCTGAGCAGCGGAATGCCACTGCAGCTGCGGTCGTAGAGCGCATCGGCGCGATCCATTTCAAAGCGCAGGAGCGCCCTGAAGCGGCCGTCGATGACACCGTGGCGCACGTCGTCGTCGGAGTAGTGGAAGCGCGCCAGATCTTCTTGCGGCAGATAAATGCGCCCGCGGCCGATGTCCTCGCCGACGTCGCGCAGGATGTTCGTGAGCTGCAGCGCTACGCCGAGGTCCTCCGCCAGCGCCATTGCTCGCTCGCGAGAAGCGTCTGGCCGCAGGCCGATGATATGCATGGAAATGAGCCCGACGGTGCTGGCGACGCAGTAGCAGTAGCGGCGCAGCTGCTCCCAGGTCGCGTAGCGGTTGATGGTCAGATCCATCTCACAGCCGTCGACAAGCTCTTCGATGTAGCGCTGCGGCACATCGAATTGTTGGCGCACTGTGGCCCATGCCAGCAGCACTGGGTCGGTCTGTTCGTTGGCGGGCCTCTGGGCAGCGGCGCGCCATTGCGCCAGCGTTTCGGCGCTGCGCAATGGCATTACGTCGACGATGTCGTCAGTGCGCCGGCAAAATGCGTAAAACGCGCGGATCGCGCGGCGCTTGGCCGACGGCAGAAATGCAGTGCTGAAAAAGAACGACTTGGAGTGCTCACGCGTGATGCGATCGCACAACCGGAACGCGTGCTGCAGGTTCGACGGTGCGGGCTCGGAGCGGGAGGGGCGCAGCGAGTCGAGCATAGAAATTTGAATGGTGAATGTCGTTTACGTAATTGGTAACTACTCAGGCCAGCCATTTTTCCAACGTGAAACACAGTATTCTCTCCCCCTTCGGGGGAGAGAATACTGTGTTTCACGGGAAATACTGATTTGGGCCTGAGTAGTTACCGTAATTGTCTTTTGGGTTGTTGTCGACATC
>CANJQH010000006.1 GCA_947476335.1 Anaerolineae bacterium | reverse complement strand
CGCCACGACCTTCTGCAACGCCCGGATGACGTTCCGCGCTTCCTCAAGATCATGGATTTCTTCCGGCTTCACCATTTCGAAAACCTTAAGTCAGCTTCGCGATTTCGGCAAGTGCAGTTGTGCACCCGGTAAACAAATACGATCGGACTTCGTAACTACTCAGGCCTAAATCAGTATTTCACGTTGAAAAAATGGCTGGCTTGAGTAGTTAACGGACTTCGGACGTCGAATTTCTGATCTGCGCTGCCCACACGCCGCCGTATCCGGCGGCATAGAACAGCACGGGTGCGGCGAGCTGCCATGTGCCCGACCAGGCGAGCAGCGCCACAGCGCCGACGGCGTAGAGTGCGAGTGAAAACTCAGCCCACATTGTCCAGTCTGGCCGCAGACGATAGTAGGGGTGGGCGGTTCCAGACGCACTCTTCGGCGTACGTGCAAACTCGCCGGTTTCATGTGTGCGCAGCGCATGAGCCATGGCGACAGTGTTCGAAAAAGCCACACCGATGCCCAGCAGCAGCGCTGGCGGCAGATCGCGCACAAATTGCAGCGGCGTGCGGCGGCGTGCGGCGGCGGCGATGGCCATCGAGAGGAGCGGAGCGGCGCTCAGCAGGCCGATCGATCCGGCGACGCCCGACGTCGGCGTGGGATGTAGCAGCAGCAGTGGTGTGGTGAGTGTGGTGAGCAGGATCAACGGGTGAACAAAATAGCCGGTGAGGTGCATGATGCCAGCCGCTTTCTGATGCGCCTGCAGCGGCGAACGCAGAAGCGTGGTCGTGAGTTTGCGCACAGTTTGCAGTGAGCCGCGCGCCCAGCGCGCCTGCTGGCGTTTGTAGGCGAGCACGTCGCTCGGAAGATCGCTGGGCGAACGTTCGTTCGGAAGGTAGAGGCCGCACCAGCCGCGCATCTCGGCGCGATAGCTCAGGTCGAGGTCTTCGGTCAAGGTGTCGTCGTGCCAGCCGCCGGCGTCGTCGATGCAGGTGCGTCGCCACAGGCCGCCGCTGCCGTTGAAGGCCATGGGCAGGCCGGCTGTGCTGCGTGCGGTCTGTTCGATCACAAAGTGCATGTCGAGCACGAGTGCCTGCGCGCGGGTGATGATGTTTTCATCGCGATTCAGAAAATCCCAGCGCGTTTGTACGAAACCGATGCGCGGGTTGGCGAAGGCGCTGCACTCGACAAGGACACGCTGCAGGAAATCCGGGGCTGGTATGAAGTCGGCGTCGAAGATGGCAATCAGCTCGCCGTCGCGCGCTGGGGCAAGAGCCATGCCGTGCGCTAGTGCGCCTGCCTTGAAACCGTTGCGATCGTTGCGCTGCACGACGGTGATATCGACGTTGCGCGCGCGCGCGGCGTTTGCTGCGTCACGGACGATGTCGCGCGTATCGTCGGTTGAATCGTCGAGCACCTGAATGTGCAGCAGGTCGCGTGGGTAATCGAAGGCGGCGACGGCTTCGATGATGCGACGAGCCATGAAGCGCTCGTTGTAAAGCGGCAGCTGTACAAGCACGGGCGGCAGGATTTCCGATGCGTGCGCCGCACGCTTTTGTGTGAATCCGCGGCGCTGCGCACCCAGGTAGAGCACGAGCAGCACGACTTGATGTGCAGCGTAGAAGGCCAACGCAGCAGCTGCGCACATATGCAGCGCCAGGATAAATTGCATTCTAAGTAGAGGAACCTGAGTTCAGAGTAGAGAGTCTGAGTAGAGAGCCTGAGTTCAGAGTAGAAAATCGGAGCGGAGAGTGGACATCGATGGAGCCACTCTCTACTCTGAACTCTGACCTTCTACTCTTCTTGTCTACTCTCTACTTTTCTTCGTCATCCAGGTCGTCGAGGTCGAGTGAACCCAGGAAATCTTTGAAGGCGCCAAGGTCATCGTCGGCGATGCTGGCCATGTCTTCTTCGGGCTGTTTGGCGTGCTTTTCCATCACTTCGTCGTCGACGAGGATGGAACAGTCACAGCGCACAGCGATGGCGAGTGCGTCACTTGGGCGGGAATCGATGCTGACTTCGCGGCCTTCGCGGTTGGTGAGCACGACGCGTGCGTAATATGTATCGCCGCGCATGTCGTTGATGAGCACGTGTCGCACGGAGGCGCCCATTTCGCCGATGATGCGCATGATAAGGTCGTGCGTGATCGGGCGCGCCACTTTGACGCCCTGCAGCTGGATCGAGATGGCGTTGGCCTCTGGCTCGCCAATCCAGATTGGCAGGTATCGATTTGACTCGATGTCTTTGAGAATGACCACGCGTGAACCGGCCATGTTCATACGGATGGCGTCGATCTTTACTTCAACCATCGGAAATGTCCTTGGCGCCCCCGAGACAGCAGCGGGTGGCCGTTTTGTCCGGAATGCGCATGTGCAGCGCTATTTTTTCGAACCCTCGTCGTTCAGATCGTCGAGGTCGAGCGTGTTGATGAAATCGTCGAATACGCCGAGGTCTATATCTTCGCCGGCTTCGGCATCGCTTGGCGGAAGCACGCCGACCGCATCCATAACGTCGTCCGCAACGAAGATGGGACAGTTGACGCGCACGGCGATGGCGATTGCGTCGCTCGGGCGCGCATCAATTTCGATTTCGCCTTTTTCACCCTGGAAGTGTATCGAGGCAAAAAAGTGACTGTCGCGCAGTTCGTGGACCAGGACATGGCTGATGCGTGCACCGAGCGCGTCGATGATGCTGGCAGCCAGATCGTGAGACACCGGGCGCGGCATTTCTGCCTGATTCAATCTGAAGGTGATTGCATCGCCTTCAGGTTTGCCGATGAATACCGGAAGGCGGCGTTCCCCATCCATTTCCTTGAGAATGACCACCTGGTTCGGGCTCATCAGGCTGATGCGGATGCTTTCGATTTTCACCTCGATCATGCCCGTTTTTCCCCTCTCCACGCCAACCCACCCCAATTGATCGCTATTGGCCCTGATTGGCCCTGATTGGCCACTATTGATCCCAATTACATAGATCATTTCCAGCAGGTGGTTCGTGGGAAGAAATTATACTCTGCACACAATCATGAATATTACATTTTGGGGCGCCGCACGCACGGTCACTGGCTCGCAGCATTTGCTCGCTGTCGGTCGGAAGAAAGTGTTGCTGGATTGTGGTTTTTACCAGGGGCGGCGTGCCGATGCATATGCGATCAATCGTAGTCTTCCCTTTGAAGCCGCGCATATCGACGCGATGATTCTTTCGCATGCGCATATCGACCATTGCGGCAACGTGCCGAATCTGGTGAAGAGCGGCTTTGATGGCCAGATTTTCTGCACCCATGCCACACGTGACCTGGCGGCGACGATGCTGCGTGATTCTGGCGCCATTCAAGAGGAAGATGCATATTTCCTGAACAAGCGCCGGCGCGGGCAACAGGAAATGGTCGAGCCGATTTACGGCGTGAAAGACGCCGAGCGCGCTATGGGCCATTTCACCAGCATCGATTACGGTCGTGGGATGGACGTAGCACCCGGCGTGCGCGCCGTCTTCCAGGATGCGGGTCACATGCTCGGCTCCGCTTTCGAGTCGATTGAGCTGGCTGAAGACGGCCGCAACGTGCGGTTGTGTTTCAGCGGCGACCTGGGTCGCAAGGGTATGCCGATTTTGTGCGATCCTGAGCTGATGCCCGAAGCTGATTATCTGATCCTTGAAAGTACGTATGGTGGCCGCAAACATCCACCGATCACCAGCGTGGATGATGAGCTGCTCGACGCGATTGGGACGGTGGTCAAGCGCGGCGGCAAGGTGGTGATTCCGGCCTTCGCCGTTGGCCGCACGCAGGAGCTGGTGTATCGGTTGAATGTGCTGATGAACGACGGCCGCCTGCCGTCGGTGCCTGTGTTTGTCGACTCGCCGCTGGCGGTGAATGTGACCGAGGCCTTCCGCACGCATTTTGAGTGCTACGACGAGGAAATGCGCGCCGAAATGCGCAACGACCCGGACGGCAGCGCCTTCGGCTTTAAGCGCCTGACATATGTCCGCACCGTCGAGGAGTCGAAGTCGATCAACGGTATGCCCGGCCCGGCGGTGATTATTTCGGCCAGTGGGATGTGTGAAAACGGCCGTGTGCTGCACCATTTGCGCAACACGATCAGCGACGCGCGGAATATGATCCTTTTTGTCAGCTTCCAAGGACCGCATACGCTGGGCAGCCGCATTGTTGAAGGCCAGCAGTGGGTGCGTATTCTGGGTGAGGAATTTGAGGTGCACGCCGAGGTGCGGCGCATCGAGGCCTTCAGTGGTCATGCTGACCATGATGACCTGCTGCGCTGGGTGGCGCCACGGGCGAGCATGCTGCGCAAAGTTTTTCTCGTGCACGGCGAGCCTGAAGGGCAGGATGCGCTGGCTGAAGGTTTGCGGGGAATCGGCGTGCGCGAGGTGGTGTGTCCGCAGCGGGGTGAATCGCACGAGTTGGTGTAAGAGAGTTGGCAATACCGCTGGCAATGGCGTCGGAACGCCTGTCGATGTGGCGCTCGGATGTGATCGAATGCACACCTGAGCGCACCCTGCATCCCTGATGCGCTGTCGCTGGTGGCTGTGGCTGATTGCGGCAGTCTGTGGAATCTTGCGCCTGCCGGACCGCTCACTTTTTCAGTGCTGAGAGCCGATCTTTTGCATTCGCTCGGGAGGAAAGCCGGGGCTGTCCATGGGTGAGGGGTGAGGCACAAGATTCTTCAGTGTCGAGTACAACTATCCCCATGAGCAACTTCAAAAACTACATCGCTGGCCAGTGGGTCGACGCATCGAACGGCGCGGTCATTGAAAATTACAACCCGGCGACGGGTGAACTGGTAGGCACATTTGCAGCAGCGACGGCCGAAGATACGGCGCGCGCCATCGTTGCTGCGCGCGCAGCGCAGCCGGCATGGGGCGACATGCCGGCCCCGAACCGCGGCGCAATTCTCGACAAGGCGTCGCAGCTCATCAATGTGCGCGCCGACGAGCTGGCCGAGACGCTCACGCGCGAGGAAGGTAAAACGTTGGCCGAGGCGAAGGGCGAAGTGCTGCGTGCGCGCGATATTTTTCGCTACTACGCGGGCGAAGGCTTTCGCTTCGGCGGTGACGTGCTGCCCCCCAACACGCCTGACACGCTGCTCTTCACCCGTCGTGAGCCGCTCGGCGTGGTCGCCATCATCACGCCGTGGAATTTCCCTATCGCCATTCCAGCCTGGAAGATCGCGCCGGCGCTGATTTACGGCAACGCCGTCGTGTTTAAGCCGGCTTCGCTGGTACCGCATACTGCACTCAAGCTGGTGGAAATCCTCGTCGAAGCCGGCGTGCCCGCCGGCGTCATCAACTTGGTGATCGGCGGCGGCGCCGCAGTAGGCAACACGCTGGCGGAAAGCCGCGATGTGCAGGGCCTCAGCTTCACAGGCTCGTACGACGTCGGCACGCGCATTTACGCGAAGACGGCGAAGAATCTCGTACGCACACAGCTTGAAATGGGCGGCAAGAACCCCACCGTCGTGCTGAATGACGCGGATCTCAAACTGGCCGTCGATATCGTGGTGCGCGGCGGCTTTGGCCTGACGGGCCAGGCATGCACCGCCACCAGCCGCGTCGTCGTCGAAGACGGCATCGCCGCTGCCTTCACCGAGGCGCTGACCGCCGCCGCACGCGCGCTCAAAATCGGCAATGGCCTCGAAGGCGGCGTGCAGATGGGCCCGGCTGTGAGCGCCGATCAGTTGCAGACTGACCTGGAATACGTGCAAGTTGGCAGGAGTGAAGGTGCGCGGCTGTTGGCTGGCGGCGAATCTGTGTCCATCGGCGGCGGGCACTTTGTGCAGCCGACGGTGTTTGCCGATGTTGAACCTGGTATGCGCATTGCGCAGGAAGAAGTCTTCGGCCCGGTCATCGGCATCATTCGCGCGCGCGATCTTGATGACGCACTGGCGAAGGCCAACAATATCGGCTTCGGCCTGGCGGCCAGCGTGGTGACGAATGATTTGCGCCGTGCCATGATCTTCTCGCAGCGCATCGACGCCGGCGTCGTGAAAGTGAACGAACCAACGACCGGCCTGGCGTTGCAGGCGCCCTTCGGCGGCTTCAAAGGCTCGAGCGCCAATACCTTTAAGGAACAGGGTGGTGCGGCAATCGAGTTTTATACGCGCACGAAGACGGTGTATGTGAAGTACTGACGACGCACGACCAGTGATTAACAGGCGACGGGCGACGGAAATACTTCCGTCGCCCGTCATTTTTCTGCTACTGTAACTACTCAGGCCAGCTATTTTTCCAACGCGAAACACACTATTCTCTCCCCCGAAGGGGGAGAGAATAGTGTGTTTCGCGGGAAATACTGATTTGGGCCTGAGTAGTTACCTGCTACTCCTTTCTTGTATTACTTTCTGCGATTACTTCTGCATCATCGGTGCATAGGCACGGGGGATGCTTGTCATTGTTTGGATGCGGGTGACCGTGCGTTTCATCGCGACGGTGCTGCGCGCCGCAGTGTGGGGCAACGGTGTCGCTTCTGAATTCACGTAGACGTTCGCCCCGTCTTCGATCGCGCCCTGGGTTTCATCCAGCAGCGTGGCGTCGACCAGTTCGATCGGGTCGCCGTTGAGGAAGTAAGACTCGGATCCGTCCGGGTTTTTCACGACGCGCAATTTGCCGTAGCGTGACTCGTTGCCGCCGTTCGGTGGCAGCTCTGTTTCGATCTGCAGCGCGCTGCGCACGTTGTCCGATATTGTGTAGCGCACTTCGACGAAGGCGCCGGTCGTCAGCGCGCCGTTCGTATCACTGAACAGCGTCGAGGCGTCCGCTTCGTACGATGAGCCGCCGACGCTCCACGTGCCGATATAGCCGCTGGCCGGCGCATCGGTGACGAAGCCGTACGCCCTTTGAACGGGCAAGCCACTGATCGGATCGATGACGCAGTGTTCGCTCGAAGCTGGCTTGATGCGACGTGCGATGTTGGCACCGGCGTCGTCGATTGAGAAGAACACTTCGCCGCAATCTCCGATGTTGAGCGCACCCGATGTGCGCGTCGTCGAGATCGCTGTGTACGTCGCCCCGGCGATGGTCCATTCACCCTCAATCGTCGGCGAGGTCGGGCGGGTTTCGATCAGGCCGTACGACTTGCCGCCATTGCGGTCGTGATCGAAGACGCGCTCGAGTTTGATGCGCTGCGCGAGCAGCGTGCCGTCGGTTTGCACAGTGAAGCGCACTTCGGCAATGCTGTCGATCTGGAGATCGCCGAGAATTTTCGTCGTGCCGCTGATGGCGGTGTAGCTGTGGCCGCCGATCTCCCAGACGCCATACGAGCCGTCGGGGATCATTGTAACGACGCCGTGGGTATCTTCGATCTCCGTCGGCGGTGTGCAGCGAAAATCCTCTTCGCTCTCGATGCGAACCGCTGTGAGCAGGCCTGTGACTTCGTCGGCGGCATATTTCACGTGGACGCAGTCGTCGACGTTGAGCATGCCGTGTTCGAGCTTGAAGCGCGTGGTGCCGGTGATCGCCTCGTACGTCGTGCCGCTGATGGTCCACGTGCCAAAGACGGTGTCCAGCGGACGATCATCTACGATGCCGAAGGTGGCGGTGATCGTTCCGCTGATGGGCGTGGCGATCGGACCGCAATCTTCGAGGGATGCGGTTCTTACGCGGCTCACCGGATTCGATGGGTTGGTCAGGTCGTACGCCAGGCGTACACAGGCGCCGACGATAAAGGGGCCGTGCGCATCGATCTGCTCCGTGTCCGTTACAACCTCGAAGGTGGTCGTGGCGACTGTCCATGTCCCGAGAAGTTCTGGGTCATCTGGCAGCGCGTTGAGGAAACCCGTGAAACGTGCGAGCTGCGCGGCCGGCGCGCCATCACAGCCGTCGTCGGTGTAGATCGACGCTGCAAACTGCGAGCCGATGCCGGCGGTTTCGACTTTGACGCATTGGCCGATCTGGAATGGGCCGCTGGACTGTTCGAAATCGGTGTCGGCGGTGGCGGTAAAGGCTTCGGTCGCATTCGTCGTCGTAGAGATGATCCATTCGCCGGCCAGCTCGGTCGGGAAAGCGACGACGATGCCTTTGAAGTGATCGGCATGGTGGTTGCTGTATCCGCCATCCTCGCTTCCGTTGCCGCCGCCGTTGTTGCCGCCGCCGTTGTTGCCGCCGCCATTGTCCTCGCAGCCGTCGGTGGCCTTGATGCGGACGGCGTTGTTCGCCACGGCGACGGCGTCGACGATGTATTTCACGTCGGCGCATGCGCCGCTGTTGAGCGCGCCTTCAGATTCGTCGATAACGGTCACGCCGGACGTGGCGACGTATGTGATGCCGCCGACGACCCAGTCGCCGAAGTCAGAGCCGGTGTCTTCGCGCGGCGTCGAATCGATGATGCCCTTGGCGTGGAACTGTTCGCCGCCGCCGTTCTGGCAGCTGTAGCTTTCGCTGATCTGCGTGGCCGTATTGATGTCGCCCTGAACCGTGTATTTCACATCGACGCAGGAGCCGACGTCCAGTGGGCCTTCGGAATCATCGATTTCGGTGTCGCCGTCGGCCGTATACGTGGCGTCGCCGATGATCCAGTCACCGATATTGGTGCCGTCCGGCCGCACCGAGACGATGCCGATGGCATTGTGGTCCTCGTTTTCGCCATTGTCGGCGATGACGGCCGGTGTGGTGGAAGCGTGCACCGGCCCGGCAGCCAGCGACGCGATGGCCAGCAGTGCTGCGGCGACGGTGCCGAGCGCGTGGCTGGTTTTTGAATGGGTAATTTGCATATTCATAATCTTGTGACTAACGCACTGTGATCGGGACGTAGATGTGCTGCGTCCAGGGGTTGGCCGTCATTGTTGGTGCCGGTGTGATTGTCGGGCCGCCCGGTGTGACTGTCGGGCCGCCCGGTGTGACCGTCGGGCCGCCCGGCGTCGGCGTGACCGTTGATGCCGGCATCGGCGTCGGCGTGACCGTTGATGCCGGCATCGGCGTCGGCGTCAGCGTCGGCGCGGTGACGAGGTCCGGCCGGGCGATGAGCTTCGTCACGATGCGCGCCGACGATGCGGTGGTTGCGAGGCCGCGGGCGGCGACGGTGGTCGTCACCGTGTTGGTGTAGGTATTTACGTAGACGACCATGCCGTCTTCGATATCGCCGAGGGATTCGTCGACCATTGTCGCACCGATGACGTCGATCGGGCTGGTTTTGGACAGATTGTTCGTGATGGATATATTGCCGGACGCGTCGATGTCGATTTTGCCGAATTCGGATACATCGCCGGCATTCGGCGGCACGTGCGCTGTAATGGCGAGGGCGATGCGCACGCCGTCTGTGACGATGTAGCGTGCTTCGACGAAAGAGCCGGCGATGAAGGTGCTGCTGCCCGCATCGAAAGCCGTGGACGCATCCGCTTCGTAGGAAGCGCCGGCGATCAACCAGGTGCCGATGTAGCTGCCGACGGGTAGGCTGTCCACGAATCCATAGGTCGTTTGAACTGGCAGGCCTGTGTTGGCATCGATTGCGCACTCGCCGGCCGGCTGCGCTTTGATCTTATTGAGCGTGCGGCTGCCATCGGTTTCAAGTGCGTAGTATGCCTCGCTGCACACACCGACATCGACGGCGCCGCGCACGGTCGTCGAAATGGTGCCGCTGTAGGCGGCGCCGGCGATCGTCCAGGCACCTGCGGTTGTGGGAGAGACCGGGCGCACTTCGACGATGCCGTAGGTCTTGCCGCCGACGCGATCCTTTTCGTCAATGTTGTCGACCTTGATGCGCCGCGCGAGCAGCGTGCCATCCGTTTGAACGGTGAATATCACTTCAACGATATTGCTGACCACCGGCGTCCCGAGGAGGACGGTCGTGTCGGTGACGACGTAGAACATGTCGCCGATCTGCCACTCACCGATGTTGCCATCTGGGATGACGGAAACGATGCCGTGGATTTTGCTCAGCTCTGCGTGGGTGCTGTTGCACTTGTAGTCTTCGGCGCTCTCGATGCGCGCAGCGACGGCTTCGTTGGCCGGCTGGCCGATAAGGTAGCGCACTTTTGCGCAGTCACCGGTTTCGAGCTGGCCGTGTTCAAGTTCGAAGCCGGTCAGTCCGGCGACGGCGTCGTAGATCGTGTCGCTGATCGTCCACGAACCGAAGAGCGTGTCCGTTGGGCGGCTTGTCACGAAACCGTAGGCCACGGAGATCGGATCACCACTCTGAACTTCGATCGTCATGCCGCTGGTGAGTGTGAAGACGCCGCCGGCAATGACCGATGGGCGCGCGCCGCAGTCTTCGAAGCTTTCGGTTTCGACCTGATGTACTTCGAGGGTGCTGCGGTCATATTTCGCGCGCACGCAGGCGCCGATGTAGAACGGGCCATGGCCAGCTTCCTGCACGGTCGTCGTCGTCACCTGCACGTCGCTGATGAAGGTGGTGCTGCTGATCGTCCAGCTGAGCGACCATGTGCCGATCCGGTTCGGATCGTCCGGCAGTGCGGACAAGACGCCGGTCAGTCGTGCAAAGGAAGCGCTGCCGCCGCCGGGGCAGCTGTCGTCGGTTTTGATGGATTTGATGTAGCTGGAGCCAATGCCATTGGTCTTTACTTCGACGCAGGCTCCGATGCGAAACGGGCCGCTCTTCTGCTGGAAGCGCGTCGAAGCTGTGGTTGTGTACGAAGCGCTGCCTGTCAGCGTGCTGGAAATCACCCATTCCCCGGCAAGGTCGGCCGGGAAGGATTCCACGACGCCCTTGAACTCATCGGAGTAACGATCGTTGTAGCCATCGTATGAATGGTCGTCCTGGCCGCCGCCACCGTTGTCCTGGCCGCCGCCGTTTTGATTCCCGCCGCCGCCATTGTCTTCACAGCCGTCGTCGCCCTTGATGCGGACGGCGTTGTTCGCCGCAGTGACGGCGTTGACGGTGTAGTTCACCTTGGCGCAGTTGCCGGGATCGAGCCGGCCTTCAGAGAGGTCGACCATCGTCACGCCGGCTGCGGCGGTGTAAGTGACGCCGCCAACGACCCAGTCGCCGAAATCGGAGCCTTCCGGCTTCGAATCGATGACGCCTTTGGCTTCATGCAGCTCGCCACCGCCTTGGTTGTCGCCACCGCCGGTGCAGCCATTGCTGTCGCTGATCTTGGTAGCCGTTTTGATCGAATTGTCGACGGTGTATTTCACCTCGGTGCAGTCGCCGATGTTCAGTTGCCCTTCAATTTCAGTATTTCCATCGGCTACATAGGCAACGCCGCCGATGACCCAGTTGCCGAGGTTGGAGCCGCTGGGCCGCGCCGAGACGATGCCTTTCGCCTCCTGTTCGCCGTCGCTGAAGAGGTGCATCGGCATGTTGTAGGCGCGCGTCAACCCGGTAGTGAGCGACGCAATCGCCAGTACTGCTGCGATGATGACGCCGATCCCACGGCGGCTGGGGCTTGCAAAACGATGGCGCATAGTGATATTTTTTGCCTTTTTATTTGGCTTTTTATTTGCCTTTCTATTGTGAATCCCAATCTTGAGAATATTTTCACGATCGATACGATCTGCAGATTGCAGCAGGCTGCGATTGATCAGCAGGTTGCGATGGGGAGTGACTAAACTCAAGGATATTCCGCGAATCACGGCATCGCCCCGCCCCCCGCAGGGCGGCGGGGCGATGCCGTGATTCGCGGGTTCATGTAGTCGGGTTTAGCCACTCCCTGCGATGAGAAATGACGTTTGTCATGGTACGTTGAATGCTTTTTTTGTTCGTGAGATGAAAATGAGAAAACTCTCATGAAGCATACAGGCTGCGCTGCACCGTCGGTGCTTTTTGAATCACATGAGCGCTGAAAGCGGCGCTGAAAGCGCGGTTCGCCGTGGGAAATATCCACAGGGATCTGGGCGATTCTGGCAGACTACAATCCGCCCACCCCATGCGCACATCTGAAATTCATCGCGTGACGAAAGAGACCGACGTCTTCGTCTCGCTCGATCTCGACGGCTCTGGCCGCGCCGAAATTTCTACCGGCGTCGGCTTCTACGACCACATGCTGCATCACGTCGCGCACCATGGCATGTTCAACCTGACCGTGCGTGCGACCGGCGATCTGCACATCGATGAGCACCACACAGTGGAAGACGTGGCCATCGCGCTCGGCCAGGCATTCGATCGCGCGTTGGGCGACCGCGCCGGCATTTCGCGCATGGCCGACGCCTGGGTGACCATGGACGAAGCACTGGCGCAGGTCATCATCGATCTGAGCGGCCGGCCGTATGCCGTCTTTCACGGCGAATTCGCAACGCCGGCCATCGGAGGGCTGGGCACGTCGCTGATCCCGCACGCCTTTGAATCGCTGGCGACGCACGCGCGCATGAACCTGCACGCCCGCGTGCTTTATGGTCGCGACGATCACCACAAGGCTGAGGCGCTCTTCAAGGCGCTCGGCCGCGCACTCGACGCCGCCACCCGCATCGACCCGCGTCGCGGTGGCGTGCCGTCGACGAAGGGCGTGATTTAATTTTTGATTTCAGATTTCAGATTTCAAATTTCTGAAATCTGAAATCGAAAATCAGAAATCCGCCATGCTTTACCTCATCGCCACCCCCATCGGCAACCTCGGCGACATCAGTGCGCGCGCGCTTGAAACTTTGCGTGCTGTCGATTACGTCGCCGCCGAAGATACGCGCCATACGGGCCAGCTGCTCAAGCGCTTCGAGATCGACAAGCCGCAAATTTCTTTCCACGAGCACAACGAGCGCCAGGCCGGCGGCCGCATCGTCGATCTGTTGATGCAGGGCCGCGATGTCGCGCTGGTCAGTGACGCTGGCACGCCCGGCATCAGCGATCCGGGCTTCACGCTCGTGCGCCGCTGCATCGCCGAAGGGCTGCCGCTGACGATGATTCCCGGCGCGAGCGCATTCGTCATGGCGCTGGTGCTGAGCGGCTTGCCGTCGCATTCGTTCACCTTTCGCGGCTTCCCGCCGCGCAAGCCCGGCCAGCGCAAGAAATTCCTGCAGGTCGACGCCACCTCGCCGCACACGCTGGTCTTTTACGAAAGCCCGCACCGTATCGCTGCGCTGATCGAAGATGCGCGAGTGATGTATGGCGACCGCCGCGCGGCGCTGGCGAATGACCTGACGAAGATGTTCGAACGCGTCGATCGCGGCACGCTCAGCGAGTTGCTGGCGGTAGTGCAGGCGACCGAGCCGCGCGGCGAGTATGCGCTGGTGATCGAAGGCGCGACCAGCGCGTCCGGTGAACCGGAAGCATCAGCCGATGAAGCATCGGTCGATGAAAAATCGGGTGAGGATGAAATGTGAGCGAACGTAAATTGTTAGAAACTGCGCACGGTGTGCTTTCGCTGCCGGTGTTTCTACCGGACGCCACGCGCGGAGTGGTGCGCGCCGTCGACAGCGCAGATCTCGAGTCGGTCGGCATCGAAGGACTGGTGATGAGCGCGTTTCACCTGATGCAGCACCCAGGCTCGACGACGGTCAAGGCGCTCGGCGGGCTGCATACGATGGCCGGCTGGAGCCACCCGATTGTCACGGACAGCGGCGGCTTTCAGGCATGGTCGCTGATCCGCGAAAACGAGCGCAACGGCACGCTGACGGACAAGGCGATCGTCTTTCGGCCGCAGGGTGGCAAAGACAAGATCGTGCTGACGCCGGAGAAGAGCATTCAGTTGCAGCTGAGTTACGGCGCCGACGTGGTGATTTGCCTCGATGATTGCACGCATTCTGAAGACGGTGACGATGTGCAGCGCGACTCGGTGCGTCGCACGATTGCCTGGGCGAAGCGCTGCCGCGATGAGTTCGATTCGCTCACTGCGCGCCGTGATGGGCCGCACCCGCTGCTGTTCGGCGTGATCCAGGGCGGCAGCTCGTTCGAATTGCGCCGTCGCTGCGCCGAGGCGCTGCTCGAGATTGGCTTCGACGGCTTCGGCTTTGGCGGCTATCCGCTCGACGGCGAGGGCGCGCTGCTGACGGACATCCTGGCGCACACGCGCGAGCTGGTGCCGGCGCAGTTCGCCATGCATGCGCTCGGCATCGGCCACCCGCGCAGTGTGGTGACGTGCACGCGCATGGGCTACGATATTTTCGACTGCGCCCTGCCCACCCGCGACGCTCGCCGTGGTCGGCTGCTCGTTTGGAACGACGACCCCGAGCGCGTAAATCTGATCAGCGATGGCTGGTTTTCGCACATCTACATCGGCGACGATAAGCACATGAAATCGGCACAGCCGCTGTGCGAATATGTCGACAGCCCGGCGCAGCGTTATTCGCGCGGTTATCTGCATCACTTGTTTCAGCTCGAAGACGCAGCGTATTACCGGCTGGCCACGCTGCACAATCTGAGGTTTATGGTGCAGCTGATGAAGAGGCTGATCGTAGATAGTGATAGTGGATAGCAATAGTAGATAGTGGTAGTGATGCCAGGTCGGAATCAACTATTACTACCAACTGTCACTACTCCACTCCGATGAACGAAACATTACTCGCCGCCCTCCTCGCTGAAATTCGCGCTACGTCGAAGTATGCGCACGTGAGTGATGCGCTGGTTCGGCGCATTGGCGCGCGCGAGCTGGCAGTGCGGCGCAAATTCAAAGAGGCGGTGCAGGAGACGCGCAACAAACTGCACCAGGTCGGCGGCCTGTATCAGCCCGGGCGCATGCGTTACGGCGAATGGCTTGAGCGCATCGCCGTGGAATCGCCGCCAGACGATGCGCTGCGCGATGCGATGTCGCACCACGCCAGCACGCGCGAGCGGCTGCCGATCCTCGATTCGTTCTACGCGCGCATCTTCGATGGTCTGCCGCCGGTGCACAGCGTGCTGGATGTGGCGTGTGGGTTGAACCCGCTTGCTGTGCCGTGGATGCGGCTCGAACACGGTGCAACGTACCACGCCGTCGACATCTACGCCGACATGATGCAGTTCCTCGGCGCCGCCCTGCCCCTGCTCGACGTGCAGGCGCATTGCGAAGTGCGCGATGTAATCAGCGACCCGCCGAGTGAACCGGTCGACGTAGCGTTCGTGTTGAAGACGCTGCCGTGCCTCGAACAGGTGGACAAAGACGCTGGGCGGCGGCTGCTGGACGCGATCCGTGCGCGCACGCTGATCGTCTCGTATCCGACGCGCAGCGTGAGCGGCCGCAACGTCGGCATGGCGCAGCAGTATGCCGAGCGCTTCGACGCACTCGTCGCCGGCCGCGGCTGGGAGATCGAGCGGCTGGAGTTTGAAAACGAGCTGGTGTTTCGGGTGAGCACAGCGCGGTAATATCGCATGCATTATGGGAAAGACCATCGTCGTGGTCGACTACGGCGCGGGAAATTTGCGCAACATCTGTAAGGCGCTCGAATACGTCAGCGCCGACAGTGGTGCGCGGATCGTGCTGACCGACGACGCCGCACAGATCGTCGCGGCGGACAAAGTAGTGCTGCCGGGCGTCGGTGCGTTCGCCGATTGCCGGCAGGGCTTGCAGTCGCGCGGCTTGTTTCAGCGCATGCGTGATGTGGCGGACGCGGGTACGCCGTTGCTCGGCATCTGTGTCGGCATGCAGCTGCTGTTCGACGTCGGTGAGGAGATGGGTACGTGGGAGGGCCTCGGCTTGATCCCCGGGCGCATCATTAAATTTCGCTGGGCGGATGAAAAGCACAGCGACGCTGGGCGCCCGCTGCCTGTTCCGCACATTGGCTGGAACCAGGTGACGCCGCGCAGCCCGCATGCGCTGCTGCACGACGTCGATCCGCACGGTTATGCGTATTTCGTGCACTCGTTTCATGCCGCCGACGTCGACGCACACGATGTGCTGTGCACGACTGAGTACGGCTATGAATTTCCGTCGGTGGTTGCGCACCGCAATGTGAGCGGCATCCAGTTCCATCCTGAAAAAAGCCAGGACGTTGGATTGCAGATGCTGAAGAATTTTGTGGAAAGCTAAGTTCCTGTCCATAAGTTTTGTCCGGCAGATTCGCCTCCCCCGCAAAGCGGAGGAGGCGAATCTGCCGTCAGAACTTTTGGCGACTCACTTAGTTATTGCACATTGCAGATTTCACATTGCACATTGAAGCACACCGCTCGACGGATCAGGCGGAACACATTTTGCGAAATAATTCGACCTCAATCTGCAATGTGAAATCTGCAATGTGAAATCTCAAATTTCAAGATTGACATGTCTGACAACTTCGTAATCTATCCCGCCATCGACCTGCGCAATGGGCAGGTGGTGCGCCTGAAGCAAGGCGACCCGAACCGGCAGACGACGTATGCGAGCGACCCGGTCGAGATTGCGCATCGCTGGGCGGCGGCGGGCGCGCAGTGGCTGCATGTGGTGAACCTCGACGGTGCGTTCGACGCGGCTGAGGCATCGGCGGCGAATCGCGCGGCGCTGGCACGCATCGCGGCGGCGACGACGCTCAAGGTGCAGTTCGGCGGCGGTGTGCGCAGCCTGGCTGATGTGCAGGCGGCGTTTGACGCAGGCGCGACGCGCGTGGTGATCGGCACCGCGGCCATCGAACAGCCCGAACTGGTCAGCGCGGTGCTGGCGCGCTACGGCGCTGAAGCGCTGGCGGTTGGCCTCGATTCGCGCGACGGATTGATCGTGACGCGCGGCTGGCAGGAAGCGACGCCGCTGACCGCGCTCGCGGTCGGCGCGCAGATGCGCGACCGCGGCGTGGTGCACGCGCTGTATACGGAGGTTGGCCGCGACGGCATGCTGAGCGGTGTGGCGGCGGAACTGACGGCGGCGCTGGCTCAGGTGACCGGCCTGTGTGTGATGGCGTCCGGGGGTGTGCGCGACATGAACGACATTCGTGAGCTGCTGGCGTACGCGCCGCGCGGCGTGGCGGGCGTGATCGTCGGGCGCTCGTTGTATGAAGGAACGCTGGACCTGGCGGAGGCGCTGGAGGTTGCGGCAAAGGAGTCTGGTGCTCGCTAAGCGTGTCATTCCGTGCTTCGATGTCGCCAACGGCCGCGTGGTGAAGGGCGTCAATTTCGTCAACCTGAAGGATGCGGGCGATCCGGTTGAGCAGGCGGCGATCTACAACGATGAGCGCGCTGACGAGCTGGTTTTTCTCGACATCATGGCCAGCCACGAGGGCCGTGGCACCACGGTGGACATGGCGCGCCGGGTGGCCGACGAAGTGTTCATCCCTTTTACGATCGGCGGCGGCGTGCGCAGTCCGGAAGATTTCCGCGCGCTGCTGCTGGCCGGTGCCGACAAATGCGCCGTCAACTCCGCGGCGGTGCGCAATCCGCAGCTGTTGAACGAAGCGGCGTGGAAATTCGGAGCGCAATGTGTGGTGCTGGCCATCGACGCCCGGCGTGACGGTGATTCGTGGCGCGTGTATTTGAACGGCGGGCGCGTGCCGACCGAGCTTGATCTGGTGGAATGGGCGGTCGAAGCCGAAGGGCGCGGTGCCGGCGAAATTCTGCTCACCAGCATGGACACCGACGGCACCCAGGACGGCTTCGACCTGCCGATGCTGCGCGCGGTGAGCCAGGCAGTGAACATCCCCGTCATCGCCTCTGGGGGCGCTGGCAAGCTGGAACACTTCTACGAGGCCGTCGATGCCGGCGCCAGCGCGGTGCTGGCTGCATCGGTTTTTCACTACAAGACTTTTCGCGTCGCCGACGTCAAACGCTACTTGGCTGGTCGGGGTGTGGCGGTACGGTTCTGAATAGTTCAGATTTCGTAACTACTCAGGCCAGCTGGTTTTCCAACGCGAAACACTGATTTGGGCCTGAGTAGTTGCCAGATTTCAGATTTTGGTGCTGCGCTCGTTATTTAATCTGAAATCAGGTAACTACTCAGGCCGCTCTATTTTTCATCGCGAAACGCACGATTCCTCCTCCCGAAGGGACGAGGAATCGCGTGTTTCGCGGGACATATCGACGTAGGCCTGAGCAGTTACGAAATCAGTACAATGATCTCCTCATGGGGATGCCTGATCCCGGCGGTTCCGCCGCCCCTCCAGACTCGGCGGATTCGACGATTCAAGAGCGAATCCCGCAGATTCTTTCCAGCAGCGAATTTCGCACGCGCAAGCCGCCGCGTCCCACACTCGAGAAGCCGCGCACCACACTGTTGCTTCCGAAGACGGGTCGCGGCTGGGTGAAGACGTTGCTCATTGCCGCCGGCGTTGTACTCGCTGCCGGGTTGAGTATTTTCGGTGTGCGTTACTTCAACACCAGCGACTGTGAAGAATTCAGCGTCGATCGGCAGACGATCATTTCGCCGGAAAATCTGAGCATCACTGTCGCGCCGGAAAATCTCGTTGGCAGCTTTGGTGTGCGCTTCACCAGCGTTGCGCAGGCTGATTTCCTGAATCCCAAACGCACTGACCTGCGTCAGGCGCTAACAGCGCTGCCCAAGGCTCTTACGCTGCAGAGCAATTATGTTGGCATCACCACGTGCGCCGTCCATCCGTCGAGCGTGATGCTGCGCATGCCTGTGCCGGTTAGTGCTACCAACCTGAATCGCTTCGACATCTATGGTTGGTACGAAGAGCAGCGCATCTGGGTATGGCTTGGCGGCGACGTTGACAATGCGCGGCGTGAAATTGTCGGCACGGTGACGCATCTGCCTTCTGCTGTGCTGCTGGTGAAAACCAGTGCCACCCAGCCCATTCTCGGTGTCGAGTTGCCGCCGACGACGGCGCAGGAAGCTGCGGCTGCGAACGCGTCAGAAATGCCGATGGCTGCGTTTGTCGGTGAAGTGAGCGCATCCGGCCTCTACCTTGGTGACTTCGGCGGCATCGTCGGCGACCGTACACGCTTGCAGGCGCCGCCCGCCACGCGCGTGGTTCCGGTGCTGCGCAACTGGAATGACAAGGGTGAGGTGAATCGCCGCCTGCTGCGCGACATGCTCGCCAGCCCTTCCAGCCGTCAGTTGCATATTGCCAACATCGTGTCCCTCGCTGAGGCCGGCAACTACCCCGGCGTTGAGCTGGATTATCGCGGCCTCGATCTGAAGCAGCGCGAGTTGTTCGTCAGCTTCATCGCTGAACTCTCGTCGGCGCTGCAGGCAAAGGCTCGCACGTTGTCCGTCGCTGTGCCGGCGCCCATTCTGGTTGGTGCGAAATGGGACGCGGGCGGCTACGACATAGCGGCGCTTGGGCGTACGGCCAACTACATCAAACTTGATCTGAGCGTCAACCCCGGCGCGTTGACGTCGGATCAGCTCGTCTCGCTGTTAAGCTGGGCCGTCGGTCGGGTAAATCGTTACAAACTGCAGCTTGTGGTTCCGGCGCAGAGTATTCGGCAGGACGCGTATGGCGGCACGCAGATGCTGCGCCTCGAAGATGCGCTGGCGCCGCTTGGCCGTCTCGAACCCGTGCAGGCTGAGGTGCAGCCCTCGGCGCTCGTGCGGCTGCTGTGGGCTGGCGCCTTCACTGGTTTGAAATTCGACGAAACTGCGCAGGCATATCGCTATTCGTATTTGAATACGCGCGGCATTCAGCAGAACGTCTGGATCAACACACCCGCCAGCTTCAAGCGTTCGCTCGAGCGCCTCGGTGAATACAACGTGCGCGGCGTTACTCTGCGCGGACTCGACATGGTGACGCACGGCGCCGACATCGCCGAAATTGTGAGCGCGTTTGTCGAACACCGTCTGCCGCAGTTGACGATGCCAGTTCCTGAGTTGGCCATCGCCGTCGGCGTTGTCGTCACCAACGTGCATCTTGATGAGGTGATTCAGGTGCTGGCGCCGGCTGACGTTGGCGAATATCCGATCGTGCCGACCTTCAAGACCAGCCGCGCACTGGCTGTGCCGTCTGGGACGCTGCGCGTGTCGAAGGATGCGCCGGCGATCGAAGCATCCACTGCCGTGCAGGCGGTGACGAGCTCCGGTCCGCT
This sequence comes from Anaerolineae bacterium, assembly GCA_947476335.1. Classification (GTDB taxonomy): domain Bacteria; phylum Chloroflexota; class Anaerolineae; order J036; family Brachytrichaceae; genus CANJQH01. The sequence goes on along the minus strand of CANJQH010000006.1, from coordinate 53,617 downwards.
GTTTGAGCTCGGTGGGCACACCGCAGGTTTTCAACATGTCACGCAGATGAAGAGCAGCGGTATGAGCTGGATTCGAACATCGGTGTCCGGCTTCGAAATACCGACGACGTTCATCGCTGAGGCGAAGGCAGCCGGCCTGAAGGTATTGCTTGCAGCGTATGGCGATCGTGCGCGCGTGCTGGATGAAGGCTATCAGCGCGAATGGGCGCAGCATCTCGGCAAGCTGGCGGCGGCCGGCGCGGACGCGATCGAAGTGTGGGACGAGCCGAACTATGACGGCGCGTGGCCGTCTGGTTCGATAAACGGTGCGCGCTACACCGCGCTGCTCAAGTTGGCGCATGCGGCGATCAAAGCCGCCAGCCCGAACACGCTGGTTATTAGTGGAGGGCTAGTGGCGAGCGATGCCTTCGGTGGAGGTTGCTCGCGGAACGGCTGCGACGATGTCATGTTTCTGCTGCAGATGGCGGCGGCTGGCGCGCAGGACTACATGGACTGCATCGGCGCGCATTTTGTGAGCGGCTTCGCTTCCCCGACCATCCCCGGCGGCACTTCGCGCGCGCCGCAGTATCTGACGATGCGCGATCACTACTCCCAAGCGTTCGGTGGTGCGCGCAGCGTGTGCTTCACCGAAATCGGTTACGCCACCGCTGAAGGCTTCGCCGGCGGCATGCCCGGCAACTACGCCTGGGCGTCTTCCATCACGCAGGCGCAGCAGGCACAGTGGCTGGCGGAAGCGGCCAAACTCTCGCATGAGTCTGGCAAGGTGCGCCTGATGATCGTCTGGAACATCGACTCAACGCTTTGGGTGGCCGGCGATGTGGGCGACCCGCAGGCTGGGTATGCCATGATCCGGCCCGATGGCAGCTGCCCGGCGTGTGAGGTGCTGCGTGGGGTCATGACGTCGCAGTAGACCGATTAAGATTTGGCCTAACGTGAATACAACCCCCGATCCCAAACAGGGGCGCAGTCGACGGCTGATCCTCACCGCCCTCGTCGTCGTCGCTGCCCTCATCCTGGCTGTCGTGCTGGTGTACTTTGGCGCCACTCGGTTGATGAAGACGCTCAGCGGGAAATCGGTCTCGGGCATGACCGTTACGCCGTTCGTACCACAGGTGACGATCATCGCGCCGAACGTCGACACTCTGGCGAACACGCCTGTGCCCGCCACCGGCGACGCCGCTGCGGTTGCTGGTGTGCCTGCTGCGACGAAGGCGCCTGCCGCCGCTGTGCCGATGGACCCGCACGGCAAAGTGGCCGGCATCGACGATTTCGCCTGCCCGAATCCGCGCCCAGCGACCACGTCGTTCGGCTACGGCATTCAGAGCAACTGGGCCGTCGGCGATATCGGCATGTTCAACTCGATCATGGCCGAGCAGCTCAAGATGAACTGGACCAAGGCTCAGGTGCGCTGGAACGAATATGAAAGCGCACCCGGCAAAGACGAGCTTTACAAATGGCAACTGATGGATGCGTTCATGGGCGACGCAAACAAGAAAGGCATGAACATCATGCTCGGCGTGATCGATGCGCCGCAGCATCTGCGTTCGATTGCTGACCCAGGCCTGCTTGGCCCGCCCGATGACTTTCAACAGGCCGCGCGCTTCTTTCAGCGCATCAGTGCGCGCTACAAAGGTTGTGTGCAGGCGATCGAAGTGTGGAACGAAATGAACCTCGATCGCGAGTGGCGCATCCCGTCCGGCAAGGTCGCTGCTGAAGACTACGTGCGCTTCCTCGACGCCGTCGTGCCGGCCATTCGCGAAATTGATCCGGCCATCGTCGTGGTGATGGGAGCGCTTTCTCCCACCGGTGCCTCACAGAACGATGGCAGCCGCGATCTTTTTAAGGACGACTACGCCTACCTCGACGAATTCGTCGCTGCCGGCGGCCCCGCCAAAGTCGACTGCATTGGCGTTCATCTGAACGGTTACAACATGCCGCCGGACAAACTGTGGAACGAGGGCTATAACGATCCGGCGGCGAAATTCCGCGGCCCGTTCGATAACCCGAACCATTCGTGGTCGTTCAAGAGCACGCTGTTCGATTACCGCGCCAAGACGGGCAAGCCGTTGTGCGTGACCGAGTTCGGCTGGGCGAGCATGGAAAACCTGAAGCGCAAGGACGGCACACCGGCGCAGGCTGCGCCGACGGGTTTCGACTTTGCGCTGGACAACACTGAGCAGGAGCAGGCTGACTGGATTGTGCAGGGTTTCAAGATCATGCGCGAGAGCGGCTTTGTGAAATTCGCGATCATTTTCAATCTGGATTACATCCAAAAAATCGGCCCGGAGCCGGATGATCCGAGCGCGAACGTGTCGCCGTACAGCATCACGCGCCGTAACGGCTCGCCGCGTCCGGCCTTCGAGGCAGTGGCTGCGATGGGGAAGGAGTGAGCAGATAGTGGATAGTGATCGTTACTGGTGTCAGCAGGAATTGTGCGCGGATGCATTGCATATGAAACCATCACTGTCACTATCCACTATTACCCTCTGCTGCCTCCTCGCCGCCTGCGCGCCGACGCCGATGCCGCCTCCGACGGCAGTTCCTGCGCGGCGGCTGCCCTCGCCCAGTTACGGCTTCGAGGCTTACTTGTGGTGGAAGGAAGAAATCGCCACGCGCGATCTTGGCCTGATCCGTGAGGCGGGCTTTGACTGGGTGAAGCAGACCTTCGCCTGGCGCGACATCGAGCTCGAGAAGGGCAAGTACGACTGGAGCCGTGCAGACCGTGTGGTGTTTTTAGCGACGGAAGTTTTCACGCACAATCTGATTGTGCGACTTGATCGCGAGCCGTGGTGGGATCGACGTGACTACCCGCTGAACCAGGGCATCGCCGCCGGTCCGCCGCGCGACCTGCAGAATTTCTACGACTTTTGCGGCGTGATTGCTGCGCGCTACAAGGGCAAGGTGGCGGCGTATCAGGTGTGGAACGAGCCGAACCTGGCGCGCGAATGGGGCGGCGTCGCACCGGATGTGCTCGAGTATGTCGCCATGCTGAAGGGCTGCGCCGCGGCGATTCGCCGCGCCGACCCGCACGCGCTGGTGATCAGCGCTGGCTTGTCGCCCACCGGCAGCAGCCCACCGGCCGCCGTGCCCGATGAGCAGTACCTCGAAGCGATGTACGACGCTGGCGCCGCGCCGTACTTCGACCTGCTCGGTGTGCATGCGCCCGGTTTCCGCGCGCCGCCCGAAGCCGACCCTGGTCTCGTCGCGTCTGTGCGCGAGCTGGGCGGGCAGCGCTTCTTCTCGTTCCGCCATGTCGAAGACCTGCGGCGCATTATGGAACGCCGTGGTGATGCCGCCAAACAGGTGGCGGTGCTCGAATTTGGCTGGACGAGCGACCGCGTCAACCCGTCGTATGCGTGGTTTGCCGTCGACGAGCAGACGAAGGCCGACTATCTCGTACGCGCGTATCGCTTTGCAAAGATGCACTGGACGCCGTGGATCGGCCCGATGATTGCGCTTTCGCTGCCGCAGTTCGACTGGAAGCCGGAGAACGAGCAGTATTGGTGGGCGGTAATCGACCCGGTGTATCCGAAGACGGTCACGCGGCCGGCGTACGAAGCGCTGAAAGCGATGGCGAAGTAGTTGAAGCTGATGGTCGCTGATTGCGTGTCAGTCGTTGTCCGCCAGCACCGCCGCGGCCGGCGCCTCGGCCATGTAACGGCGCCACGCCTGCGTCTCCTGCAGCAGCCACTCCAGCGTCGCCGCCGCTGCCGCATCGCCCTGCCACGTACGGACCGCCGCGCGCACCGTCGCCGGCCGCTGATTGATGCGCCGCGCCATCCGCGCGATCACCGCGTCATCCTCGAGTGAATCGCCGCGGCCCTGCGCAGCCTTCATCATGCGCAGCACTTGTTCTCGCACGAACGCCGGCGCGTCCTCACCACCAGCTGGTGGCGGCGTCGTCGTCAACAGCACCACCGTGCCCGGCCGCAGCACTGTCAGTGCATGGCGCAGTTCATCAATGCCAGCCGGCGCATCCCACAGCACCAGCACTGCGCGCGGTTCGTCCACTTGTGCACCAACGCGCCATACCGATACGTTCGCTGCGCCGTGCTCCGCGATCAGCGCTGTCAGCACCACTTCGCGCTCGTGCGAGCTGCGCAGATCGAGAATTCGAAAGCGGCTGGCATCACTGCCTGCGGCGAGTTTGGCGGATTTCAGTACATCGCCTTCCTGCAGCGTCACGACTTCGATCTGTGCGCGCTCGCGTTCGCGCCAGATGTCTTTGCGCAGCGTGAATTGCAGCGTCAGCGTTGTGCCGGGCGCCGGCAGCGGCAGGTGTGTGCTGCGCCACCATGCTGCACGGGTGATGGTTTCGCCGCCGTCGCTCAGCAGGAGCGTGCGATGACGGCCATCTTTGCCGAGCGGTTCGGCGCGCACCAGGCGCAGCCCGTCGCTCAGCAGCAGCGGGCGTGGATTGCCCGCGCCGAACGGTGCCAGCTGTTCGAGCTGTTCGGCGAGCGGCAGCGCAGCGTCGTGCCATGCCACGCGAAAAATCTCGCGCGTTGGCGCGTCCGCCGGTTGCTCGACCGGCTGCTGCATCGCCACTGCCTCGCACAGCCGTGCTGTAAACGCAGCGATGTTTTCACCGCGGATGCCGAAGCCGGCTGCCATCGGATGCCCGCCACCGCCGAGTGTCAGATCCCCTGTGGCCTCGATCGCTGCGTGAATGTCCACTCCGGCCACGCTGCGTGCTGATGCGCGGCCGACGCCGTTCTCCTGCACTGTGATCAGCACTGCTGGTTTCTTGTAGCGCTCGGCGACGCCGGACGCTACGATGCCGATGATGCTCGCCGGCCAGTCGTGTGCGTGCAACACCAGCGCCGTCGCCTGCGTCAACATCGGGTCGCGCTCGATCTGCTCGAGCACCGCAGCTTCGACGATTTTCTGCAACGCGCGTCGTTCGGTATTCAGCAATTCGATCTGCGTGGCGATTTCGTTTGCGCGCGCTTCATCGGCGGTGGTGAGCAGTTCAACCGACAGGCTGGCATGTGCCAGACGGCCGGCTGCGTTCAGCCGCGGGCCGAGCTGGAAAGAGACGCTGTCTGCGTTGAGTGTGCGCGCATCGAGGCCGGCCGAACGCAGCAGCGCTCGCACACCGGGCCGCTGCACTTGGCGCATTTCCGCCAGCCCGCGCTGTAGCAGAAAACGTGTGTCGCCGCTCTGCACGGCTACGTCGGCGACGATGCCGAGTGCCACGAGATCGAGCAGCGGCTGCGCCTGCTGCGGGCCGGCCAGCGCCTCGATGATCTTCCACGCTGTGCCAACGCCGGGCAGCTGACCGAGTGGATGTCCGCTGGGCAGCAGCTTGGGATTTACCACTGCACACGCCGCCGGCAGGCGAAATGCGCCGGCCGCGTCGTGTTCCGGATCGTGATGATCACTGATGACGACGTCGATGCCGAGCGAGGCGGCAAATTCGATTGCGTCGAAATCGGTGATGCCGCAATCGCACGTGAGCAGCACGCGCACGCCGTCTTCCGCCGCTTGACGCAGGCCGGCGATGTTGAGGCCATGGCTGTCAACCGCGCGGTCGGGGATGGTGAAATCGACGCGCGCGCCGAGGCTGTGCAGGCCGAGCAGCAATACGCTGGTGGACGTCTGCCCGTCGACGTCGAAGTCGCCCCAGATGCGAATCAGATCTTTCGTCTCGATGGCGGCGCGCAGGCGTGTGACCAGCTGTGCCATGCCTGGCATCCGCTCGGGCGGCGTCGGCGTGTAGAAGGCTGGGTCGAGGAAGGCGCGCGCCGCGTCGACATCGCGGCAGCCACGTGCCCACAGCACTTCCCCAATCAGTGGGTGAACCCCAAGCGCGGTAGCAAGTGCGGTGGGCGTGTTCACAGTCTTAGGGTATCCACTCAGGTTGGTTTACTTCGGGTTGGTTCATTTCCCGTCGCAAAACACGCATGTGTTTCGCGTTGGAAAAATGGCTGGCCTGAGTAGTTACATTTCGCGAGAAGGGCCGACCTGAGGCCTGTGCAGTTATTTCTTACGCAATCGTGAGCAGCACCTGCCCCTGCTCCACCGCCTGACGCGGCTGCACTTTGATCGAGGTGATCGTGCCGTCGCGCGGTGCCTTCAACTCATTTTCCATCTTCATGGATTCGAGGATCAGCACCACCTGGCCCTTCTTGATGACGTCGCCTTCGTTCACCGGAATAGCGACGATCAGGCCGGGCATCGGTGACTTCATCTGTGCTTCGCCGTTGGTCGAAGTGAATGCGCCGGCTGCTTCAGCCAGTCGCTTGGCGCGCTCGTCGGCCACTTGCACGTGATACAGCACGCCGTTGATGAGCACGCGGTATTCGCCGTCAACTTCTTCTACGAGCGCTTCGAACGACTTGTTGTCGATGAGCATCGAATACAGGCCGGCATCGTCGATCGGCCGCAGGTCAAGCACCTGTGGGACGTCGTCCAGCACAACCTCGTTTTCGCGGTTGATGTCGATCTTGTAAGTCTTCTCGCCGATGGAGGTCAGATAGCGCATTTGCTTTGTATTGTATGTAAGAGTTTGAGACGGACGGCAGACGGCAGACGGCAGACGACGGACATCCTTACGTCATTGGAAGCGCCCGCAGCCAGACGCGCATTTCGCCCTGTCCGCGGTTGTCCCAGTCGCAGTAGGGAACGGCGACGATCTCGGTGCGTTTGTACTTTGGCTCAGCTGAGCGATACAGCTGCTCGTCCCAGCCGGCGCCGCTCGCGCGCAGTGCGGACGTGTGCAGGCGCAGTGTGCCGTTGTCGGCTGTCGTCTCGGTGAATTCGGCTTCACGCGAGATCAGCAGCTGATCAAGATTCGCATCGTTGTCGATTTGTTCGACGCAATACACGAGCGGTCCGCGCTGTACTGCGACGCGGCCGAGTGTTTGCGGCACGGCTGGATTCGCGTTCATCAGCTGCACCGACATGTCGAGGTTTAGCGTGACCACATCACCGTCCTGCCAATGGCGGCGGATGTGCAGATAGCCGTCGATCATCTGCGCTGCACCGAGTTCGACGTCGCCGCCGTTGATGCGCACCAAGCTGCTCTCACACCATTCAGGGATGCGCAGGTGCAGCACAAATTCACTCGCCTGTTCGAGCCGCAGCGCCAGCGCCACGGCGCCGTCCCACGGATAGCCGCTGCGCTGCTGAATCTGCAGGCCGTATGAATCGATGTGCACGTCCGATTGCGCGTACATGTGCACCCACACTCCGTCGTTGCTCGTTGAATAAAAATAATTGCCGACGCTGGCCAGCAGGCGCACGATGTTGGGTGGGCAGCAGGCGCACGAGAAAAACGTTTTGCGGTGATGCACGCCGCGTGACGCGAGCGGGTTCACATAGTTGAACAACTTTCCATCCGCTGAAACGCCCGCGAGCACGTTGTTGTACAGCGCACGCTCCAGCACGTCTGCATAGCGACCGTCGCTCGTGAGCTGCAGCATGCGATGCGCCCAGTAAATCAGGCCGATGCCGGCGCACGTTTCGGCATACGCCGTCTCGTCCGGCAAGTCGTAATCCGTGGTGAAGCCTTCGTTGCTCGCGCTCGGCCCGATGCCGCCGGTGACGTACATGCGCCGCGCAGTCACATGCGACCACAGCTTTTCGAGCGTCGGCAGAAACGGATCGCCGTTGTTCGCGCCGAGCAGATCGAGGTCGGCCATGCCGCTGTAGAGATACACGGCACGCACGGCGTGGCCGACGACCTGGTCTTGTTCGCGCACTGGTTTGTGCGCCTGCAGGTATTCGTAGCTCTTCGCCCAGAACGCCGCTGGATCATCGCCGCGCGCCTGCGCTTCGAGGTCGAAGTAATTGGCATAGCGCTGCTTCGATTTCGGATGTGCGCCCCAAGAAATTTTTCCGCGGCCGCGCTCTTCGACGAAATACTGCGCCAGCTTCAGATAACGCGGCTCGTTCGTGGCGCGATACAGACGCACCAGCGCCAGCTCGATTTCCTCGTGCCCACAGTAGCCGCGCAGCTTGCCCTTCTCCGGGCCGAAGCACGCGTCGATGTAATCGGCGTAGCGGCACATGATGTCGAGGAAGCTGCGCTTGCCGGTGCTCTCGAAGTACGCGACCGCTGCCTCCATCAGGTGGCCGGCGCAGTACAGCTCATGCTGATCGCGCAGATTCGTCCAGCGCTTCTTCGGCTCGACCTGCGTGAAGTGCGAGTTGAGGTAGCCGTCCTTCGTCTGCAGCGTCGCCAGCTGTTCGATCATGCCGTCGAGCGTGCGTTCAAGTTTTTTGTCTTTGTGCTGCGCGAGCGAATAGGCTGCGCCTTCCATCCACTTTGCCGTGTCGCTGTCCCAGAATACGTGCGGCGGATTGGGGTCGCCTTTCTTCCAGCCTTCCCATGCGGCGAGGCGGCCGGTTTGCTTGAGCTGCTTATAGATCGTCGGCAGCGTGGATTCACGATTGATGCGAATGCGCTCCGTCCAGAATGAATCACTGAAAGCGACGTGGGTGTAGGGGATGGGGGTGAGTGGCATGGGGTGCGAGGGGGGGAGAGTGATAGTAGATAGTGATAGTAGATAGTGGCTTATCGTCACTACTCAGGCCCAAATCAGTATTTCCCGCGAAACACACTATTCTCTCCCCCGAAGGGGGAGAGAATAGTGTGTTTCGCGTTGGAAAAATGGCTGGCCTGAATAGTTACGGCTTATCTTTCACTAACCACTATCCACTATCACTATCCACTTCTTCCTACCGCGCCGTATGCGCGATCATGTCGCGCAGCATGACTGCGGCGATCGGGTGCGACGTCGCCTGTGCGCCGAGGCGGAATGTGCTGATGAACACGCGGCCGTTGCCGATCTGGCGTTCGGCGATCAGCGCGACGACCTTGTGAATCCAGCCGAGGAACAAGCCGGAGTGAACATCGTCGCCGAACGAGTACGGATGCACGCCATGAATGACATGCTCGGGCGTCAGGTCGGCGAACGCAAAGTCGACGCGGCCATCGGTCGGGATGTCCTTGAAGAGCACATCCTGGTTGAGCCAGTTGAAGTTGCTCGCCCAGTCGCCGGACCATGAGGTGCCGGCGCGTGGGCCGACGTGCGCCGAGTTCGTGCCGTGCAGAATCGTCTGCTGCGCGTCATCGTTCTCAGCGAGCCACAACACTTTGCCACCCTGCATTGCGTATTCGCGCAGCGCCTCAGTGAGCTTCGCGGCCACCACGACGTCGGCCGCGCCGATGTCATCGACGACGGCGTAGCCGAGGCTGCGCAGCGCGTCCGCGAGTTCGGGCGCGTAGACTTTCGCGTTCGTCGTCGGCTTCGCAGCCGCGCGCGGGAACAGATACAAATCGAGGTGATTCTTTGCAGTGACCTTGCCCTTTGTCACGAGTTTCAGCTCGAGCCTGAGCTTGCGGCTCTTCGGCATTGCGGGTGCGTCGAATGCAATCGCACCTGCGTCGATCACGTCGGCTTGTACAGGCGAGACGCCGTCGATGCGGCCGCTCAGTTTCGTGCCGGCTACGCTCCACTCGAGGTGGCTGTCGCTCAGGTCGCGCGTTGAGTACTGCGACACGGCCAGCGAAACTTCGACGCGTTCGCCTTCATAGAACGCCACACGCGTCCAGTTCGGCACGATCACGTCGTCGGCGTTGATGTCGGCGATGCTCTTGAAAAAGCGCTTCGGGTTGCGCGCCATGTCGAGCAGGCCGTTGCACTCCCAGTGCAGATCGGTGAACTCGGTGATGACGTAGCCCTGAATGCTGGCGTGCCGGCGCATCTCCTCGAGCTCATACTTCAGCGCGAGAAACTCCATGTCCTGCGACGCGTCGGTCAGCGCCTTCAGCGTCGGGAAGGCGCGGTCGATGCGATACAGGTTGAAGCGCTCATCGATGCCGCGTGGATATACCTGGCCCTCGCCGTGCTGCAGGCCGGTGTCGAACCACCACGGGTCACCGCCATAATGCTTGCGCAGCAGGTCTAGGTCGGGCAGACCCCAGTTGCCGAATTCGGACACGACGAGCGGTTCATCGCCGCGGCGGCGATTCTCGGTGGCGGGTTCGACCCAGTCGGCCGTCCACTGTCCCTGAATGAACTTGCGGCGTTCTTCAGGGCCGTTCAGCTGCGGCGTAAACGTCCACTTCGGGCGCCCTGCATATGCGCGCGTCCAATCGCGGAACTGCGTGTAGTGATCCGGGATCGTGTAATAGATGTGCATGTCGTCGATATCAGTGACGACGTGGAAGTTGCTTTGGCAGGGCGAGTTGTCGACGACGAGGCGCGCCGGATCGGCGGCTTTGAGCCAGTTGTAGGAATCGGCCATCCACTGGCGATTCGCCGGATCGTAAATGTCGACGCCCCAGGCTTCGTTGATGACGCTGCGAATGGCAATGCTCGGGCGGTTCCAGTCGCGGGCGAGCATGCCTTCGAAGGTGGCGCGCGCGCGGACCTTTGTCGCTTCGGTGAGCACTTGCCAGTTCGGCATTTCGGTCCAGATCAACAGGCCGACGCGATCGGCGGCGATGTAATAGCGCGGGTCGCCGACCTTGATGTGAATGCGCAGGCTGTTGAGGCCCATCGCCTTGGCTTTGCGGAACTGATCTTCGATGTACTCGAGCGACGGCGGGGTGTAGATGCCGTCTGGGTAATAGTCTTGGTCAAGCGCGCTGCGCATGTAGAACGGGCGACCGTTCAGCCAGAGCTTGCCATCGCGCGATTCGACGGTGCGAAAGCCACAGGTATCTTCGACGGCGTCTTTGCCGAGCGTTGCACGCACGGTGTAGAGGTTCGGTGAATCGACGTCCCACAGCTGCACGCCGGTAATTTCGCAGGTGACTTTGGCGCTCGCACTTTTCACCGTGGCGGTGCATTGTGCGACCGTGCGGCCCTGCGGGTCGACGACGATGACGGCGATTTCGGCACCGCGCGCGGCTTTGGTGACTGACGCTTCGACGTCGATGACGTGATCGTGCGGCGTGAGCTTGAGCGCGGTGATGTGTGCGAGCGGACGCGACTCGAGCGTGACCGACTGCCAGAGGCCGGAGATCGGCCCGTACCATGACTGCTTGCCGTGCGGGATTTCGGAGAAGCGCGCGAGTGTGTCGTCGACGCGTACGACGACGGTGTTGTTGCCGGCGACGACGAGCTTCGTCACATCGAGTTCGAAGGGCAGGTAGCCGCCCTCGTGCGAGCCAGCTTTCTTACCGTTGACGAATACGTCGGCGATGTAATCGACGGCGCCGAAGCGCAGCACGACAGTGGCGTCTTTGAGTGCCTTCGCATTCAGCTTGACCGTGCGACGGTACCAGCCGATGCCGGAGGCGTCGCGCAGGCCTTCGTGCGCCTGCCATGGTGCGGGCACGGAGACTTCGCGTGCGGGCGCCTTGTCGAAGTTGTTGAGTTTGAGCGAGCCGTCGGTATCGAGCCAGAACTGCCACTGGCCGTCGAGCGATTGCGTTTGTCTAGACATGGCGCAGTGAGTGTAGGGCAGAGACGTTCGTATTGCAATGCGCACGCCGCACAAAAATTTCCACAATCCCCCATTTTTTCGCGGCACGGGTTGCGGGCAAGATCGCGGCAAGAAGAGTGGAGAGTCAGTTCAGGGCGGATGCGCCCGCCGTTGGGGGCGAAATAAGACCGCGCGTCGTCGCGCCGCCGTCACCTGGGGCTGGCGCACCTCCGGTGCTTCGCCCCGGGCTGGGGAAGCGAGCGCCCCTCCGGGGCTGGTCACGAGTCTGCTGCGGCGGACCGCGCCATTTCATGAAATCCGCTCCCAACGGCGGATGCGCCCTTCTGGGCAGACTCACGCTGACTCTCTACTTTCGTAACTACTCAGGCCAGTCATTTTTCCAACGCGAAACGCACTATTCTCTCCCCCGAAGGGGGAGAGAATAGTGCGTTTCGCGGGAAATACTGATTTGGGCCTGAGTAGTTACCTACTTTCTACTTTGACTTTGCAAGCGCCTTCTCGATATCGCCCTTGAGCTGTTCGTATGTGAAGATGCCATTGCGCGAGGCGAGGATTTCGCCGTTGGCGTGCACGATGACGAACTGCGGCTGGCCGATGAAGCGGTACTTTTGCTGTGCATCGAGCGTGGCCGGTTCATCGATATTGAGAGATTGAAATTCGACGCGGTCGGCGTATTCTGCTTCGAGCCTGTGCACGACAGGCATCATTTGCTGGCAGGCGCCTCACCAAGGTGCGAAAAAGTCGATGAAGAGCGGCTTGACGGCGGTTACGGCGTCCGCGGGCTTTGCGACGGCGGCGGCGGTGGGTTGTTCGGCGGCGGTCGCCTGCGACGTCACGATCAGCAGCGCGGTGGTCGGCAGCGGTGCTGCAGCTGGTTCGGCGGCCTGTGCTGAATTCGCAGATGTGGTGGCGGTCGAAACGCTTTGCGGCGCGTTTGTCGCCGGCAATATCTGCGCGGGTGATGTCTGTGCGCACGCTGCGAGCGATGCGACGACTGCGGAAATTCCGAACGCGAGGAAGGCACGGCGCGTTTGCATGGGTGCGTATTGTGGTGGGGGGAGATGAGAGGAATAGAAGAGCGAGCGAAGTGGGGAAAGTGCATCTGACGTCGGCGGCTGGATATGCACTGGCATCGACACCAGTGCCGCATCGTTGCGCAGTCACCCCGAGCGTATGCGAGGGAACTGGAGATCTAAAGCCGCTGTTCGCAGAACTCGCGTACGCTGCATGAGCGGCAGCGTGCGGCGTGGTCGTGGCTGCGGGTGGAGGAGCCGGCCTGAATGTCGGCGCGCATGTCAGCGAGGACGTCGAGCAGATCGGCTTTGAGGTCGTCGTTCCAGTCGATGACAAATTCGCGATTGTTGTAGCGAATGATGCCGCGGTGCACGGGGGCGCCGAGCTGTTCTTCGACGAGCAGGCAGTATGCCGCCAGCTGCAGCACATGGCCTTCGCGCGGTTGCGCCGGCGCTGGGCCGCTCTTCACTTCCACCGGCGTGATCGACTTGCCGGTGCGCACGAGATAGTCGGGTTTGCCGGCGATGCCGTAGCGTTGCGAGTAGAGCGACTTGTTGGCATTGCGGCTCGGGCCAGTGTCGCTATAGATGACCTGGCCGTCGGGCATGCCGCTGCCCGCGCGCAGGCGCGTGGATGCAATCCACAGCAGCACGGCGAGGGCGAGAAGAACGAGGGCGAGCAAGAATCCGTTCATGAATGGCTCACGCGCAGCTGCGCACGCCTGCGTGAGCGCTTTTTAGCGTACGTCGATGCCCCAGCCACCGTCGATCCAGATCGTCTGGCCACGGATCATCGAGGCGTCAGGTGAGCAGAGGAAGGCGATGACGCGCGCGACATCCTCGGGTGTGACGAGGCGGCCGGCCGGTGTGCGTTCGCGGCCGATCGAGATCATCTTGTCGCGATCGGGGAAGAAATCGAGCGCGTCGGTTTCGATGAGGCCGGGGGACACGGCGTTGACGATGATGTTCAGCGCCGAGAGCTCGACGGCGCAGTAGCGCGTGACGGCTTCGAGCGCGGCCTTGGACGCGCCGATGACGACGTAGTTCGGCAGCGTGCGCGTGCTGCCATTGCTGCTGACGTTGACGATCGCGCCGCCGCCGCGCTTCTGCATGAGTGGTGCGGCCTTTTGCGAAGTGAACAGCGCTGCGCGCGCGTTGATGTTCATTGTCCAGTCCCAGCCTTTCACTTTTTGTTCGAGCACCGGGCGGATGTAACCGGACGCGGCGTTGTTTACCAGAATGTCGAGCCCACCGAAGCGCGCATCGGTTTCGACGAAGAGCCGCTCGATGTCAGCGGGGTCGCCGACGTCGGCCTGCACGACGAGCACCTGGCGGCCAAGCGCTTCGATTTCGCGCGCGGTTTCCTCGGCGGCGCTGCGCTTGCGCAGGTAATTGATGACGATGTCGCAGCCGCAGGCGGCCAGATGCAGTGCCGTCGCACGGCCGACGCCGCGGCCGCTGCCGGTAATGAGGGCGGTTTTTCCGGTGAAGTCGTATGTCATAGAAAGTAGAGGGTCAGAGTAGAAAGTCAGAGTTGTTGTAACTACTCAGGCCAGCCATTTTTCCAACGCGAAACACACTATTCTCTCTCCCGCAGGGGAAGAGAATAGTGTGTTTCGCGGGAAATACTGATTTGGGCCTGAGTAGTTACGAGTTGTTGCGATCGGTCGTCGACATGCACCGGACGCATCATCCCACTCGGGAATTCGGCCACATGCGCCGGGCCGAGGCGTTCGAGTTCGGCGAGAGCGGCGTAGGCGTCGGCGCGCAGGCGGGCGACATCGATGCCCTGACAGACGTCGGGCAGCACATGTAGATATTGCTGTGCACGCAGGAAAATTTTGCGCGCGCCGTCGTAGTTGCGGCGCTGGATTTGCAGGTAAGCCACGCCGACCTGCAGGATGCCTTGGTACAGCTGGCGAATCGGGCCGGGTTCAGCGCGCCAGACTTCCTCGAAGGTCTCGTGCTGTTCGAAGTATTCGCCGGCGTTGAATTGTGCGACGGCTTCGCGCGCGCGGGCCGGCAGTGGCAATTGCGCAGCTGCGGCAATGGCGGCGTGTTGATCCGGACGGCGATGTGTGCGGATCAGTACCGCTGTATCGGCGCAGAACGTGGTGTGGTCGACGACGGCGTCTGCGCCTGCGTCGCGTGCGTGCGCCGCGTATTCGAATGGCGCAATGGCGAGCACGGGCATCCTGCGCGTCGCCGGGCTGGTTTTCGCGGCGAGCAGACTGCGCATGGCAGCGTCGTCGTCGGCCTGCAGCACGATCAGGTCGGGCTGATGCGCTGCCAGCCATGCGACCACATCACGCGCTGCGTTCTCATCGGCCCAGACGACGGCATGTCCGAGCTGCTGTGCAGCGACGAGCAGTGCATCGCGCAATGACTTATGCGAGGTGATTCCGACGATGGGACCGAGCATGTGGCGATTGTACGGTGGGGCAATTACGCATGGTTATTTTGTTATCTATTTTGGATATCGTCACTGTGCTGCACGGAAAATCCTGTGTCGTGCACATTCACGCGCACGTCGGCCATAAGGGCAATCTCGGCGTGTGCGGCTGTGGAGAGCAGCACGGTGCGCGCTTCCTCGATGCCGTCGTAGCTCAGGTTCGTCAGATCGCTGCGCAGGGTGCGAACGCATTCGCGCAGCAGTGTGCGTTGCAGGCCGGCGGGCAGGGCGCGCCAGCCGACGCGGTCGACGTGCACGGCGCCTGGCTCGGCCGACGCCAGTTCGTCGAACGCGCGCCGGGTGGCCCAGATCTGCATGTCGTGGTCGGCTGAGGCCAGATCAGCGAGGCGCGCCAGCACGCGTTTGATTCCGGGGTTGAACGTGTGCAGCAGCGGCAGCAGTTCGAGGCGCACGCGATTGCGCGTATGTTCGGCGGAGTCGTTGGAGTTGTCGTGTCGCGGCTGCAGGTTCATGTCGGCGCAATAGCGCTCGATTTCGGCGCGTGTGATGCGGAGCAGTGGCCGCAGCAGCGTCAATTCAGGTGAATCGGGCAGGGGCGCGCGCGCGGCCATGGCGCGCAGCCCTTCGATGCCGGTTCCGCGCAACAGGCGCAGCAGCACGGTCTCCGCCTGGTCGTCGGCGTGATGAGCGACGGCGACGCATGTGACGTTAGCCTGTGCGGCGGCGCGGGCGAGAAAAGCGTAGCGTGCGCGGCGCGCGGTGAGTTCGATCGACTCATTGCATGCGCGTGCGGCTGCGGCTACGTCGATGCTTTCGCAGATGCATGTTACGCCGCGCGTCGCTGCAAACTCGCGCACGAACACCTCATCGCCGTCAGATGCGGCGCCGCGCAGGCGGTGATTCAGATGCGCCAGCACCACGCGGCCGCCGGCGCTGAGCAGCGCATCGGCCAGGCAGAGCGAATCGGGGCCGCCGGAAAATCCGATCAGCACCGGAGGCGGTGCGGTGCGCGCCACTTCTGCTCGAATGCGCGAGACGAGATTGGAAGGGGACATTTGTGATTTCAGATTTCAGATTTCAGATTTCAGATTTCAGATTTCAGATTTCAGATTGACGGCAGACGACGGACGGCATCCAAATCTGAAATTACAAATCTGAAATCTTCAGCGTTCCTGTTTCCTGCAGCACGACCGGCACATCCTCGATTTCGTGCGAGGGCTCATCGAAGGCGGTAGTGCGCGCCAGGTTCAGCACGAGTGCGGGTTCGCCGGACGGCAGCTGGCCGATGCCGAGGCCGACGGCGCCGGGTGTGCGCAGGAGAGCGGCTTCACAGCGCGCCTTCACTGCGCGGGTGTAAGCGAGTGCTGAATCTGCGAGCGGCGCACGGGGGGCGCCGTTCCAGCGCAGCGCCTCGATCATGCGGCGTGCAGCGAGGCCGCGGTGGCTGACCACGTGTTTTTCGTGCGACGTGATTTCGGACATTGTGCGCACGCCGTCGGTGAGAAAGACCGGGTCGAAGCCGAAGCCGCCGACGCCGCGTTTTTCGTGTGCGATGGCGCCGAGGCAGACGCCTTCGAAGGCATATTCGGAGTTGTTGACGAGTGACACGGCGACGAGCAGGGCGCGAAAGCGGGCGGTGCGGGCGGTGTCGGGCACGTTGGCCAGTTCGCGCAGCAGCGCAACGCAGCCGTCGCCGTGCGGTGCATCTTTGTGATAGCGGGCGGAGCGCAGGCCGGGTCGGCCATCAAGTGCGTCGACTTCGAGGCCGGAGTCATCGGCGAGTACCCATGTGATCGACGCTGCGCGGGCGCCTGAATCGCGCAATGCCTGACGAAATGCGCGCGCCTTGATGCGCGCATTGCCGACGTAGGTGGCGGCGTTTTCTTCGGGGTCGAGTGCCAGCCCGAGCTCGCGCGGAGTGATGAGTTTGATGGTGCCGGCGCCGGCGAGGGCAAAGATTTCGCCGAATTCCTGCAGCTTGTGGGCGTTGTTGGTTGCGATCAGAATTTCCACGCTGCAACTATACAAGGGGGAGTGGAATTTCAGATTTCAGATTTCACATCGAAGCGAACCAGGCATGCATCAAATCTGAAATCCGAAATGTATAGTTGCGCGAATGGATCGTATTTACAGCCGTCATGGAGTGCGCGAGAGTCTGCGCGCGCGGAGGCGAAGTTTTCAGACGTTGTATATCGCAGACGGAGTGGAGGACGCGCCGATTTTGCGCGACATACGGCAGCTGGCTGCACAGGCGAAAGTGCCTGTGCGCAGCGCGGAGCGCGACAAATTGAACCAGGTGACGCCGCAGCATCAGGGGGTGCTGCTGGAGGCTGGGGCGTATCCGTATGCCGAGCTGGACGACATATTTGCGCGGGCGCTTGCGCGCGGCGAGGCGCCGTTCATTCTGGTGCTGGATGCGCTGCAGGATCCACAGAACCTCGGCTCGTTGATTCGCACGGCGGAGGCGGTGGGTGTGCACGGGGTGGTGATCCCGGAGCGGCGCAGTGCGGAGGTGACGCCGGCGGTGGTCAACGCGTCATCGGGCGCGGTCGAGCACATGCTGGTGGTGCGTGTGGTGAATCTGGTACGCGCGATCGAGGAGATCAAGAAGCACGATGTGTGGGTCTCGGCGCTGGACAGCGGGCCAGGTGCGATGCCGCTGTTTGCGGCGGATTTGAAGGGAGCGACGGCGCTGGTGGTGGGCAGCGAAGGCGAGGGCGTGCACCGGCTGGTGCGTGAGAAAGCCGACTTCGTGCTGGCGCTGCCGATGCGCGGACGCATCGAGTCTTTGAATGCGGCGGTGGCGGGTTCGGTGGCGCTGTATGAGGCGTTGCGGCAGAGGGGTGGAGGATAGGGGACAGGGGACAGGGCCTAGTAGTTCGTCCAAGCAAAACTTGTGAGCGTCTGCCCTGTGCGAACCTTACCTACAACCCACATTGCGATCACATTGCGATCACATTGCGATCACATTGCGATCACATTGCGATCACATTGCGACGCAGCAATTTCCCACGGGTGCGGTTGTGCATCCCAGACCGATGGTCTGGGCTAGGACTGCGTCGCGCCTTTGGCGCTTTTTCAGCCTTGAAAGGGCGTACTTCGATTCAGCCAGGGTTTGTGCTGAAGGTGCGGCACTGGCAACGGCGTGGCGCCGATATCAGGATGTTTAGTGGGGACCCGCAAGTTTTGCCTGGACGCACTACTAAGTGAGTCGCCAAAAGTTCTGGCGGCAGATTCGCCTCCCCCGCAAAGCGGGGGAGGCGAATCTGCCGGACAAAACGTATGGACAGGAACTTAGGCCTGAGTAGTTACAAACTGACTGATCTGAGTTGTTGGCTGTCGTCGTTCCCCCGCTTGCACGAACTGTGCGTATGCGGTCGCATCGAGATGGCGCAGCGGGCGCAGACATGCGGTGTCATCGATCCATTCGGCGAAATCGCTGTGCGGCCAAAGTTCGGGCGCGGCAGCGCAGCCGGTTGATACAGGCAGCAGATGCACGTGCCGACACAATAGCGCGAGTGTGCGTTCGCCCACGACCCATTCGGCGCGGAATGGGCCGGCGAAGAGCGTGCCGCTGCGTGCGTAGCGATGATTGAAGCGCTTTGAGTAGCGATTGAACACGCGCTGTATGAACACGTGCAGCGGTTCTGTACCGAGCGGCTGCACGAGCATCTGATAGCTGTGCGGCAGCACGCACCACGCCAGCAGCCGCATGTGGTGAGCCGCCGCCTCGCCGCGCAGCAGCGTGGCCAGCGTTGCCATGTCGTGTTCATCGTGCGCAATGTGCGCACCGTGTGCCCCTTCGTTGCTGACGTGATAAATATTTCCGCGTTCGAAGTGGAGTCGTCGTGTTGCCATGGATTGAGCGTAGCCGCCGCCGTCGTCGGTGCATCTGACGCAATCTGACAATTTCGTCAGGCCAGTGCGCGCAATGCGGTTTCGTCAATGGTTGGAATTTCCAACTTCATTGCTTTGTCGACCTTGCTGCGGCCGGGGTCGTCGCCGATGACGACATAGCTGGTTTTTTTGCTGACGCTGTCGGTGACTTTGCCGCCGCGTTCTTCGATCCACGCGGCAATTTCCTCGCGCGGCTGCGACAGCGTGCCGGTGATGACGAAGACCTTGCCGGCGAATGAGCCCTGCGGTGGCTCGATTACGGCGTCGATCTGCGGCTCCTGCGTGGGATTCACGCCAGCGGTCTGCAGCTTGGCGATGAGCGCGCGCGTCGCCGGGCGCGCTGCCCACGCCGTTACGCCCTCGGCGATGATCGGGCCGACGCCGTCGATTTGCTGCAGCTCATCTGTGCTGGCAGCCAGCAGCGCATCGATGCTGCCGTAGCGCCGTGCCAATGCACGCGCAGCGACTTCACCCACATGGCGTATGCCGAGGCCGATCAGCAGCCGCTCGAGCGGCCGTTCGCGCGAAGCGGCGATGGCGTCGAGCAGGTTTTGTGTTTTCTTTGCAGCAAACTTCTCCAGCGGCTGCAGCTGATCCTTGTGTAGCGCATACAGGTCGGCTACGTCGGTCACCAGCCCCGCATCAATGAGCTGTGCGACGATCTTCTCGCCGAGCCCTTCGATGTCCATCGCGCTGCGGCCCGCGTAATGCTGCATCGCGCGGTCGACTTTGCCGGCGCATTCGTCGTTGGTGCAGTAGAGCGCAACTTCGCCTTCGCGCTTCACGAGCGGTGTGCCGCAGAACGGGCACTGCGTCGGCGGCTGAATCGGCTGCTCGATGCCAGTGCGCGCTGCGATGACCGGGCCGGCGATGTATGGAATCACGTCGCCGGCTCGCCGCACGATGACACGGTCGCCGATGCGAATGTCTTTGCGTGTGATGTCTTCGTAGTTGTGCAGCGTGGCGTTGGTGATGGTGACGCCGCCGACCTGTACCGGATCGAGTACCGCGGCCGGCGTGATATTGCCGGTGCGGCCGATGCTGATGGCCACGTCGCGCAGCAGCGTCGTGGCTTCACGCGCTGGGAATTTGAAGGCCAGCGCGCCGCGTGGATCCTTGCCGACGTAGCCGAGCTGCTCAGCCAATGCGAGGTCGTCGATCTTGATGACCATGCCGTCGATTTCGAAGGGCAGCTCATCGCGCCGTGCGACGTAGCTTTCACAGTACGCGATCGCCGCTTCGAGGTCGTCGCAGCGCTGCGCGATGTCGCTGACGGGCAGGCCGAGCGCGCGCAGCCATTGCAGCGATTCCCATTGTGTGGGTGCGGTGGTTCCATCTGTGATGACGACGTTGTAGAAGAAGGCGGTGAGCGGCCGGCGTGCGGTGGCGGCCGGGTCGATTTGCCGCAGTGCGCCGGCCGCGAAATTGCGCGGATTGGCGAAAGTCTTTTCGTCAGCACTGCGCAGTTTTTCGTTCATGTGTTCGAAATCGGCGAGTGTCACGAATGCTTCCCCACGCACGACGAGCATTGATGGTGCGGGCGGATGCGCGCTGCGCCGCAGCGCCAGCGGCACGTGGCGCAGCGTGCGCAGGTTGGCGGTGATGTCTTCGCCGACGGCGCCGTCGCCGCGCGTGGCGCCCTGCACGAAGACGCCGTCGCGATATGTCAGCACGACGGTAAGCCCGTCGATCTTTGGCTCGACGACGAAGCGAGTGGCAGCCATGCGCTCGGTCAGGCCGAGGGATTCGGCGTGGCGCAGTAGTCGCTCGCGCCAGGCGCGCACGTCGGCGGCGTCGAATGCGTTGGCCAGCGACAGAATTGGCCGCGGGTGCGCCACTTTGGCGAAGCCTTCGGCCGAAGGCGCGCCGACGCGCTGCGTGGGCGAGTCCGGTGTGATCAGCGCAGGATGCGCCGCCTCCAGCACACGTAATTCGCGCAACAGCGCGTCGTACTCGGCGTCGCTGATCGTAGGAGCGTCGAGCACGTGGTAACGATGGCTGTGTTCGTTGAGTTCTTCACGCAGCTGCGCCGCTCGTTTAGCGGCGGTCGCATCCTCGGGGTCGACGTCGAAAAGCGACAGGGTGAGCATGTAGGTGATTTTATTCGCGACGTGCTGTAATGCGAAATCTGGTAACTACTCAGGCCCAAATCAGTATTTCCCGCGAAACACACTATTTTCTCCCCCGAAGGGGGAGAAAATAGTGTGTTTCGCGTTGGAAAAATAGCTGGCCTGAGTAGCTACGAAATCTGTATTGCCAAGTGCCCTCTATGTGATTCATGATTGTTTACAATGTAAACCGCAAGTCGCCGTCGCCTCAGAACGAAAGCGGCTGCGCATCATGGCTATGGCTACTGTCACATACGCGAACATCCACGTCCAGAACGGTCAGGAAATCGGCGATTCGTCCCGGGTGGCGGTAAGGGTGCTGCCGAAGCGCGGTGCGCACAGTGGTGAGACGCTGGTGGTCTTTCTCGATTTGCCGGATGCGTCTGCAAATATCTGCGCTGAAGCAGCACGCGTGTTGTGCGACGGATATGCACACGCGCCGGGCGGCGTTACGTCAGCGTTGCGCCTGGCAATTAAGCTGGCGAACGATCGCCTGTTGAATTTGAATCGTGGCGCAACGCTGCAGACGGAAGGTTCGATTTCATGCGCCGTGGTCGGTGAGAGCAGTGTTGTGATTGCACAGTGCGGCCCGGCGATCGCCTATGTGCGTACGAACAGCGGCGTGTTCGAGCGCATCGAACCGCAGGGCGTCGCGGCTGAACAGAAGGTTGGGCGCACTGCCACCGTCGATGTGTTTTTTGACAATGTTGCGCATCAGGATGGCACGATGTACGTGTTGACGGGCGAGCGTTCGTTCACCGCACAGAATGATGCGCTGGTCAACGCATGTATGAGCAAAGGCGATGCCGAGGTGGTTGCCGGTTATTTGAACGTCAATGTCAAGCAGGGCAGGATGGCGGGCGTGGCATTTGGCGTCGTGCAGGATGTGGCCGCAGCGATGGCGGATGAGTTGGTGCGCGATGATGCACAAGACGAACAAGACGCACAACAAGATGAACAGGACGTAGCGCCCGTACGTTCTTCTTCGTCGCAGCCGTTGCGGCCTGCGTCATCTGTCTCTTCTTCATCTTCTTCGCAGCCAGCGAGTTCTTCGCAGCCAGCGAGCCGGCCGCAGTCTGCAAAGCCTGTTAAGCCGGCTGAACCCGTTGAATCTGCGGAGCCGAAGCTGCCGGTAGGTGCGGCGGTGCGTGCGGCGGTGAGCCGTGCAGCCGGTGTGTTGAAGCGCAGCCTGCAGATTTTTGGCGGCCGCATGCTTCCTGAGCCTGTTGCGCCCGCGCCGACATCGATGCGACAGCGTGCGAAGACGACGCAGTTTCTGACGGTCGCGGCGGCGGTGCTGCTGCCGATCATTGTGGTGAGCATCGCCGCACCGCTATATATGCAGTTCAGCGGCGAAGCTGAGCGCCGTGAGATTCAACACTCGATCGAGGAGCAGCTGGTGGCTGCGCGAACTGCGTCTGCGCCGGTGGATGTGCGCACGCGCTGGTCGGCTCTGCAGGCGAAGGTGACCGAATACGAGACAAAATATCCTGATGACGTCGCTCGCTTTGCCGAGGTCGGCGCGCAGGCGCGTGTGCAGCTTGATGCGCTGGTGAAGATCACACGTGTGAAGGCGTCGCCCATCGCACGCTTTGAAGCGGTTGGCCGCAAGCGCATCGCTGCGTCGGCTATGGGCGTGTATGTGTTGAACGCCGAGATCGGCACAGCCGACTATCTGCCGCTGAACGATGATCACACTGCACTTGCGGCGGGGGCAAAGACGGTATCGCTACAGTTCGTCGATGTGGCGGAGGCGAATCGTGGGCTGACGGACATTGCGTGGGCGACGAACGCTGAATCGCGATGGCGCACCGAGGGTGCCGTATTGTTCGGTTCGGGTTCGGTGTACGAATACAGCTCAGCGACCACGCGTGCATCGCCGCTGAAAATTCCCGAAGCTGATTCGGCGCGTCCGTCGCATGTCCTGGCTGGTGAGCTTTATAACAACACGGTCTACATGCTCGATGCTGACTTGGGCCAGATTTGGCGTTATCCGATTGCGCCCGAAGGGCTGGGCGTAGGTTCGCCGTATTTTCGCTCGTCCTTCGATTCGCTGAAGGATGCTGTGGATTTGGGCATCGATGGCGCAGTGTACGTATTGCTGAAGAATGGCACGGTGCAGAAATTCTTCAGCCGCCAGCCGCAGGTTTTTTCTATCACCGGCATCCCGGAGCCGATTGGTCAGGCCGCAGCGATCGCAGTAACTGGCAGCGATATGAACAGCGGCGCCGTCTTCATCCTTGATGCGCAGTCGGGTGCCGTGGTTGAATTCAACAAGGCCGGTGCTTTCGTGCGCCAGTACCGCGGCGACGCCGACGAATTCGTCGGCGCCACAGACATGAACATTGACGTGGCACGCCGCACCGGCTACATCGTCACGTCGACGCAGATTTACACATTCAGATTGCTGTGAAGGAAGTGTCAGATGCCGGGTGTGGAGCATGTTTTATTCGACACCGGCACTCTGCACTAACTGACTGGCTCTTTGAAGTCGTAGAAATTGCCGTGCGCGCGCCAGCGTGTGCCGTCGCCGTCGCAGACGAGCACATCTCCTGCACGGCGCAGCGGCAGACCGGAGCGCGGCGAGCGGAAGATTGCGTCACCGGCGAGCGCACTCTGATCCGTCGGCGTGGAACCCTGCGTATTCATTTGCAGGAAGACGCTTGGTGAAAATAGTCCAAGCCCTGCGGTGCGTTGCAGCACGGCGTCGATGGCGACCATGGTGCGCAGCGGCAATATGCGCTTCAGCAGGCCGATCCGCAGATACGACGCGCTGAGTTTTCGCTGTACTGAAAATCCTGCCTGTTGAACCTGATCCAACATCCAGCGAGGGTGGAAATCAAAATTGAGTTTGACGAACTCGACCGGCTCCGCCGCGTAGGGGCTCCATGATTGACGGCCGAATGTGTGGCGCGCCATGGCCTTCACATTGCGTTTGTTGGCGAACTCAAGGACGAAGCTGCTGCCTGGTGCGAGCGCTTCACGAATACGACGCAGCGCAGCTGGCACGTCGGCGATGTGGTGAATGACGCGCACCATCGTCGCTGCGCTGAGCACGCCGGAGACGAACGGCAGGTTGTAGAT
Source organism: Anaerolineae bacterium (assembly GCA_947476335.1). GTDB lineage: Bacteria > Chloroflexota > Anaerolineae > J036 > Brachytrichaceae > CANJQH01. The sequence continues at coordinate 29,699 of CANJQH010000006.1, read as the reverse complement.
GTCTGCGGCGACGAAGGTGAAGCGCGGATCAGAACCCCACTTCTGCATACCCTCTTCGAGCAGTGAGCGCGAGTAGTCGAGCAACACAATTTGCTCGTAGCCGGTGTACAGCTCGGCAAGACGTCCGAAGCCGGCGCCGAATTCGATCACACGGCGGCCCGTGCGTGGCAACAGCCTGCGGATGGCTACACGTTCGACCGCATCTTCGTATGAACGGTCTGCGTTTTTCCAAAATCGGCTCTGGTAATCGGAGCCTTCGTAGTCACAGATCATGTGCGCATTTTCTCATTAATGCGCGAACGTTTGTATCGCCGCGTCCAGTACCGGGTCCGTCTCCGCACTGTATTCGTGCCACTGCGCATCGATGGTCATGTCTGGTTCGAGGCCGATGCCTTCCCAGCTTTTTCCGGAGGGCAGACGGAAGCTTTCCTCGGCCAGCCACAGGCGCGAGCCATCTTCGAACTCATGTGAGTGCAACGTTTCTATGTTGCCGGCGGTGCGCTGACCGATCAGCACAGCGCGGCCTTTGTCTTGCAGTGCCGCGGCGAAGACTTCGGCGTATGACTCCGTGGCCGGGCCGATCAATACCACGAGCGGCAGCTTCTGTGATGAGCCGACGTTTTCCGCGCGCACATTGATCGTTTCAGAGCCGGCGGTGCGATCGATCAGGTTGCCGATGGAGCCGCGCGTGAAGAAGCCGAGCGTAGGTTGCAGCACTTCGAGTGCGCCACCGCCGTTGATGCGCAGGTCGAGGACCAGTCCATTGAGCGCACCATTTTTCTGCACGGCCTGCAGCGCTTCGCGCACGCGCGCGTCGATGTCGTCTTCGAAGAGTGTGGGGATGGAAATGTAGCCGACGCGCGCGCCGCCTTTTTCAATGATCCGATGTTCGACGCGTTCGCGTGCATCAACTTGCGCACGCACCATCTCTACCGTGCGTTCTTTTCCATCGGGCGCGCGCACTACTGTGCGTACGGTGGTGCCCGCTTCGCCGCGAAAAAGTACGGCATTTGAAAATCCGTTGGCGTCGAGGGCGGGCTGCCCATCAATTGTTACGATGCGGTCGTGCGCACGGACGCCGGCAATTTCCGCTGGGCTGTCTGCAAAAACCTGCAGCACCACCAGCTCTGCCGTTTGTGTGAGTGGGAAGGTCACCAGCCCGACGCCGGCGTACTGAAAATCTCCGGCATATTCACTGTCTTCGTCTTTTGCGTCGGTGGGAGAAAGATATACCGAATGATTGTCGCCGAGATCGTCAATGCGATCGGAAAGGTATGCGTAAAAATCATCGTCACTTGTGCCGCTGCGCACGAACTTCTCTGCGTCACGGCTGACTTGTTCCCAATTCACGCCATTGAAGTCGGTGTAGATATAACGTTCGCGAACCAGCTTTGTGAATGTCTGCAGCACGCGCAGCTGGCGCTGTGTGATTACTGGGGGGACTTTTGTGGCGCGCGCTGCTTTTGTTGGCGCAGGTGCCGACGTTGGTGCCGACGTTGGTGCCGACGTTGGTGTATCGATCGGTGTAACGATGATTGCGCGTGGCTCGCCGGTGATGCGAATTTCCGTTGACATCTGCTGCGGCAGAAAATTGATGCCGCCGTCCAGCCATCCCAGGCCGAATGCGATGACGCAGCTGGTGGCCGATGCCAGTGCAGCGAGCAGAAGCAGCACGCCGACGCCGCGCCGCCGTGGCGAATCTACGTCTGGGAGTCGGACGTCTGGCACGGGGGAGATGGCGGGCTTTTTGTTCATGCTGCTCATCGCTGGATTTCAAGGATGAAGTACGTGAGTTTTAGTGCTCGATGTGAAGCAGCACGTCCCGCAGTCTGCGCACGCGTTGATCGTACATTTCTTCGAAGACGTTGCGTGGGTCGATGAGCAGTGCGTCCATGCCAACGCCGCGCGCACCGACGACGTCGGCGAAGTAGTTGTCGCCGACGTACAGTACGCGCTGTGCATCGAGGCTGCCGGCAAGCTCGAGCGCTTTTTTAAAAATAACTGGATCCGGCTTGAACGATTTCACCAGGCCGGCGTAAAGCGTGAAATGAAAAAATTCGTCGAAGCCATACTTCTCTGCGATGGGTTGCAGATCAGTGTCGCGGTTCGATACCAGCCCAAGCACATAGCCGGCGCGATGCAGCGTCTTCAGCACATGGCGCGCGTCGCCGAAGATGATGTCCTCCGGGTCGTAGTGTTCGAACATGTCCTGAATGCGATGTGCGCAGTTGGGACAATCGTGCACACCGATGCGCGTCAGCAGTGTGTGGTTGTAATTGACCCAGAATTCGCGCTTGTCGAAACGAGCCATGTCGGTGTCGACAAGCGTCGACGCCCAGTAGCGATGCGCCTCGCGCTCGCAGGCGGCGATCTGCGCAGCGGTCAGCGCAATGCCGACGCGGCCGGCATATTCAATGAATGCCTCAAAACCCTCGGGCTGTGAGGCGCGTAGTGTGCCGTCGAGGTCAAAGAAGATAGCAGAGTACTTCGGCATGCGAGGGCTTACGCTACCACAACGAAAAAATTTGTAGCTACTCAAACCCGTCTATTTCTCATTGCGAAAAACATGCTTTTTGGAGTGGGGGCATGAGAGGGCTTGAGATGGCTTGAGAGGGACGGAATAGTGCGTTTCGCGGGACATACTGATTTGGGCCTGAGTAGGTACCGAAAATTTGTGGTTTCCATTTGCCTGTGCGCTCTGCGTGAAAAATCTGATACACCCGTCTCAAGTTAAGATCAACGCAGGAGCAGCGTTGCGCAGATTGTGAGCGCTGCGGCTGCGATCACCCAGGTGAGCCGCGTCACACTTCGTTCGAGTCGTCGCATATCGGCGGTGGACGAGTCGTTCATCTGGGTGCGAAATTCAATCTGGCCGGCGAGTGCGCGCGAGAGAAATGCATCGGTCTGTGCCGGCAGCTGCACTACTTGGCGCGCGGTGCGCAGCAACTCGCTGAGCACACTTTGTATTGTGCTTGTGGCAGTTGGCCCGTTTGCGTTAGTGCCGCTGCCGGCGATGTCGGCGGCGAAGGGCAGCAGCGCCTGCCACGGATTGAAGCTTGGATCGAGCGCAACCATCATGCCGCTCAGGATGTTCGCTGCGCGCCCGAGATAGAGCACGTTCTGCGGAACCTGGAACGGCAGCGTGGAGAGCAGATCTTTGAACTGCACGCTGAACTGATACATTTCGCCGAACTCGACATTGGTGATGTCGTTCATGCCGCGGCCCCAGAAGCGATCGAAGAGCGCAGCAACGGCTTGTTCGATGCGTGGCAGATCAGCGCTGGGCAGCAGGAAGCCGAGGTTCTGTGCCGCCTGCGTCCAGCGCCGCGGGTCGCGCAGGCTGGTGGAGATGATGAGCTCCTTCAGATCGCGGATCATGGCCGGCTGCACGCGGCCCATCATGCCGAAGTCGATGTAGGTCAGGCGAAAGGGCATGCCTTCGCGCACATCGACGCGCCATGCGCGCGCAGTCTGTGTGTCGAGCGGCTGCACGAACAGATTGCCTGGGTGTGGATCAGCATGATAGAAGCCGTGTGTAAAAACCTGCGTCAGGTACGTTTCGAAAAGTTTGCGTGCGACTTCTTTGCGCGACACACCGGCAGCATCAAGTCCGGCGTAGTCTGTGATCTTGATGTCTTCGACGTTTTTCAGCACGAGCACGCGGCGCGTGCAAAGCTCTTTGTAAATACGAGGTGCGCGCACGCCGGTGTCGGTGGCAAAGTTGCGGTCAAATTCTTCAGCGTTGCGCGCCTCTTGTTCGTAATCGAGTTCGGCGAAGATGCCTTCGGCAAATTCGTCGATGAGCGCATCGACATCGGCGCGGCGGCGAAGCGGTTCGTAACGCTTGAGCCAGCCTGCGATGATGCGCAGCGCATGCAGGTCTGTGCGCACGATGGAATCGAGGCCGGAGCGCTGGACTTTGATGATGACGCGTCGATGTGGTTCGCGCAGCAGCGCCATGTAGGCCTGGCCGAATGATGCAGCGGCGATGGGCTGTGGATCGAACTCGTCGAAAATCTGCGCCACTGGTTTTCCAAGTTCTGTTTCGATGATGCGCTGCATGATGTCCGAGCGCTCGGCGGGCACAGCGTCTTGCAAATCCTGCAGTTCGCTCACGACCTCAGGCGGCAGAATGTCAACGCGGCTGCTGAGGAACTGGCCGAGCTTGATCCACACACCGCCGAGATCAATGGCCAGTGTGCGGAAGCGGCGTGCGAGGGAGACGAAGCGTCCGAGCCGATTTTTCGCCACGCGTTCGCGGCCAATCACGCGTGCAAGCAGGAGTTCCCACCACAGAAAGCCGGCGATCATGCGCGCGCCGAAACTGAGCGCGCGTCGCATGCGACGGCTCAGGTTCGGTGGGGCAGCGGCCGTGCCGTTGCTGGTGACGGTGATTCGTGCGTTCGGAAGAGTTTGTGTCAGTGCGGCCATGAGCGAAAAATTTTAGGCCGCGTTCCTGTGTGATTGTGAAGAGAGGGGATATAAGCTGCTCAGCCTCAGATTGGTATTTTCTGCCTACCAGCCGATGGTTTTGTCGAGATTCTCTGCATTGAGAGTGATTGCGTCGCGTGGATCGAAGAGTGCGAAGGTGAGCGACGCATCGAGCGCGGCGCCGGCAGCGAGTGTGAGTTGTGTGCGCGTAGTATTCATCACGTGGCCAAGCTCATGCGGATAGCTGCTGTGTGGTTCAAGCGCCATGGTGTATGAGCGGCCGTAGAAAGGGAAGCCGGTGCTGGCATTGAACTCCTGCCACATCCACAGATGTTTGAATACATTGCCGCTCCATTTCACAGCGGCTGCAAGGTTCAGCTGTGGATTGAGCAGCGCGTACCACGGCGGGCCATCGAAGTCGAAGAGGTACGCCATGCGCGCAGTGCGTTCGCCGGTCGGCGGCAACCTGCGCAGGTCGAGCGGTTCGCCGGTGCGCGTTGCTGCGTATGGCCATTCGCTGTAAACATTGGGCTGCAGCGGGCAGAGCGGGCCGTTGTTCTGCTCGTCCGTGTACACGCGGCGGGCGTTGGTGCAGACGCGCGTGTGTTCGGAAATAAACGGCGCGCCGAAGGCTGGATGATGACCCCACATGAAATCCATGTCTTCGTCGGCCAGATTGACGACGCGCTCGTGCAGTGTGAAGTGTGCGTCGTTTGCGCCGAGGCGCATGCGACGTTCAAGCAAAAATGGTGAGCGGTACAGGCGGCAGCTGAAATCGACGATGGCTTCGTCACCGGATTGCTTCAGTATGTGTACGTCCCATGGCAGCAGCGTCGATTCGCCGTGAAAGGAAAGCGTGACGCCCTTGTAGACGTTTTCGCCGCCGGCGTTGGGGAGAATCTCCTGCCAGCCGCCTTCGTATTGTTCCAGCCATGCGGTGGCTGAATCGCGTGACAGCACACCATGCCCGGGCGGGCGCAGGCCGATGTGCGACTTCCACAGCACATCGACGCCGGTGCGCGCGTCGACGATTGAGTAGATATCCGCACCCTTGTCGGGCAGGATGTCGATGCTGATGCGCGAATTGCGCATGCGCACGGCGCGCACACCGCGCTCGAGCACGACACCTTCGACGCTGCTGCGGGAATTTTCATCCATCATGAGCGGGGATGGTAGCGCGCTGTGCAGGAAAGGGAAAGTTAGACGGAGAGAAGAGAGAAGAGAGAAGAATACTTTTACTCTCTACTCTGACTCTTTACTCTTCACTCTGACTCTCTACTCTTCTTCCGTCGGTCCGAGGAATCGTGCGACGTCGCGATCACTCTCGCGCCATTTGTCACGCACCTTGACCCACAGATCAAGATAGATTTTTGTTTCGAGTTCGCGTTCGATTTCCTTGCGTGCTGCAGCGCCGATTTTCTTGAGCATTTCACCACCTTTGCCGATGAGGATGCCTTTCTGTGAATCGCGCTCGACGAAGATGGTGGCGGCGACGTAGGCTGGTGACTTGCGGCGTTCTTTCCACTCTTCAATGGATACGGCAATACCGTGCGGCACTTCCTGCTCGAGATAGCGCAGCGCCTGCTCGCGCACGAACTCGGCGCCGATGATGCGTTCTGTCTGGTCGGTGACTTGATCAGGTGGATAAAACGCTGGGCCTTCCTGCAGCATGCCGTTCAACATGGCGCGCAGTTTGTCTAGGTTGTCGCCGCGCGTTGCGCTGCATAGTATGGCGTTGTCATCGAGCCGTGTGCCGGGCAGCAGCGCTTCGTACTGGTTTACGTGTTCGATGAGCAGGCGCGGATCGACTGCGTCGGCCTTGTTGAAGGCGATGCGCTTTGGCTGTGGTGCGTCGGCGATGTGCTCTGCGGCGTTGCGGTCTTCTTCGTTCGGTGGTGTGGTGATATCCACCACGAAGAGAATCGCGTCGCAGTCCTGCAGCGCGGCGTCGACTTCGCGCATCATGTATCTGCTCAGCGCACGGCGCGGCTGATGAATGCCAGGCGTATCCAGGAACAGCATCTGTGCATCGTCGTCGGACAAAATGCCGAGGATGCGCTTGCGCGTGGTCTGCGGTTTGGGTGAGGTGATCGCCACCTTGTGGCCGACAAGTGCATTGACCAGCGTGGACTTGCCCACGTTGGGTCGGCCGACAACAGCGACGTAGCCGGACTTGAAGCCAGGCTTGGAGAATTCGAAATCCATTGCGTGAGATTGTAGGGGATGTATTTACCCTCTGGCTCCCCGCACCTGCTCGAACGCTTCCAGAATGCGGTAATAGCCGGTGCAGCGGCAGAGGTTGCCGCTGATGGCTTCGCGAATCTGTGCATCACTTGGCTGCGGCTCAGAGTCGAAGAGTGCGGCGCCAGACATGAGCAGGCCGGGCGTGCAATAGCCACACTGCACCGCAGCGCAGTCGACGAAAGCTTGCTGCAGAGGATGCAGCGCGTCACCCTGTTCGAGCGACTCGATTGTGCGCACCTGCGCACCGCGTGCGCGTGGTGCCGGTACCAGGCATGCCATGACCGGGTGGCCATCGAGCAGCACTGTGCATGCGCCGCATTCGCCTTCGGCGCAGCCTTCCTTCGTGCCGGTCAGGTCGCAGTCTTCGCGCAGCCAGCGCAGCAGTGTCTTGTGTTCGGCGGATTCGGCGACGGCGAAATTGTGGCCGTTGACAGCACATGCGGCGGTGTGTATGTGCTGCGCTGTGGAAGCCGGAATTGGCGCAGGCGCGACGAGCGGTTCGTTGTGAAGTGCAGCGGTGAGTGCGCGGCGCACCAGCACCGGCGTCATGTCGCGACGGTAGTCTGCGGAAGCGCGCACGTCGCTGATGGGTGATGTGGCGGCGCCGGCCAGTTCTGCTGCGCGGGTGATGGCGGCTTCATCGGCGTGGGTTCCCAGCAGCACCCCTTCTGCGTCATATGCGCGCATGATGGTCGGAGCGACGGCACCAAGGGCGATGCGCGCATCGGTGACGACGCCGGCGTCGTTGCGTGCGAGCATGACGGCGCAGTTGACGACGCTGATGGCTTGGGCGCGGCGCAGCCCGAGTTTGAGGTATGCGCTGTGTGCGTGGGCGCCGAGTGCAGGGAAGGCGATGTCGATGAGAATTTCATCGGGCTGCAGCAGCGTGCGACGCACACCGGTATAGAACTTGGCGAGTGGCAGTGTGCGCGTGCCGCTGCGTGAACGCAGCGTCACGGTCGCATCAAGCGCCATCAGCGGTGTGATCGTGTCGTTGGCGGGCGATGCAGTGATGAGGTTGCCGGCGATGGTGGCGCGGTTGCGAATCTGCGGCGCGCCGACTTCGCGGCAAGCCTGCACCAGCGCACGCGCATGTTGCGCACACAGTTCGGACGACGCTGCGGCGCTGTGCGTGACGAGCGGGCCAAGGTGCACGCAGCCGTCGTCGCCGAGCGTAATGGCATCGAGGCCAGGCAGTCGTGTGATGTCGATCAGCGCGCATGGCGCACGCGTACCGCGATCGAACTCGACGATGAGGTCCGTCGCACCGGCGACGATGCGCGCTTCAGGCGCGTGCGCCGCAAGCAGGTCGAGAGCGTTTTCGAGAGAGGCTGGTTCAAAATAGTCACGCCACATTGCGGCGAATTGTACGAGGTTGGAAGTGGTTCGCACGATGCCGTTCGGAGCTCTCAGAAGAAAGCGTTGTGCGACCCTTGAATTTTTTCAACCTTCAAACTTTGTAACTATTCAGGCTATCCGGTCAGGTCATCTGGTTTTTCAACGGGAAGCATGCGCGTTTTCCGCGGGAAATACTGATTTGGGCCTGAGTAGTTACCAAACTTTAAACTTCGAACTTTTACTCCAGCTCCATGTCATCGAGCAGATCGCTGAGCATGTCGTCCGTGGATTTGTCATGCGTGAAGCGTGATGCGACGGGCAGCGAGCTGAGGGCGCGTGAGAGCAGCAGCATATGAGGCCGGCGGCCGAGCATCGTCTCGGCAAGTTCGGTGGCCTCGGTCATGTCATTCACGGCGATGATGTGGCGTACTGTGCGAGCGCCGGGCGTGGAGATAGCGATGATCGGATGATGCTGCATCACATGCGCCAGCAGGTAGGCGCGTGATTCACCAGGCCCGAGTGCGCGGCCACGCAAGTGTTGAATCACCTCGTCGGAGGAGGCGCCGAGGTCGAGTGCGTCGTAGAACGCGTCGACTTCGGCAGGTTCTGCCGATGATTCGGCGCACAGTTTGGGGAGCACAACGACGCCGCCGCGCACGAGTGCGGTGTCTGGTGCTAGGCCGATGTGAATTGGTGCGCGGGCGGCCGAATACAGATCGACTGGGCCGACGTCGGCGACGAGCAGATCGGCTGCATGGCTGGCGTCCGCTTCGCGCAGCGTATGCGCGATCAGGCATAGTTCGGCATTGACCTTTTGTGGAGCGCCTGCTTTGATGGCAACGGCGCGCCCCCCTTCGTCGAGCAGCAGATCGACGATGAAGACGAGGCCAGCGCGGCGCGCGCCTTCGCGCACGACGCGATCGAAGAGTGGCTCGCCGGCGCGATAGGGCGAAATACGATCATCGAGGAAGCGCGTGTCATCGAGTTCGCGCTGGGTCACGCTGCCGCCAAATTCGTAGCCGACGAGGCGCTGGCTGCCGGAGTCGCGCAGAAGATCGTCGAGGTGCAGCGTGCCGAGGCCGATGAGCAGGTCTGCTTCGGCCGCGTAATGATTGACGCTGAGCGGCACGCCTTCGTAGCGGCCGAGTTCGTTGACGGCGCGCAAGTCAGTGGCATCGTGCAGCACCTGTGCAACGGGCAATTCCTGCGGATCGTAGCCGGGCGGTGTGCTGAGCACGACGATGTCATCTGATGACGCTCCGGCTTCGAAGGCGGCGTCGAGCACGGCGTTGAGCACGGCGAAATGCGCTGGGCCTGTCCCGTCGGTGGCGATGCAGATGCGGGTGCCCGGGCCGATGAGTTCGGCAATGGGCAGCGCGGCAATTGGGTGATGCAGTGCTTCACGCACGGCCGCGTGCAGATCGGCGATCGGCGTTGCAACCGGCGCCGAAATTCGTTCGACCTGCCAAGTATCGGGCAGCAGGAAATCCTGCGTAAAAATCCCTTCGTTCATGATTTGCACGGTAAGCGTGCTTCGTCGTCGGGTAGACGGCGGATAAGCGTGATTATAGGGCGGGGGTATTAGAGAAGACATGGAAGAGGAGAGAGTCGATTTTCTCTTTTTTCGTCCCTACGTAGGCCAGCCAGTTTTCCAACGCGAAACACGCGATTCCTTCCCCTGAAGGGGAAGGAATCGCGTGTTTCGCGGGAAGTATTGATTTGGGCCTGAGCAGGTACTTTTGTCTCTTTTTTCTGTGATGGTAGGATTTGCATAGATTTGATATGAAAAACAAAAGTACAGATGGGCGCTGGCTTTCGTTGCAGAGTGCGGCAGACAAGCTGGGGGTGCATCCCAGCACGTTGCGGCGCTGGTCGGAGGAAGGTCGGGTCGTATTTTCAGTGACAGTGGGTGGGCATCGGCGTTTTGCTGAGCAGGAGCTCGATCAATTTTTGTCACAGCACAGCCGCGGGCATGGTGTGGCGGACGGAGTTGGTTCGGGTGCGTGGGCAACGCTGGCGCTGAAGCAGACGCGGCAGGAAGTTGCGATGAAGGGTGATGCGCAGTGGCTGCGGTCGCTTGACGATGCAGCGCGTGATCAGCATCGTGTGCTGGGGCGGCGGCTGATGGGATTGACGCTGCAATACGTTTCGAGCGAATCGAGCGAATCGCCGGGTGCGGTTTTGCTGCTGGACGAGGCGCGCGCGATCGGTGTGGCATATGCGCAGCTGAGCCGCGGCAGTGGCGTTCTGTTGCGTGATGCATTGGAGGCGGCGCTGTTTTTTAGAGATCGTTTGCTGGAGGCGAGCTGGGAACAGCCAGCCGATGCGCATGGGCGAGTTGTGCAGGTGCAGGATCGCAAGCTCGATCGGCGCATTAATGCGTTGTTGAATGTGGTACAGCTTGGAATGGTGGAGGAATACGAACGCGCATGAACAATCGTGAATCTGTTACTTCGACGACTATGTTGGTGGGCGAGTACGCATACAAACCGATTTCAACGCTGCGGCGTGTGATGTTCATCGTGATCGGGACGATTTCACTTGGGTTGGGCATCATTGGCGCATATGTGCCTGGCATGCCTTCGACGGTGTTTTTTCTGATCACGATCGGCTGTTACGCGCGTGGATCGGAGCGCATGTATCGCTGGCTGTTGTCGCGCACGTGGCTGCAGGGGCCGCTGCGCACGGCGTTGACGTTTAGCCGGCACCGAGCAGTTCCCGTGCGCATCAAAATATTTGCGCAATCGGTGGCGTGGTCGTCCGCGGCGTTTCTGATTTTCAGCGGGCGCACACTGGTGGCGCAATTCATGGGCATCGCGCTGGCGATGTCGTGCAGCATCGCCATGGCGTTGATTCGCACGCTGCCGGATGATCGTCAGCCGCGTCGCTGGACAAATGGGCGGCGCGACATGTGGCTGCAGCTCGGATATGGAGTAGCTGCAGGGGGCATTGGCGCGTTGTTGTGGGCAGTGGCGGCGACGGTGACGCAGCGGTTGGCGTTTAATCTCATGCTCGCCCCTGCTTTCGACGCTGCGGTGCCGCTGCGCTTTGCGGCCGCGGCGATTCCCTTTGGCCTGTGCGCGGGTGCGGCGTACGCAGCGGTGCACCGGGTGTTGCCGCACAACCAGTGGCTGCGGGGCGCTGTCTTCGGGCTGGCGTGTGTGTTGCTCATCGGCATGGCCCTGTGGACGACCAGCGCGTTGCCGACGAATGTGCTGTCAGCCATGTTCGGCCTGACCATCATCGTGGCCGGGCTGGCGGCGACGCTGGTTTTTGGCCAGTTTGAGCGGCGCGCTACAGCCGCAGTTCCAGGCTGATCGGGCAGTGGTCGGAGCCGAGGATTGCCTCGTGGATGTCGGCTCCGACGACGGCGTCGCGCAGGTCGGGCGTGACGAAGAAATAATCGATGCGCCAGCCGAGATTTCGTGCGCGCGCGCCGGTGCGCATATCCCACCAGGTGTAGCGCTGTGCATCGGGGTGCAGCGTGCGGAAGGTGTCGATCAGGCCGGCTTTAAAGAACTCGTCGAGTGCTGCGCGTTCTTCGGGGAGAAAGCCACTGGTCTTGTTGTTTTCCTGCGGCCGTGCCAAGTCGATTTCAGCATAGGCTGTGTTGACATCGCCGGTGACGACGACGGGGCGGCCGCGTGAGCGATAGCCTTCGACCACATCGAGAAATTTGCGGTAGAAGTCGATTTTGTGTCGCACCCATTCCGGGCCACGCCCGCCGTTGGGGAAGTAAATATTGAACAGTACGAAGGCGTCGTACTCGCACACGAGCGTGCGCCCGTCGACGTCGAAGCGCGCTTCACCGAGGCCAACGTGGCATTCGCGCACGGGCAGGCCTGCTGCGCGCGAGAAGATGCCGACGCCGCTGTAGCCCGCTTTTTCTGCGCTGACCCAATCTGTGCGGTAGCCTGCGGGTGCGCGCAGTGCTGGTGAGAGCTGTGCCTCAAACGCTTTGATTTCCTGCACGCCGATGGCGTCGGCATCGGATGCAGCGAGCCAGTGCAGGAAGCCCTTCTTTTCCGCAGCGCGGATGCCGTTGACATTCCAGGAAAATAATTTGAAAGTGGACATGAATATTTTGGCAACGAACGCGACTTGCTACTTTGCTGTGTCATCTCTCTGAATCAGAGCAGACCTTGCCCATATGCAGAGAGGGATGACCTGACACGGCCTGAATCATTATTTCTCGCGAAATACGCGTGTGTTTTGCGTCAGAAAACTGGATGGCCTGAGTTCGTTGCGAGCCGTTACGAATTGCGCAGTTCGACGCGCACGAGCGGGCTGACGCGGCGTGCGCGTTCGACGGTGGGTGGCGTGCAGCGATCAGGATGCAGCAGGCCGGCGAGCATCTCGATTGCGTCGATGGGTTGTGTCCCGATGTCGACGATGTAAATCTGATTGAGGTATGTGGCGGGCAGGTCGCGCCATACGGCAAGGTCAGCGATTTTGACGAAGGCGGCGATGGCATCATCGAGGCTGAGACTGGGCAGGGCGAGCACAAGCATTTCTGGCTGTACCCAAGCCACGTCGTCCCAGGTGTTCACGACATCGCCGTCGTCGAGTGCTGGGCGGCCGCCAGCAGCTTCGATTATGCGTTGCGAAAACTGGGCGTGAAGCGCAGGTGGTTGCAGCGCGGTGAGTGCGATGACGGACGGATGGTGGCGTGCATCAGCGAGGCGTGTGCGTAATTCGGCAAGGTGCGCCGCTGTGGCCGGGTCAGGCGCAGCGCCGAGGATCGATGTGAAATCCGCGGGATCGATGGACATGGTCGTGATGATACGCGGTGTTCACCGGCAGCCGGATGCGTTTGCGCTGATGGTGCAGGGGAGTGTGACGGGTTTGGCGAAATAGTCGCGCACGAGCGGGCGAAAATCTTCGTTGCTGTGGCGGGCGAGGGCGGCGAAAAATGCGTCTTCGCTGGTGATCGAGTATTCCTGGCTGGTGTAGTAATCGCGCAGCATTTCGTCGAAGCGCTGGCGGCCAAGTTTTTTGCGCACTTCGTTGAGAAAGAGCAGGCCACGCTGATACACCGCCGAGATGTAAGTCGATGAGTCGCCATATTCGGCCAGCGACAGATCGATGGAGCCGGTGGGGTTGCGGCTGAGGATGTAATGCGTGAACCACCAGTCGCTGTCTTTGTCATAGAACTCCTGGTAGAAGCGCAGTTCGCTCATGCGTGCGAAGGATTCGTCGAGCCATGGTGTGCGGATCTGATCGCTGCCGACGACGTTGAACCACCACTGATGTGAAATTTCGTGTACTACGGTAGCGATGAGGTCGTGGCGGCTGCCGCGGCCGGGGTAGCCGTTGTAGATGATCGAGCCGATGCCGACCATGCCGCTGTATTCCTGGCCTTGTTGGCGGCCGGTTTCGACGATGCGCAATGTTTTGTATGGATAGGGTCCATAAAGTTTTGTGAATAGTTCGACGGCGCGTGCGGCGGTGAACAGCACATTGCTGGCGTGCTGGCGGTGTTGCGGGTAACCATAGTGCACGTAGGTTATGCCGCCTTGTTCAAGATTCTCCACGGCATAGGAATCGCTGGCAGCGAAGGCGAATACACGCGCTTTTTTCAACGAATAATTCCACAGACGGCCGTCGTGGCTTTCGTCGCCGGCGCCGGCGATAGTGACATCTGCTGGGGCGAGGATGGTGACTTCGTAGTCGGCCAGCTCTGATGTGTAGGGGTCACCGATGGCTACATAGGCGGGCGTATCCCAGTCGCCGTTGCGATAGGGTGCGAGCATGACGTACCAGTGGCCGGCGGTGAGGCTAAGCGGGCCGCGCGAGGTGTCGTCGCCGCCAATGCCGGAGATCGTCTCCTGCAGTGGGATGTGCACGGTGAAGTCGAAGCTGAGTGCGATGGCGCCATTCGCTGGCAGCACATTGGGGAGGCGCACTGTGAGCACGGCGTTGTTGAGCGTGAATTCAAGCGGCTTGTCGGAACCCTGGATGCGCGCGTCGCGAAATTCCACAGCACCGGCGCGGCGGGCCGGCGGTACGTTGAACTTGATTTCATCGAGCGGCTGCGCGGCGGGGTTGACGAAATCGATGCGCTCCTGTGCGGTGATGATGCCGCTGGCGTAATCGAGCGCTGCGTTGAGCGAATAGAGTGTGTGTTCCGGCTGCGCATCGAGCTGATTCAGCTGATTTCGCGGATTGAGTGCAGCGGATGAGCCGGACTGTGCGGCGGTGTTTGAGGCAACCGTTACGTCGGGCGATTGAATCGGGTTGCCCGAAGTGCCAATACGAGTGCAGGCACCCAGCAGAAGCGTAAGGGTCAGGAGTGTCCGGACGATCGGAGGGATCATGCCGGAGGGATTGTAAGGGAGCAGAGAGTAGAGAGCATTCACTCTCTACTCTCTGCTCTTCCCCTGCACTCTTTACGGAGCTACGGGTGCAGCTTTGGCTGCGGCGTTCGGCAGCACGAGCTTGCTCATGACCCAGGCGGTGGCGCCGTTGTAATTCACCTGGAACCAGTTGTTGTCTTCGGTGCGACCGACGACTTCCAGCACATCGCCGCGTGAAACGTTGCCGACGACTGCGCCGCTGGCTGCGGGCGTTGCGCGCAGGTTCAGTTTGCCCTTCGAGTTCACGGCCAGCGCGGGTTTGTCACCGGCGGGGGCGGCGGGAACGCCGGGCTTGGCAGCGGCTGTCGGCGCAGCGGGTGCGGTGACGGAGGCGGCCTGCGACTTAATCGCGGCATAGTTGGCGGGCAGCGGCTGCACACCCCAGCCGGTGGCGATGAAGCCAGCGCCGTTGCAGATGCCCTTATCAGCGGCGGCGTTCAGCACTTCGAAGCAGCTGTCGTCTGCGTAGATGTCGTTGTGCTCGACGGGAATCGAAGCAGTGCTCCAGATGATGACGTTGACGACGTTGTTTTTGGCCACGGCGTCGACGGTGATCTGCGCGTACTTATCGTACGGCTGCGCCCAGTCTGAGCACTTCAGCTCAGGATCTGTCATGTCGCGCGGGCCGCCGTCCTGGTCGATGCAGACACGCACGAGCAGGTTGCCGTCATTGGTGCTGAGGGCGGGGTGGTTGTTGTCGTTGCTCGACCACAGCTGCAGCCATGAGGTGAAGCGGATCGGCGCGCCGTATGGCACACCGGCGACGTACTGCATGACGCCGGCCTTCTTGTTCAATGCGAAGTAGTTGAACCAGCGATCTGCGCCACCACCGCTGTGGATGCGCTCCGGGTAATCGCGTTTGAAGGGAGGGCGGAACTCGGGCGTGCGATAGAACTGATCGCGCGGGTCTGTGCCGGCCGGGGATTCTTCCCAGAAGGGAACCCAGTCCCATGTCACGTTGATTTCACCGCGGCCGCCGAAATATGCGCCGGGGTGTTCGTGACCGGGGTTGGTCAGCAGGTTGAGTCCGGGGCCGTAGAGCACCGGGGCGGGAGCTTGTGCGCTGGCAGTAGCGCCGGCCTGCAGGATGACGCCTGCGGTGATACCAGCTACGACTGCAACACGAATGCTGCGTTGAAATGTGTTTTTCATGGAGTGAGACATTTTTCAATTGGGTGTGTGAATCGGTGCACAGCGTGTACCGATTCAGCACATTCTACGGGAATGTTGAAGCGGATTTATATCACAGGAGTTTTTTTATCTGGTGCAAGTTGCTCGAAGATTGTGAAGATTGTGTGGAAAAGTCTTGGCGAAACTATTCCGGCCGGCTCATTTTTTTCTATCGCGAAACATGCTATTTCTTGCTTGTTTTCTTGCTTGTTTTCTTGCTCCTGCGGGAAAGCGGTAGAGAAAAGCGGAAGAGAGAAGAGAAAAAGAATAGCGTGTTTCGCGATAGAAAATCGGATGGCCCGAGTTGTTACAAAATATACAAAATAAGTAAAGAAAGCCTCGCGTATGATCGGCGCGTGATTACGCTCGTATTTGCGTCGCATGGCCGGCTGGCGGAAGCGTTGTTGCAGACGATCGAAGGCATCGCTGGCCGACAGCCGCATGTCGAGGCGTTTGGGCTGCTTCCAGGCGTCGAGCCGGTCGAATTTGCTGCGCGCCTCGACGCGTTTGTGCGGCGTTGCAACGAAGGGGCGGTGCTGGTGCTGTGTGACCTGCGTTTTGGGACGCCGTACAACATCGCCATGCGCATGGCTGCGCAATGTGCGAATGTGGAAGTGCTGAGCGGGTTGAATTTACCGATGGGCCTTGAGGCTGCGCTCGGTGTGCAGGATGAGCCGGATGTGCATCGGCTGGCGCAGCGTGTACGCGATGCTGCGCTGCGCGATCTGGGTCATGGGTAGCAGCTAAGTGAGTCGCCAAAAGTTCTGGCGGCAGATTCGCCTCCCCCGCAAAGCGGGGGAGGCGAATCTGCCGGACAAAACTGATGGACAGGAACTTAGCAGCTGTTAAAGAGGAAAAACAAATGGGTTGGCGAAATCGTATTGTGCTGTTGCTGGTCGGAGCTGTGCTGAGTGCGTGTGGATCTTCTGCGCAGTCGTCGATGCCTGTTGCGATAAATGCGTGTCGTTTGTCGACTCGTGGTGCGCAGCTGGTGAATGAAGCAGGTGCTGCGCTGATATTGCGGGGTCCGGATCTGCCGTCGATCCTTGGCATGGAGCGCGCCGGCCAGTCGCCTGATCGCGTGCTCGAAGATGCAGTGCGCGCCGGCGCTGGCGTGGTGCGCGTGGCGGTAGTCGATGCAGAGTTCACACCGACGTACGTGCCGCTGAAGCTGCTGCCGCTGGCGAAGAAGGCGGATGCACTGGGTATTGTGCTAATCCTGAGCTGGCGCAATGACCCGTCTGCGAAGCTGGACAAGCAGGCTGACGATGCTGAAGATTTTCTGCGCCTCGCTGTGCCGGCACTGCGTGCGTATGATGGCGTGTGGATTGATCCGTTCCATGATGAACTGACGGCACCGGATGCGCGTCGCCGTGCCGTGGCTGTGCGAATGATCGACATTGTGCGTGGGCTGGGCGATGACCGCATTATGGTCATAAACAATGCGGAATGGCTGCTCGCATCGGATGCAGATACGCGCGCGCGCGCGCCGCATTCAAACGTGCTTTATGGCGTGCGTTCACTGCAGAACTGGAATCGCGATGATGTACCGCTGTTTTATCTTGGGGATGATGCTGCGCCTGCGGCCGTTGTGCAGCTCACCGGCGGTGGTGATCCTGAGGGTGCAGCGGTGTTGCAGCATTGGCCAGTGAGTGGGCGCTGCAAGTGAATTCCCTCCCCCATGCGGGATGCGCGGGGATGCTGCGACTAACAATCTACGATCGTGGAGCATCACGCGCTGTGGGCATTGGCTGCGGCATTACAGCCTCGATGAGCTGCCGCAGTTGTGGAATGTGCTGCGCGGAGACATGAGCCTCGTTGGCCCGTGCATGATTTCGCCGGCGGTCGAAAGTTTGCCCCTTTTGGCGAATGCACCCCACCGAATTGAGATCGCGCATAATTCTGTTCACTATGAAAGCGCTGGAAGATAAGATCGCAGCAGAAGGCCGCAACCTCGGTCATGGAATTCTCAAGGTCGATTCATTCGTCAATCATCAGGTCGACCCACAGCTGATGCAAGCGTGTGGCGAAGAATTCGCACGATTATTTGCTGACAGCGGCGCGACGAAAATTCTGACTTGTGAGATCAGCGGCATTGCGCCTGCGCTGATGACGGGCGTGGCGATGAAGCTTCCGATTGTGTATGCGCGCAAGAGCAAGCCGATCACAATGCCGGACACAGTTTTTCTTACTACGGCGCCTTCCCATACGAAGAAGCGCGATGTGGAAGTGATGGCCTCGCCGGAATATTTACGCGCCGGCGAGAAGGTGCTCATCATTGATGATTTCCTCGCTACTGGCCAGACCATCATGGCGCTGGCGCGCATCGCGCGTGCGGCGGGTGCGGAGATGGTCGGCATTGGTGCGCTGATTGAAAAAACCTTTGAAGGTGGCCGCTCGGTGCTATCTGAGTTAAATGTGCCGGTGCACTCGCTGGCGCGCATCATTGATATGAGCGATGGGCGGATTGTGTTTGCGTAGCGCTCGCACGACGACGGCCGCGCTGGCAGCACACCCAGACCGATGGTCTGGGCTAGTAGTGCGTCCAGGCAAAACTTGCGGGTCCCCACTAAACATCCTGATATCAGCGCCACGCCGTTGCCAGGGCCGCGCCTTCAGCACAAACCCTGGCTGTGACTACTAAGTGAGTCGCCAAAAGTTCTGGCGGCAGATTCGCCTCCCCCGCTTTGCGGGGGAGGCGAATCTGCCGGACAAAACTTATGGACAGGAACTTAGCGCCGCCGAATCGGCCGTGCACTTACGATGCCGGTATTCAGGCCGATAAGATTGAGGCCGCCAAAGAAGCGCGCGTGTTCGATTTTCATGCAGCGATCCTGGACGACGTCGAGCCCGGCGTCGACGGCTTTCTGCGCCGCGGCTTCGTTGCGCACACTGAGCTGCATCCACAGTACCTTCGCGCCGATGGTGATGGCTTCGTCTGCGATCGGCGGAACATCTTTTGATGCGCGGAATACGTCGACAACTTCGATCGCGCACTCAGCCGCTGCGGCTGTCACAGACGGATAGCATTTGCGGCCGAGGATTTCGCTTTCGCGCGGATTCACTGGGATGACGTTGTAGCCTTCGGCCAGCAGATAAATCGCGGCGAAATGACTTGGTCGGAATTGGTTGCTGCTCAAGCCGACCATCGCAATGTTGCGGTACTGCGAGAGAATTTCCAGCCGTTCGCCGGCGGTGGTGATGTGCTTAGACATGATGTGCCCGATTTAAGGTTTGACGGCCGGAATTTCACATGCGATGGCTTCGATGGCCGAGTGCTGCACGTTGAGCGCGCGCGCCGGCAAATCTGGCTGCTGTGATGCTTCGAGTGCCTGGCTGAGGTCCCACAGCAGATCGTCGACATCTTCGAGGCCGATCGACAAGCGGATCATGTTCGGCGCAATGCCGCCGCTGATCTGTTCTTCTTCGCTTAGCTGTGCGTGCGTGGTGCTGGCGGGATGAATGACGAGTGACTTGGCGTCGCCGACGTTGGCGACGTGGCTGAACAGTTGCAGCGATGCGATGAACGCGCGGCCGGCGTCGGCGCCGCCACAGATGCCGAAGGTGAATACCGCCCCTGATCCTTCCGGCGTATATTTTTGCGCCAGCGCATGATAGGGGCTGTTTGGCAGCGACGGGTAGTTCACCCATTCGACGGCTGCGTGTGCGGCGAGAAATGCTGCGACGATGCGCGCGTTCGATACGTGGCGTGCCATGCGTACGCCGAGCGTTTCAAGCCCCTGCAGGAACTGGAAGGAGTTGAACGGGCTGAGCGCCGGGCCGACGTCGCGCAGTGTTTCGACGCGCGCTTTCATGATCCAGGCAAAGTCGCCGAAAGTTTCCCAGAAGCGAATGTCGTGGTACGCACGGCTTGGCTCGGTCATCGTTGGGAACTTACCGTTGCCCCAGTTGAATTTCCCGCTGTCGACGATGACGCCGCCGATGCTGGTGCCGTGCCCGCCGATGAATTTTGTTGCGCTGTGAATCACGATATCTGCACCGTGTTCGATCGGGCGGCACAGATACGGTGTGGCGAAAGTGCTGTCGACGATCAGCGGCACGTTGTGTTCGTGCGCGATGTTTGCAATTGCCGCGATGTCGAGCATCGAGATCTTCGGATTTCCGATGGTCTCACCGTAGAGTGCGCGTGTGCGTGGTGTGATGGCGCGGCGGAAATTTTCCGGGTCGTCCGAATCAACGAACACAGTGTCGACGCCCCATTTGCGCAGTGTGATGTCCAGCTGTGTGTGCGAGCCGCCGTAGAGATATTTGCTGGCGATGATCTGGTCGCCGGGTTGCAGCAGCGTCATGAACGTGACGAACTGTGCGCTGTGGCCACTGGCGACTGCAAGCGCGCCGATGCCGCCTTCGAGCGCGGCGATGCGCTCTTCGAACGCCGCCGTGGTCGGGTTCATGATGCGCGTGTAGATATTGCCGAAGCGTTGCAGCGCGAACAGCGCGGCGGCGTGTTCGCTGTCTTCGAAGACGTAGCTGGTCGTCTGATGAATGGGCATTGCGCGCGATCCGGAAGCTGGATCGGGGCGTTGTCCTGCGTGAAGCGAAAGTGTATTGAAACCAAATTTTCGGTCGGACATTTTTTGAAACTCTGTTTAGACGCCGAAGGGTGTGCCGCCGTCGGCAGTGCGCCCGGGCTGAGCTTTGGCGATGTGCAGCGCCTCGAAGAGGCGTGCGCGCAGGCGTAGAAAATCGAGCGAGTTGCGCTCGCGCGGGCGAGGCAGGTGCACGTCGATGACGTCGCTGATGATCGCTGGCCGGCCACTGAGCACGATGATGCGATCACTGAGCGCGAGCGCTTCGTCGAGGTCGTGCGTGACGAGCAACATGGTGAGCTTCGTACGTTGCCACGTGTCGAGCAGCAGGTCTTGCAGCTGCAGCCGTGTGATGGCGTCGACGGCGCTGAATGGTTCGTCGAGCAGCAGTGCCGTTGGTTCGGTGATGAGTGCGCGCGCAAGTGCGGCGCGCTGCGCCATTCCGCCGGAGAGTTGTTTTGGAAGCTGTGCCGCTGCGCCGCCGAGGCCGACGAGTTCGAGCAATTCGTGCGCGCGTGCGGCAGCGGCGGCGCGCGCTGCGGGGTGCACACCGAAGAGCGCATTGTCGCGCACGTTCAGCCACGGCATCAGGCGCGGTTCCTGGAACATCATGCCGAGCAAGTTGCGCGCGGATGCGGCTGGCACACCATCGATGAGCAGCTTGCCTTCGTGGCCGTCTTCGAGGCCGGCCAGCAGGCGCAGCAGCGTGCTCTTGCCGCAGCCGCTCGGGCCGATTAGTGTGACGACTTCGCCGGGTGCGATGTCGAGAGAAATGTTCGTCAGCACGGGTTCGCCTGCGAAGCGCTTCGAGACGGCGAGGATGCGGATGCGGCTGCTCATGATTTATATCCGTCAGTCCAGTGCAGCGTGCGGTGTTCGACGAGGCGCAGCAGCCCATCACTGAATTTTCCGAGCGCGGCGAGCAGCAGAATGCTTACCAGCATGACATCTGGTCGTGCGCTGTTCTGTCCGTCGATGAGCATGAAGCCGAGGCCGCGCGTGCTGGCGATCAGCTCAGCGGCGACGAGAAAGAGCCATCCCTGGCCGAGGCCGATGCGCAGACCGGCCAGCAGATAGGGCAGCGCCGCCGGCAGCACGATGCGGTGGATTGTTTCGCTGCGCGAAAATCCGAAGATCACACCGACTTCAATCAGCTTGCGGTCGGCCTGGCGAATGCCAGTGACGAGGTTGAGATAAACGGGAAAAAATGCGCCGATGGCGATCAGCGTAAGTTTGGGCGCTTCGTCGATGCCGAGCCACAGCAGCAGGAAAGGCACCCACGCCAGCGACGGAATGCTGCGAATTGCCTGCAGCGTCGGGTCGAGTGCGCGTTCGGCGTTGCGCCACATGCCGACGATCGTGCCGATGATCAGAGCGGCCCCGGCGCCGATGGTAAAGCCGAGCAGCACGCGCAGCGCGCTGGCACCGACGTGTTTGAACAGATCGCCGTCGGAGAGCAGCTCACCTGCTGTGCGTACGACTTGCAGCGGTGGCGGCAGCTGGTTCGGCCGGAAGAGGCCGGTGACTTCGGTCGTCAGATGCCAGGCGAACAGCAGGAGCGCGGGAACAACGAAAACCGCAGCACGCTGTGAGAGCGCGCTGCGGAGCGTAGTCGTGTAAATCGATTCAGCCTGTGATGCCATGAGCTGTTACTTGATCGCCGCCGTCGCGAGCGATGCGTCGATGAGTTCGGTCAGCGCCTTCTCTGGGTCTTTTTCTGCGGCGACGAGCTTCTCGTCTTTGAGGATCGGCACCACGGCCTGCAGCGCGGCTTTGAGCGCATCATTCGGCGCGCCGGTGTCTTTGTCGAGCACGGTGCGTTCGCTGATCTGCAGCGTCGCCACGGCCGGATCGATCTTGCCGGCCTCGGCCAGAATCTGTGCGGCCTGATCAGGATTTTCGAGAATCCATTTGCGCGCGCGTTCGTAGGCGATGATGACCTTCTTCACGTACTCGGGATATTTCTGTGCGAAATCCTCACGCACATTCAGCACGCCGAATGTGTTGAAGTTGATGTTGCGATAGAGCAGTTTTGCGCCGTCGGTGAGCTGTGCCGAAGCCATGTGCGGATCGAGGCCGGACCAGGCGTCGACGTCGCCGCGGATGAGCGCGGCGCGGCCGTCGGCGTGCTGCAGATTGACGATTTCAACGTCGCTCTGGCTGAGGCCGGCTTCCTTCAGGCTGCGCAGCAGGAAGAAAAATGGATCGGTGCCGCGCGTGACGGCGATCTTCTTGCCCTTGAGGTCGGTGACGGAGGCGATGGTTGAATCGCCGCGCACGACGAGCGCGGTCCATTCCGGCTTCGAGAAGATGTACACGGTCTTCTGCGGCACGCCGTTGGTGCGGGCGAGCAGTGCGGCTGCGCCGGCGGTGCTGCCGAAGTCACTGCTGCCGCTGTTGACGAGCTCGTTGGCTTTGTTGCTGCCGGCGCTGAAATTCCAGGTGACTTTGACGCCGTCCTTGCCGAGTTCTTCTTCGAGCCAGCCATTCTTGTGCAGCACCAGGCTGCTGAGGTTGTAGGTGGCGTAGTCGAGCCGCACTTCGGCCGGCTTGCTCGTGGCAGCAGCACCGCCGCACGCGGCGAGGACGATGCCGAACGCGGCGCCGGCGAGCAGTGCGCGGCGCGTGGGCGAGAAGTGCGAGAAGTTAGAAAAGTGAGAAAAGTGCGAGAAGTGAGAGAAGAAAGATGGGATGAGATGGTTGGACATGGAAGTATTCCGCTGATGAAATTCAGGCGTGCGCAGTAGCCGCCTGTGGAACCGATGGAGAAAACCGACCAGCCTGGGTCGTCGTCATCGATGTGATATCCACAGTGCATGTGGAAAAGTAGAGCGTGCTGGCCGCAGCATGAAATTGGGTGCGGCGAGTGGAAATCAGGCGAACGTCCGTTTTTGAACGGGCGCTCGCCTGCTACATTGAGTGGGGCGCGGCAGAGGCAAAAAAATGAACATGATTGTGCCGAAGGCGCACGTGATGGTAACGAAGCTGCAGGGTAGTGTCAACCGCCGAAGACCTGCATTCCGCAGGGATTCATGATGAAGTGCTTGCGGATGGAAAGTGTTTCGGGCACGTGTGGATTACAGCGCCGAAATGAGCAGCAGCAGCACTGCGCTGATTAGCACCGCAACCGCGGCTGTGCGCAGAACTGGCGCGGCTGCGACGCGAATGCCATGCCTTTGATGCAGCGCTTCGCCATCGCGCATACGTCTGCCGTTGCCGCCAGGCACGATGCCTTCGATGCGGCGCAGCCACCACGATTGCGCACAGAAGCCGTAATCGGTCAGTTCACTCGCTTGAATGATGCGCGTGCGCTTCATGCAGCGCTGCCCTTGCCGACGAGCTTATAGCCGCGGCCGCGCAGCGTGAGGAGGTAGCGCGGTTCGAGGATGTTCGGCTCAAGTTTGCTGCGCAGCCGGCTGACGAGTTTTTCGATGCGTGCGTCATCGATGTTGTCGATGTAATTTGCGCCCCACACATTGGTGACGATGGCGTATTTGTCGACGATCTTGTTCAGTTTTCCGTAGAGCAGCAGCAGCAGTTTGTATTCGAGCTCGGTGAGCGGCTCGATGGTGTGGCCGTCCACGTGCACATCACCGGAGTCGACATCAACGTGCACGCCGGGCAGCACGCCTGGGCGCGTCAGCCCCTGGCGGCGCACGAAACCGCGCCACACGCTGCCGATCAGCACCTCATTGCCGCCATCGCCACCGTCACTGGCGTCGCCGGCGTTCGTCAGGCGCATCGTGCGCAGCAGATCGAGCGACTCGCGATCGGCACTGCGGCCTGCGATCAGATCGACCAGCGCGTCCTGCTGTTCACGCTGCAGCTGCATCCAGATGCGTACGCATTCGCTGCGTACGTTGCTCTCGGAATCGAGCGCCTGCATGACCATGCGTTCTGCATCTTCGCGTGCGTCCTCTGCTATGCCGGCGGCGATGCGCAGCCAGGTTTCTGTGACGGCTTTGATCAGCCCGGCGTGACCGCCGGCGGCTGAGATGATGAAATTCACCGCGGCTTTTTCGATCGGTGCACCTTCTGCTGCTTCTGCTGCGATCTCGCGCGCATCATCGCGGTTGACGAAGCCGAGCCACACTTCGCGCGTGGAGAACAGCTCAGCAAACTCGTTGCTGTCGTTATCTGAGCGAATTTGATGGAGCGGCTTTTCCGTAGCAGTGACGAAGTTCAGCGCGCCGGCGTGCGCGTCCTTCATCGCGCGCAGGTTCAGAAAAACGCGGCCGTCGAGTTTTTCAAAAGGTTCGTCGAATTCGTCGAAGAGCAGCACGAGCATGCGCTCGGATTCTTCACAGACCAGCCGCACGGCGCTGTCGAATGCGAGTGGGCTGCGGATGGGCGTGCCTGGCTGCACAACTTCCTGATGTAGTGCCATCAGATTTTTCAGCAGCTGATCATGCACGCCTGCGCGGCGCAGCGTGCTGATAACGTTGCGTAGCGTGGCCTCGTGCAGTGCCTGTTCGGTGCGGCTGGCCATCAAATTGCAGTCGACGTAGACGAACAGGTAGTCGTCTGCTTTGTTCTGCAATAGTTCCTGCCGCACTGCCGCACTGCACAATTCGCGCAGCAGGCTGCTCTTGCCCATGTTGCTCAGGCCAATCACAGAACATGAGCGCGACGACTGGACGCTGCGTGTAATAAATCGGGATTCGGCTTCACGGATCATGGGCGCCGAAATTATAGATGTACCGATCGTAATTACTCAGGCTGTCTGATTGCATTCCTGTATGTCTGCGCCTGTAACTACTCAGGCCAGCTATTTTTCCAACGCGAAACACACTATTCTCTCCCCCTTCGGGGGAGAGAATAGTGTGTTTCGCGGGAAATGCTGATTTGGGCCTGAGTAGTTGCCTGCGCCTTGTATATTCGCCGCATGTCTTTCTTCATTGGCCTGTTGCTGGTAGCGGCGCCTACATGGTTTTACGCCTGGCTGGTGCGTCGCATTGATCGATATGAACCGGAGCCTACGCGTTATCTGGTCGCAGCATTTCTGTGGGGCGCACTGCCCGCTATCATCGCCGGCGTCGTCATCGAGATCGTGCTTGCTGTGCCCGTCGTGGCCATTTTCGGGCCAGACAGCAATGTGACGAACTTTGTGACCACGGCGGTGTTCGCGCCGATCGTCGAGGAAGTCTTGAAAGGTATGGCCGTCGCTGCTGTGTATCTTTGGCGCCGCCGCGAGTTCGACGGCTGGATCGATGGCATCGTGTACGGCAGCACGGTCGGTTTTGGTTTTGCCTTTGTTGAAAATATCGGTTACTTGTACGGCACGACGACTACAGGTGAATGGTGGCAGCTCTACTTTCTACGCGTACTCGTCTTCGGCTTCATGCACGGATTCTGGACATCGCTGACCGGCATTGGATTCGGCCTGGCGCGCAATCGATCGAGTAAATTTTTAAGATCTGGCCTGATCGTGTTCGGCCTATTTGCTGCAGTGGTTATGCATATGCTGCACAATGCGTCGATGGTGCTGGCACAGGTGAGCGAGGGCGCAACGATATGCATTTCCGGCCTGAGCTATCTGCTGTTGATTGTGCTGATGATCGCGCTTGGTGCTGTGGGTGGCTGGCGCGAGCGCAGCCTGATGCGCGAACATTTGCGCGACGAACTGCCGGAGGTGATCGACCCGCGCGTGTATGAAGCACTGGTGGGCGCGTCTGCTGCAGCGCGCAGCCGGCTTGGGCTGTCACCGGCGCAGCAGCGTGCATTGTTGAAGGCGGCATGTGAGCTGGCATTTGCGAAGCGTCGTGCAGCATCGCAGCCTTTCGATGCGGCGTCTGCAGCGGATGTGGAACGCCTGCGCGAGCAGTTGCGCACAGGCCCGCGTGCAGCTGTGTGGAAATAACCGGCTCTCTGAGTTACTGGATTGCCGTGCCCAGCGACATGGTGCGCCCGGCGATTGCTGCACGCATGGCGTCGGCGTCGCTCCATGCGTACTCGGTGCGCCCGAAGCAAAGCGAGCGTTCGTGGCCCTTGCCGCATGCGACGACCGTGTCGCCTGGGCGTGCGAGTGAGCAGGCGTAGCGCAGTGCTTCACCGCGCTCGGCGATGCGTTCGATGGGCATTGGGGCGTCGCTCATGCCGCCTTCGATCTGCGCACAGATGTCGTCAAAATTTTCGCTGCGCGGGTCTTCAGAAGTGAGCACAATCACGTCGGCGTGTGCGATGGCGGCGGCGCCCATGAGCGGGCGCTTCTGCGCATCGCGTTCGCCGGCGCAGCCGAATGTGACGATCAGTCGACCGGGCGTTAGTTCGCGCAGCGTGTGCAGGCACTGGTCGAGTGAGTTGGGGGTGTGGGCGAAATCGACCACGGCAAGGTACGGCTGACCAGCATCGATGCGCTGCATGCGGCCTGGCACGCCGGTGATGGCGGCGATGCCGCGCTGAATTGCATCGCGCGGAATATCCAGCGCGAAGGCGACGGCGCAGGCGGCCATGATATTCGATACGTTGAATCCGCCGAGCAGCTGCGTGCGCAGCGGCAGCGCTTCGTGGCGATCTGTGCGAAACGCGTATGCGTCGATTGTGCCGGCTTCGAAATCGGCGCGCGGCGCGAACAGCCACCAGTCGGCGAATTCGCCGCTCGGCTGCACTTCGCGCGAATACAGCAGCCTGCGTGCGCTGGGCAGGCGTGCGAGGTGTGAGAACGAAAAATCATCGTCGATATTGAGCACGTGCAGAGGCGCCATTTCGAAAAGGCGCGCCTTCGCGGCGCGGTATGCCTCGCGTGTGCCGTGCAGGTCGAGATGATCACGTGTGATATTCGTGACGACGGCGATGTCAAAGTCGGTGCCATCGACGCGGTGCTGTGCCAGGCCGTGCGAGGTGACTTCGAGCACGCAGTGTGTGGCGCCTGCGTCGCGCATCTGCGCGAGGATGCGCTGTACATCGTCGGCCTTCGGTGTGGTGGTGTGCAGGCCTGTGTCAAGCGCGGTGTCGCCGATGATGGCGGAGACGGTGGTGATCAGCCCGGTGTGATGGCCGGCATGTGTGAGGATGCTGTGCAGCAGTGTTGAGGTGGTGGTTTTGCCGTCGGTGCCGGTGACGCCGATGACGGTCATGCTGCGTGAGGCAAAGCCGTGCCATGCGGCGCAGAGGTGAGCAAATGCGGCGCGCCCGTTTGGTGTGACGATGATGGGGATGCCGGCTGTGACGGCGTCGGTGGCCGCGTCGGCGCGTTCGCAGACGATGGCAGCTGCGCCGTGTGCCACCGCTGCGGGAATGAAGTGATGCGCATCCACGCCGACGCCCTGGTAGGCGACGAAGAGGCTGCCGGGCGCGGCGGCGCGGCTGTCGTCGGTGATGGCGAGGATTTGTGCATTGCTGCCATGCAGCAGCGTCGCATTGGGCAGAGCGGCGATCAATTCGTAGAGAGAACGCATCGTGGCGTATCTTCGCACAACAGGCGCGGGAAGTTTTCTGCTTCCCACATTCTCCGGACGCAAAAGCTGCGGCTTGTTCCCAACCGCGGATGCACCCAATCGAAAATCGAAAATCGAAGATCGAAGCAGAATCAGAGAGATGGTAACTATTCAGGCCAGCTATTTTTCCAACGCGAAACACACTACGCTCTCCCCCGAAGGGGGAGAGCGTAGTGTGTTTCGCGGGAAATACTGATTTGGGCCTGAGTCGTTACGAGAGATGTGATATAGTTCGGACACTGTAGTCGGGCAGCCGGCTGCTTTGAAAACACCATCTTAATAATGGAGGTGATGCAATATGAGTAGTCCGAAAATCAGCACCGTGGCATCACCTCTGGCAATCCGCTAGAGAAGTTGCCACGGTGCGCAATCACGCCGGCCCTTTCGGACCGGCGTGATTGTTTTTCCATTTCAGATTTGAGATAGGTAACTACTCAGTCTTAGATCAGTATTTCCCGCGAAACACGCTGTTTTTGCCCCCAGGAGGCAAAAACAGCGTGTTTCGCGTTATAAAACCGGATGGCCTGAGTAGTTCGAAGATTTCAGATTAAAGATTAAAAAATCACTTGCTCTTGATGATCCAATCGATGGTGGCGCTGGCGAGGCGGTCGAGCGATTCGACGCACATTTCGATGTGGCGTTCTTTGGTGTCCTCGATCGGGTTATGGGAGATGCCGCGCAGGCTTTGGACGAACATCATGACGGTGGGCACGCCGGCGCGCGAGATTTCAGCGGCGTCGTGGAGTGGGCCGGAGGGCAGGCGGTGTGATTTCCCGGAGACGGCGATATTGGCTTCGTCGCACATTTCGATCAGCTTTTTATTGAAGGCGATTGGTTCGATGTTCCAGAGCTTATTCCATGCGACGGTACAGCCTTCTTCCTTTGCGAAGCGTTTGGAGGCGGCCTGTGCTTCGCGGAACATGGCGCGCAGCGCTTTGGCATCGATGTGGCGCTGGTCGAGTGAGCATTCGGCCTCGCCGGCGATGGCGGTGGGGATGCCGGGGCGGGTGACGACGCTGCCCATGGTGCAGACGCCGCCGTGGCGCTTGGCGATTTCGCGGATTTCGAGTTCGAGGCGCGCTGCGCAGGCGAGTGCGTCGCGGCGGACGTCCATCGGGGTACTGCCGGAGTGTGCGGTCTGACCTGTGAATGTGATGCTCCAGCGTTCGACGCCGCAGGTGCCGAGCACGGTGCCGAGTGGCAGCTTCATGCGTTCGAGTACGGGGCCTTGCTCGATGTGCAGCTCGAGGTAGGCGGCGGCGTTTTTGAGTTCTTTGCCGGCTTTGTGTGCGTTGTCGATATCGATGCCACAGCGCTTGAGCGCTTCCTCGATGGTGATGCCCTGCTTATCCTTGCGGTTGCGTTCGATGTCGGGGACCATTGTGCCGGCGCAGGCGCTGCTGCCGAGCAGGCTGCGGCCGAAGCGCGCACCTTCTTCGTCGGCCCAGTCGACCACGCGCACGGTCAGAGGTGGGCGGCCGTTGAATTCCGCATGCAGGCGGCGTAGCACTTCGATGCCGGCCAGCACATTGAGGCAGCCATCAAGCCAGCCGCCGTTTGGCACGCTGTCCATGTGTCCGCCGATCAGCAGGGTCGTTTTGCTGGCACCGGGGAGCGTGTACCAGGTGTTGCCGGCCTCATCGTTGTGAATTTCAAGTGGCAAATCGGCCACGCGCGATTTCAGCCATTCGCGCGCCTGCAGCCAGGTGTCCGTCCATGCCACGCGCATAGCGCCGTTGGTGGCCGGGTTCGAAGTGAGCTGGTGCAGTTCGCGCAGCTCGGCAATGGTGCGTTTCGGTTGAAGCAGCGATGGGGTTTTCGATTTGGAAGCAGCCATGGGGGGAAGTTTAGTTCCGAGTTTCAAGTTCCGAGTCCAGAATTTTGGAATTAACCCACATTGCGCCCACATTGCGCCCACATTGCGCCCATATTGCGCCCACATTGCGCCCACATTGCGCCCACATTGCGCCCACATTGCGCCCACATTGCGCTCACATTGCGCCCACATTGCGCCCACGTTGCGCCCACATTGCGACGCAGCAATTTCCCACGGGTGCGGTTGTGCATCCCAGACCGATGGTCTGGGCTAGGACTGCGTCGCGCCTTTGGCGCTTTTTCAGCCTTGAAAGGGCGTACTTCGATTCAGCCAGGGTTTGTGCTGAAGGCGCGGCCCT
>CANJQH010000005.1 GCA_947476335.1 Anaerolineae bacterium | reverse complement strand
CCGGCGCTCATGCTGGACGAAAAAGCGCCGGAGGCGCGCCGCTTGCCCAGCCCGGACCAACGGTCCGGGCGTGGCATGGGCAAATTTATCGGGGACGCGACGCCGTCGCGACCAGGCCGAAATTCTGCCTAAGGTAGCAAGTCACGTTAGTTACGAATACCTAATTTTAGGTAGGCGCATGCTTGACAACAGGTATGAAATTCATACACTAACACTCACTCGGGATCCATGACGCTCTCGTAACGATGTGTTACGAGGGCGTTTTCGTTTTTCCGAATGGTGTTTTGTGCCGCGCCATGATGCCGCGCACGGCTTCCAACCCGCTGTGGGTAAGCTTAGGACATCCAGCTTCATGCGGCCGAACTCCGGCTGCGGAGGAACACGACCTGGTCGTCGTGACCATTGTTGAAATATGCCGCAACAGGCGGCATGAAGTTCAAGAGTTTTATATGGTCAAACGCAATTTTTTTCGTTTCGTGCTGCGGCTGACGGGCACAGTTCTGTCACTGGCGCTTTTCTTTGGCATCGCGTCGCGGGTGCTGGGCCAGACCACGGAGCCGCCGACCGTAGATAGCGTACAGGCGATGGCTAAGGAGACCAAAGATGCGCTCAACATCATGTGGGTGTTGCTGGCGGCATTTATCGTGTTCTTTATGCAGGCCGGCTTTGCGCTGGTCGAAGTCGGATTTACGCGTGCGAAAAATGCGGCGCATACGATGGCGATGAACATGCTTGTGTTCGCAATTGGTGCGTTCGGATACTGGCTGACCGGCTTCGCTTTTCAGTATGGTGCAGTGAATCATGCATGGGGTGAGTCGTTGGTTACTGGTGCAGTTGCTGGATCGTGGGCGCATTCGCCGGTGACGCTCGGTGACTGGGCGGGTGGTCTTGCCACGCCGCTTATTGCGATTGGCAACGCCGGTCTGCTCGGTGGAAGCGGCTTCATGCTCGTCGGTGTCGGACTGAACACCGGCATCCTGGCGTTCTTCATCTTTCAGATGGTGTTCATGGATACCGCTGCGACGATCCCGACTGGCTCGACGGCCGAGCGCATCAAGTGGTCTGGCTTTTGCCTGATGGCTTTGTGGGTCAGCATGTTCATGTATCCGCTGATCGGCAACTGGGTGTGGGGCGGTGGCTGGCTGCAAAATCTTGGCCGGCTGGCCGGGCTGGGCAATGGTGTGGTGGACTTCGCCGGTGACGCGCCTGTGCACATGGTCGGTGGCGTGATTGGCCTGGTGGGTGCGATCGTGATGGGCCCGCGTATCGGTCGTTTCAACAAGGATGGTTCGGCGAACACGATTCCGGCGCACAACCTGCCGTTTGGCATTCTGGGCACGGTAATTCTGTTCTTCGGCTGGTTCGGTTTCAATCCTGGTTCGTCGCTCGGTTTCACGGGCACGTTCGGCCAGCTGGCGGCGAATGCAGCGGCGAACACACTGGTAGCTGGCTCCGTCGGTGGCATTGTGACGATGCTCTATATGTGGTTCATCCATACGACGAAGAAGCCGGATCCGGCGATGTCGGTGAATGGCATGCTGGCCGGACTGGTGGCGATTACTGCGCCGTGCGCGTTCGTGAATAGCGTCGATGCCGCCATCATCGGCGCCGTTGCGGGTGTGCTCGTCGTTTGGGCGTCTGGTTGGCTTGAGAAGGTGAAGATCGACGACCCGGTTGGCGCGGTGCCTGTGCACTTCGTGTGTGGCATGTGGGGCGCGCTGTCGGTTGGGCTGTTCGCCAATGGCTACGACATCACCGCCGGCTGGAACGGCATGTCGACGCCGGTGACCGGCCTGTTTTACGGCGGCGGCTTCGGGCAGCTGATCGCGCAGGTGATTTCGGTGTCGACGGTGACTGTCGTGGCGGGCGGCTTGTCGTGGCTGTTCTTCATCGTGATCAATAAGTTTGGCCTGCTGCGCGTAGCGGCGGATGTGGAAGTGCGCGGCCTGGACATCCCGGAGATGGGCGTGCACGGCTACTTTGGAGACGAGAGCTACGTCCCCGGCGCACCGAGCCCGGCGAAGATGCCGTCGAACGTCGGCGTGTCGCCGGTGTCACGGTAGAGATTCTCGATTTCAGATTTCGTAACTACTCAGGTCAGCCATTTTTCCAACGCGAAACACGCTATTCCTTCCCCCCTGAAGGGGGAGAGAATAGCGTGTTTCGCGGGAAATACAGATTTGGGCCTGAGTAGTTACGAAATTCTTATTGCTCATCCCCACTTTGCCGCTCGCTCGCACATTCTGTCGCCATTCTTCGCGAGCCATGCATCGATCTGCAGGAAGCTCTCGATCCACGATTCGACATCGATGAATGGACTGAGGCCGCCGAGGAAGCGGCCGATCAGATGCATGAGCACAACTGCGTTCCGCAGCCGGATCAGCGTTGGCAATGCGGTGATCTCTTTCGAAGACAAGCGCGTCACGCTGCTGTAGCCGTGGCCGAGTGCGTTGAAGCGTTCCCATAGCGCATCGCGGCCGATGACGTCCCACAGCCAGGTGTCGAGCGCACCGGCGAGGTCCATTGCCGGCGGATTGAGCGCGCAGTTCTCGAAGTCGAGCACGGCGGTGACATGTGTGCCTTCGACGAGCACGTTGCCTGGAATGACGTCGCCGTGAGTCAGCTGACTGCCGAGCGATTTCCAGCAGGCTTCCGTCGCTTCGATCGTGCGCGCGAGCACATCCTGTACGGCGATACATTTCTGCTCATCGAGCAGCGAGCCAAGTTCCTCGGGCGCGAGTAGTGCGTCTGTGATGAGAGGATGCACGCGATCCAGATCGCGCGCTGGTGGGGGCAGGCGCACGCCACGCACGTCGAGTTTCTTCATGGCGCGCAATAGCTGTGCGATCGTGCGCCCGACGGCTTCGGCCTGCGCGAGATCGGCGGTGTTCGGATTCACACCGGGCAGAAAGGGAAGCAGTACCATGAGACGCTGGCCCTCCGCCGTAATTGTGGTGGCGCATATTTCACCGCGGCGCGTGATCTCGGGTGTGGGGACGCTGAAGGGTAGCTTCTGGCGCTGCAGCTGCAGCAAAGCTGCGAGCTCGTGCTCGATATGTCGTGCGCTACTGTGATTGCCATAGACGCGCAGTACGTTTGTAATTGGCGCACCTGTGCATGGCCGTACGCCGAAGAGAAAATTGTTGTACCCACCGCGAGCCAGTGGTTCGATGACGCAGCTGGACGGCAGGTCCCAGATTTCGTGGAGCTTGGGCAGTTGCATGCGAGAGCTCAGCCGAAGCGACCGGTGATGTAGTCCTCGGTGCGCTTGTCGTGCGGCTGCGTAAAGATGCGCAGCGTCTCGCCGAATTCGGCCAGCTCACCGGCGCGTTCGGGGCGCATCATCATCACGGCGCAGTGGTCGCTGGCACGTGCGGCCTGCTGCATGTTGTGCGTGACGATGACGATGGTGTAGCGCGCTTTGAGTTCTTGCATGAGTTCTTCGACGCGCAGCGTGGCGATTGGGTCGAGTGCGGAGCAAGGCTCGTCCATCAGGATGATTTCTGGTTCGACGGCAATGGCGCGTGCGATGCACAGGCGCTGCTGCTGGCCGCCGGAGAGCGCTGTACCACTTTGTTTGAGCTTGTCCTTTACGTCGTCCCACAGCGCTGCACCGCGCAGGCTGCGTTCGACGATCGCGTCGAGCTCGTCCTTCGCAAGGCGCTTTCCCAGCGTGACGCCGTACGCGACGTTGTCGTAAATCGACTTGGGAAATGGATTCGGGCGCTGGAAGACCATGCCGACGCGCCGTCGGACCGCGACCGGGTCCACCTTCGGCGCGTAGATATCTTCGCCGTCGAGCTGTACTTTCCCTTCGACACGCGTGTTGCCGAGCAGCTCGTTCATGCGGTTGAGTGAGCGCAGCAGCGTGCTCTTGCCGCAGCCCGATGGGCCGATGATCGATGTGATCTGATTGCAGCGAATCGGAAGCGTGACTTCGGCGACGGCGCGAAAAGTGCCGTAGTACACCGAGACTTTCTCCAGGCTCATTTTTTCATCTGTGATGGGTGTCGCGGCTACCGCCGTCAAGGTCGAATTCATAATTGGCTCCTGACTGCCGCTGGGCAGTGTACCCGAGTCGCTATGTGCGGATGGTGCGTGGCGCCTGCCGTGTGACGCGCTGCAGCAGGAACCACGCTGCGATGTTCATGATCAGGGTGACGATATACATGACATCGAAGTACGGCTTGCGATAGGACAGGACTTCGAAAAAGCCTGCTTCGTTCAAAGCGAGCCACGTCAATAACGAAAGGAATCCGAAATCACAGCAGATGCGTCCGAAGGCGACGCCGATCCCGGGAACAATCGTCGGCATGGCGTTTGGCAGCACGACCGTGTGAGTAAATTCGCCGCGCGTCATCGCAGGATGGAAGCGCGGTTCGCGCAGGCTGAGCGGCAGCGCCAGGACCGAACGAATGGTCGCATGTACGATCGTGGGCAGCAGCAATACCCCGCAGGTGAGCAGCATCGCTGCGAAAAAGAATCCCATGAAGATTCCTGGACTTTCACGCACAGTGTCCCCGATCGACAGAAGGCCAACGATGCTCGCTTTTCCGAAAAGCAGGCCGATCAAAAGAGGGGGGATCAACGCCGTCACACGGGCGGCGGTCGTGATCGTCGACCCGATCCAGGTCCGCCTTCGCGGCATCGCCGCATAGACGCCGATGCGCACGGCTGCTGCTGCGGTCAGAGGAAGAGTGAGCGTGCAGGCTACTGCACCGACTGCGATGCAGAAGCCAAATAACGACCAGTTCTCCTGCGCTCCATTCATGATATCCAGCACGAAATAAGGAACGAGAATGAGAGCGACCAGCATCGCCGCCATGGCGATTCCTTGCGCCGTTGCGCGCCACAGCGAAGGTGCCGGCTGCGCGATGATCGGTGTGCGCATATCGCTTTGCAGCCACGCATCGAACTCCTCCGCCGTCACCAGGTTGAGCCACTCGCGGCGATGGCGCGAGAGACCGCGATAGTCAAGCGCAGCGGGAACGGGCAGCAGTTTCTGCGAACCACGGCGGATCACGGCGCAGCCGCAGTCGATGTTGACCACGCACATTTCAAGGTCGCCGCGTTCTGTGCGCAGGCGCACGAAGGCTTTCCAGCAATCGCCTGTCCAGCTGCCACCGGCGTATGGCACATGCTGCGTTTTCTCCGACCATGGATTCATATCGTGGCAGATGATGAAGCCGCCGTCGTTGTCGTTCAACCCAGCGAGCGCATTCGTGATGTCGCGATGTACTTGCTCCGCTTCGTGCAGGCCGTCGATGAAGATCACGTCGAACGTCTCGCGATTCTGTGCAAAGAACGCATCCGAGGTCAGGCCGACGATGTTTGCGTTTACCGGCTTCGGATCGACGCCGATTTTGTGCTCACACTGAATGGCGGAGAAGCTGCGGCCGTTGTTGACGCCGATCTCGAGATAGTTGCGCGCACCGATGCGGGTGATAAGCGCGTTGATCAGCTCGGTGCGGTTCAGTGGCGGCGTGATGTACATGCGGCGCGAGTTTAGCCGAATCGCCCGGTGACGTAACTTTCGGTTCGTTCGTCCTGCGGAGAGACAAAGATGTGGTCGCGCGGGCCGAACTCAACACATTCGCCGTCGAGAAAGAATGCGGCCATATCGGCGACGCGCGACGCCTGCTGAATGCTGTGCGATGGACAACGACGTTGGTGATGCTGTTCAACCCCATGATAAGCAGGAAGAGTACGGCGCCGGTTGCAAACAATGCCTCGCGGTGGGCGCCGCTGGCGTAGGCCATTTCAAGCCCGATGTTTGAAGTGAGTGTCGTCGCTGCATCGAAAATTGAGCCGGGGGTGCGCAGTGAGTTGCCGATCATCATGATGACGGCCATGGTTTCCCCGAGTGCGCGGCCCATGGCGAGGATGACGCTGGCGACAATGCCTGAGCGTGCTGCGGGCAGAACGACGCCGACGAGCATCTGCCAGCGCGTGGCGCCAAGCGCCCGTGCACCTTGGCGTAACGCCGGCGGCACGGTGCGCACGGCGTCTTCGCTGATCGAAATCACCGTCGGCAGAATCATGACGCCGAGAATCAGGGCGCCGAGAATCAGGGCGCCGGTAAGCACACTCAGGCCTGGCCCGCCGAAGACATTGCGCACGAGCGGTGCGAGCGTGGTGAGTCCGACGAAGCCGTAAATGACCGAGGGGATGCCGGCCAGCAGCTGCACGGCCGGGCGCCTGACGGCCACCAGCGGCGGCGGCGCCAGGTCGGTCATGAAGATGGTGACGGCAATGCCGAGAGGTACACCGACGAGCAGCGCACCGAACGTAAGCCATAGCGAACCGACGATCATCGAAAAAATGCCGAAAGACGGAGACTTGGCGGTGGGGTCCCAGTTTGCATTGAAGAGAAAATCACGCAGGCCGATTTTGAATACCAGCGGTAGGCCGGCTTGGAAGATGAATACGGTGATCACGCCGAGGCTGAGCACCGCCGACCAGGCGCACACGGCCAGCAGCAGACGGATCACGCGTTCACGAAGTGTTTCGTGCATATTGATTAACTGCAATGACTCAGGCGAGACGGTGCTATCCCAGTGTGCTTCACGCTGGGATGGCGCATCTTGCAGGAAATATTGATCTGAAGCTGAGTAGTCACGATTTACTTCACGCGTAACTACTCAGGCCCAAATCAGTATTTCCCGCGAAACACACTATTCTCTCCCCCTTCGGGGGAGAGAATAGTGTGTTTCGCGTTGGAAAAATGGCTAAGTTCCTGTCCGTACGTTTTGTCCGGCAGATTCGCCGCCCTCGCAAAGCAGGGGCGGCGAATCTGCCGCCAGAACTTTTGGCGACTCACTTAGCCTGAGTAGTTACCTTCACGCGGATTAGGCCGAGATTTTCAAACTCAGCCTGGCCTTCGTCGCTGAGCACGTAGTCGATGAATGCTTGTGCATCGGCCGGCAGTTTTTCGCCCTTTGGCCAGACGAAGAGGAAATTGCGCACGAACTTGTAGCTGTCTTCGATGCCGGTGTCGTGAGTGGCTGCGACGCCGCCGATTGATATGGCGCGCACCGATGTGTCGACAATGCCAAGCGAAATGTAGCCGATTGCGCCGGCGTCTTCGGCCACCACCTGGCGGATGGCGCCGTTGGAACCCTGACGCAGTGCCGCATTCGTAACCGTTTGTTTGCCAAGCATAAGTTCCTGGAAGGCTGAGTAGGTGCCAGAACCGGCTTCGCGGGCGACGAGCGTGATTGATCGATCCTCACCACCGACATCACGCCAGTTGGTGATGCTTCCTCCAAAGATGGCGCGCACCTGTTCCTGGGTGAGGTCGTGCACTGGATTGCTTGGGTGGACGATCACGGCGAGCGCGTCGCGGGCGATAACGAGTTCGTCGAGTTTGGCTGCTTCTTCAGGTTTGAGTTCGCGTGACGACATGCCGATTTCGGCGACGCCATCGATGGCGGCCTGGATGCCGGCGGACGAGCCGAGGGACTGCACGTTGATGTGCGTTTCGGGATGCTGTTTGTGGTACAGCTCGCCGAGGTGTTCGGCGAAGGGGCTGACGGACGTCGAGCCGGAGAGGTTGATGCCGGCACCGCGGTTGGCGCGCCCGCATGCGCTGGTAAGAAGCAGCGCTGCTGCTGCTGCGAGCGGGCGCCAGTCGATGTTCTTCATAAGTTCAGCGGCTGACGATATTAAAAAAAGTTAACGATGTGTTAAAAACTTGGCGGCGTTATGTTCGTAAAGCAACCCGGCTTCTTAGAAGCCGGGTTGCTTTACGAACATAACGCCGCCGCCAGCGTCAGACCCGGCTCGTAGCGTACGGCGCGCAGGCCGACGGTGCGCGCCGCCTCGATGTTTTCGACGAAGTCATCGATGAACAATACGCGCGATGCATCGCGCAGGTTCAGCCGCTCGAGCGCGCGCTCGTAAATATGGGGATCGGGCTTACGGATGCCCTCCTCACACGAATACACCACGCTTACGAAGCCGCTCATGTCGATGCGGCGACGGTCGCGGTCGCGCATGTCACGCCATGCGTTGCTCAGGATGGCAGTAGGCATGTGCTTCTGCAACTGTGCGATGTCGTCGATCCATGGCTGGTTTATCACGTCGCCGGCCCAGAAATCATGGGCGATTTGCATGCGCTGCGTTTCATCGAGGCCGAAGCGTTCGCCGATGTGGCGCCAGACATCGCCGGCATCGGCCGCGCCGACAAACGCCTCACGCGACGGCTCGCTGCCAAATACGGCGTCCGCCAGGCCCCAGTCGGGCATGCCGAGCACACGTTCCCAGCGCCGGCGCGGCTCCAGGTCGGCCGTCTGCACCAACACGCCGCCGATGTCGAAAATCACTGCGTCGATGGTCAAGTGGGAAATGTCGTTCTGCATTGTGTTGTTCCTGGGATCTCTGGATAACAAGTAAGGGTATTTCTGAGGCCATCCGGTTTCCCAACGTGGGTCGCGTGGTTCGCAAAAGCTGCTGATCTAAGTTCCTGTCCATAAGTTTTGTCCGGCAGATTCGCCTCCCCCGCAAAGCGGGGGAGGCGAATCTGCCGCCAGAACTTTTGGCGACTCACTTAGGCCTGAGTAGTTACACGTAATGATTATCAGTTGCGCAGAGCGTTTGTCGCGTCTATGTCGAGCACGAATTCGTGCGGCAGCTGCAGAATCCGCGAGGGATCGCCGGTGTAGCGCACGGCGACGCCGTACTCGCGTTTTGCTGCTTCGATGCTGACGTAGCCCTCGACCACATCAGCCAGTACGTCGTGCGGATCGCGCAGCAGCGGGTCGCCATAGCCGGCACCGCCGGGCAGGCTGAGCCGCACCAATGCGTTGGCTGCAAAGCGCACGACGGTCTTCGGTGGGCGCGGTTGTTCATCGACGACGAATTCGCCGACGGCGCCGGGGCGTCCGCCGCTGAGGCCCTGCGCTGCGAAGCGCGTGCGGTCGATCATGGCAGAGGCGCTCCATGTCTCGCCGCTGCGGCTGCTCCAGCGCGTATGCTGGCCAAGTCCGCCGCGGCGCCGGCCGGCGCCGCCGGAATCGGTGCGCAGTGTGCGCTCGTGCTGCACGAGTGGTGTGAGCGTTTCAATGACTTCGGCGGGCACGCCGCCGACGCCGCTTGGGAATCCGGTCGTGCTCAGGCCATCTTTTTGCTGCCGTGCGCCGGATCCGCCGAGCTGAAATACTGTGATGTTGAATGTGCGGCCGTCCGGGCGGCGGCCGCGCCAGATGCTCATCCATGCCGGATCGGCGCCGCCGGCGAGCAGTCGCCCGGGTAGTGCTTCGGCCAGCGCGCCGAAGATCAGGCCGGGCAGGAAGTGGCCGACGAGATGGCGCGACGCCACCGCCGCAGGCTCGATGCAGTTCAGGATTGAACCGCGCGGTGCATCCACGTGCACCGGCCGAAACGAGCCTTCGTTGTGCGGCACGTCCGGACAGACGGCGGCTTTCATCGCGAAAGAGGCGTAGCCGCGAGTGTAGTTCAGCACCACGTTGATGCCATGGCTGCTCTGCGGCGCGGATCCGGCGAAATCGATGAAGAGTTCATCGCCGCAGATTTCAACAGCGACGCATAGCCGGATCGGCTCTTCGAAACCGTCGCTCCATACTTCGTGCGTCCAGCGCCCGTCTGGAAGTGCACGGATCGCCGCGCGCATGGCGCGTTCGGAGCGGCCGATGATTTCCTCTGCCAGTGCGTCGAGGCTGTGCAGGCCAAACTCATCCATCATCGCTGTCAGGCTGCGCGCGCCGACGGCGTTGCACGTCGCCTGGGCATACAGGTCGCCGACGGTTTCGTCAGGCGTGCGTACGTTTGCCCGAATGAGTTTGAACAGTTCGTGGTTCGGCTCGCCGGCGTCGAACAGCTTCGTCACCGGCACGCGCAAGCCCTCTTCGTAGACCTCGCTGGCTTCGGCGGAAAGGATGCGCCCGCCGATGTCGGCCGAGTGGCAGCAGTTGGCGAAATACGCCACGATGGCACCGTCGCGGAAGACCGGCGTGAGCACAGTGAAGTCGTTGATCTGGCCGGCTGTCAGCCACGGGTCGTTGGTGACGATGACGTCGCCGGGCCGCAGCGTCTCGGGTGGATACACGCGCAAAAGCGCCGGCACGCCTGTGGCCATCGGGTTGATGTGCCCTGGCGTGCCGGTGTCCGACTGCGCGATCATGCGGCCGCGGCCGTCGAAGACACCGCAGGCGAGGTCGAGTGATTCACGCACGATAGTGCTGAATGCGGTGCGCATCAGCGCGGATTGTTGTTCGTTTGCGATGGACAACAGCCGATTCCACAGCACCTCGATCTGGATGGTCGACAAATTTTCGCTCATGATTTCACTCAGGGCAGTTGCACGCGCAGATTCCAATGTGCATCGATTTCGCACTCAGCGTGCGGGCCGACGATGACGGTCGATTCGCGTTCTTCGACGATGGCGGGCCCGGTGAAATGTGTACCGGGTGCGAGGCGATAGCGATCGTACACCGGCGTCGATGTGAAGCCGCCGAGCTCCGGAAAGTATGCGTTGCGGCGGCCGCGCACGGCGTCGTCGGCATGCGTCGTCATCGGCGCGTCGAAGCGCAGCATCAGGCGCGGATCCGGGCCGGAGGACGTGACGCGCCAGTTCAGAATTTCGAGACCGACTGGCGGCCCGAGCCGTTCGTAGAGCCGTTGATAGGTGTTTCGAAATGCCGCTGCCACATCCATAGCATGCGCGGTCGTCAGTTCGCCGGCTGGCAGCGGTACACGAATTTCGTGACCCTGGCCGATGTAGCGCATATCTGCTTCGCGGCGGTGCGTAATTTGCGCCGGATCGACGCCGGATTGCACGAGCACGCGTTCGCCCTGCACTTCCATTTCCTGCAGCAGTGCTGAGGCGTGTGAGAAGTCGATCTCGTCGAGCGGGCGTCGCCATGAGCGCACGAAGTCGAAGGCCAGCGGTGCCGAGAGAAAGCCGACGGTGCTCATGACGCCTGCGCCGAGTGGGAAGAGCAGCGACGGTGCGCCGAGCGCCTGCGCAATGCGAAATGCGTGCACTGGGCCGGCGCCGCCGAAGGCGAAGATCGGCAGCCTGCGCGGATCGCGGCCGCGCTCGAGCGTATGCACGCGTGCGGCGTTGGCCATGGCTTCATTCGCCACCTGATGAATGCCCCACGCTGCTTCGGCAATGGACACGCCGAGCGGCTGCGCGATGCGACGTTCGATCGCCGCTGTCGCGCCGATCAGGTCGAGCGCCATGCGGCCGCCGAGAAAAAACTCTGGATCGAGATAGCCCAGCAACAGGTCGGCGTCGGTGACAGTTGGCTGATCGCCGCCGCGGCCGTAGCAGACCGGGCCGGGTGCTGAGCCGGCGGAATCGGGTCCGACCTTGAGCAGGCTGAGCGCGTCGATGCGCGCGATCGATCCACCACCGGTGCCGATCTCGATCATCTCGATGACGGGGATGCGCACCGGCAGGCCGGAGCCTTTCTTGAAGCGGTAGCGCCGGTCGACTTCGAAGTCGTGTGTGATGAGTGGGCGGCCATCGTCAACGACGGCGATTTTGGCGGTGGTGCCGCCCATGTCGAACGAGATGAGGCTGTCGATGGAAGATTGGTGGCCATAGCGTGCGGCAGCGAGGGCGCCGGCGGCTGGGCCGGATTCGAGCAGGCGCACCGGAAATTGCACGGCGGTGTCGATGGTGGCGATGCCGCCGCTGGATAGCATCATGTAGAAGCGCCCGGCGAAGCCCATATCGCGCAGCCGGCCTTCAAGTTCGTGCAGGTAATGTTCGACGCGTTCTTGCACATAGACGTTGAGAATCGTCGTCGAGGCGCGTTCGAATTCGCGGATTTCCGGATTGACATCGGACGAGATCGACACGCGAATTTGTGGCGCAGCGGCTTTGAGTATGTCGCGTGTGCGCTGTTCGTCGTGTGGATTGGTGAAGCTGTGCAGGAAGCAGATGGCGATGGCTTCAACGCCGGCGTCGGTAAGTTCGGTGGTGAGGCGTGCGACGAATACTTCATCGAGCGGCTGCAACGTGGTACCGTCGGCAAGAGTGCGCTGTGGAATTTCAACGCGCAGGTGGCGTGGCACAAGTGGCCGCGGATTTTCCAGCATCAGGTCATATAAATCGTAGCGATTTTCGCGGCCGATCTCGATGGAATCGCGGAAGCCTGTGCTGGTGAGTAGTGCAGTGTGCGCACCACGGCGTTCAATGACAGCGTTCGTGACCAGCGTGGTGCCGTGCACGATGCGCGCAACGTCGGCAGCGGACGCACCGATGCGTTGCAGTGCGTCGGCCAGCACTGTTTGTACTGCGCGCGATGGATCATTGGGTGTGGTGAGTTCCTTGCCAAGGACGAAGACGCCGGTCGTGGGATCGACGAGGATGAGGTCGGTGAAGGTGCCGCCGATGTCTATGCCGACGTGGAAGCTGGACATGGGATGCAGTGTACCGAAGCGGCTGAGGGTAGAACAACAAAAACATATGGGTGCATCCTCCGTCACGCGGTAAAATTCTCCCCACAAAATGGCAGACGCAATGAACGCGATAGAACGCAAGCCGCAGGACTACACCGCTGATCAAATCGAGGCGATGGAGGGCATCGCCCATATCCGTCTGCGCCCTGGCATGTACGTGGGCGGGAGCGACAGCAAAGCCATGCATCACCTGATTTACGAGGTGGTGGATAACAGCGTCGACGAGGCATTGTCAGGAAACTGCAATCGAATCGACGTCACCATCGGCGCTGACGAGTCGATCATGGTTCGCGATAACGGACGTGGAATTCCGGTCGACGTCAATCCGAGTTATCTGGCGCGCACCGGCAAAACGGTGAGCACGTTGGAGCTGGCGATGACGAATCCGATGACGGGCGGCAAGTTCGGCTCCGGCGCATATTCGACATCGGGTGGCCTGCACGGCGTCGGTGTGAAGGCGACGAACGCGCTGTCGAGTTGGTGCGAAGTTGAAGTGCGCCGCGACGGAAAAATTTATCGTCAAGCGTACAAGGAAGGCAAGGCGGTAGGTCCGGTCGAAACGGTCGGCACGACGAAGCTGAGCGACACCGGCACGATGACGCGTTTTCTGCGCGATGTAGCGATCTTCAAGGATGACAACAGCTACAAGTGGGATGTGCTGGTGCAGCGTTTCCGAGAAATGGCGTTCATCACGCGCGGAATCATGATCGTCTTTAAGGACGAGCGCGAAGATCGGGAGATGACGTTTTATTTCGAGGACGGCATTAGTGCATTTGTGCGCTACCTGAACCGTAACAAGCTGCATGTGCACCCGGTGATTTTCGCCGAGAAAAAAGTCGATAACATCATGGTCGAGTTCGCTATGCAGTACACCGACGCCACGGCGTCGAGTGAGTACTATTTCACGAACACGATCATCAACCCGGGGGGCGGTTCTCATCAGACTGGTTTTCGCAGTGCCATTACGCGCACGCTGAACGACTTTGCCCGCAAGAGCAACATTCTGAAGGAGAAGGACAGCAACCTCGACAGCCGCGACACGCTTGAAGGCATGACTGCCATCGTCAGTGTGAAGCACCCGGAGCCGCAGTTTGACTCGCAGAACAAGTATCGTCTGATGAACGCGGACGCGAAGACATCTGTGGAACAGATGGTGCGCGAATCGCTCGGCGAGTTTCTGGAACAGAATCCGCGCGAGGGCAAGCAGATCATCGATAAGTGTCT
This sequence comes from Anaerolineae bacterium, assembly GCA_947476335.1. Lineage (GTDB taxonomy): Bacteria > Chloroflexota > Anaerolineae > J036 > Brachytrichaceae > CANJQH01. Next base: position 77,332 of record CANJQH010000005.1, on the reverse strand, counting down.
CGTGTCGCAGCGTGCGCGTGAAGCAGCGAAGGCGGCTAGCGAACTCGTACGTCGTAAGAGCGCACTCGAAAGTGGTACGTTGCCGGGCAAGCTGGCCGACTGTTCTGAGCGTGATCCGCTCAAGTGCGAGCTTTACATTGTCGAAGGCGACTCGGCTGGTGGCAGCGCCAAGCAGGGTCGCGACCGACATTTTCAGGCGATTCTGCCGCTGCGCGGCAAGATCATGAATACCGAACGCGCGCGCCTGGACAAAATTCTCACGAGCGAGGAAGTCAGGGCGCTCATCAGCGCGCTCGGCACCGGCATTGGTGAGCAATTCAATCTCGAGAATCGCCGCTACGATCGCATTGTGCTGATGACTGATGCCGACGTCGACGGCAGCCATATTCGCACCCTGCTGCTGACGTTCTTCTTTCGCTACATGCAGACGCTGATCGAGGGTGGACACTTATACATCGCGCAGCCGCCGCTTTTCCGTATCGAAGTGCGCAAGGGCAAGAAGCATGTGCACTACGCGTTCAACGATGCTGAGCGTGATGCGATTTATGCGCAGTGCAGGGTGCAGGGCCTCGATGTGACAAAGCCCACCGAGGTCTACACACAGCGGTACAAGGGCCTGGGTGAAATGAACCCGGAACAGCTGTGGGAAACCACGATGGATCCGAAGAATCGTACGATGCTCAAGGTCACCGTCGACGATGCGACGGAAGCCGACCGCACCTTTGACATGCTGATGGGCAATGCCGTTCCTCCGCGCCGCGCGTTTATTACGCGGCATGCGAAGGAAGTGGTGAATCTGGACGTGTAAAGAGTAAAGGCAATTACTCAGGCCATCCAGTTTTCCAACGCAAAACACGCGATTTCTTTCCCCTTCGAGGAGAAAGAAATCGCGTGTTTTGTGTGAGGTATTGATCTAGGTCTGACCCTTTACTTTTTCCCCTCGCGCACTTTTTTCGCCGTCGCGCGCCAATCGATTTCCTGTATCTCCGCCTCGATACGCGCCGCTGCTTCTGCAGCCGCCTCGTCGGGTGTGCCTGGATGTTCGACGGCGTCGCCCCAGGTGAATGCGTTCGTGTAATCGTCGGAGCCGATGAGCCCGCAGGCCATGGCTGCGGCGTCAATCGCTTCCTGGAAGCGTGCGCTGAGCGCGACGCTCGCTCGGGCGCGGCCTTCGCGCGCGCGCACTTGCGAGGGGATGTCGTGCCAGTAGAGAATTTGAACGGTCGTCATCTTGTAGATCCTTATGCAGTTCTCTGTGCAGTTCTCTGTGCAGTTCTTCTTTGCGCGGGGCGTGCGCGCCTGCGCGTATTTCTTCGATCAGTGCAACCAGCCGCGACTCCAGTGCGCCGCAGCCAGTACGGCGCACTTCGAGCGGCAGGTTGAGTCGCTGTGCCACAAGCGTGGCTTTTGCGCGCAGCGCTGCATCGTCGAATTGCGCGAGGTAGACCACGCGCGTGTAGTTGTGAAAATAATCCGCTGCCAGTTGTGGATATCGATCAAGGCCGAGACCTTTCCACACCATGCCGTCGAAGCCGCGCAGCAGAAAATCCGTGAGGAAAAACGTGCCTGGCTCGGCATCGGTCAGCACAGCATAGTCAGCGCCGGCGTACATCTCATAGCAGTGCGGCCCGGCGATGCGCGGCACGCCAAAACGCAGCAGCACCTCGTCGAGGGCGCCGCTTGTGCCGCAGTCTCCGTAAATGACTGCGACGCGTTCGTAGCGCGGCAACAGCTCGCGCAATTTTGCTTCGACCAGCGGCGCGATGCGCACCGGCATCATGTGCTCGCGCGCGGAGATCGCATGGCAATCGACCACCCAGCCGTGCGTGCGCACGATCGCAAGCACTTCACGAGCGAGCGCGCCGCAGAGGAGGAGGGCGGTGGTGTGCATGGGCAAGTGGATAGCGGAAGAGTAATCGTTGATAGTAATCGCAGACGGTCCTATTTTTTACGATCACTATCTACGATCACTCTTCGCCTACCACTAAGTTCCTGTCCATAAGTTTTGTCCGGCAGATTCGCCTCCCCCGCAAAGCGGGGGAGGCGAATCTGCCGCCAGAACATTTGGCGACTCACTTAGCTATTCCTTCCGCCGCCTCACCGCCGTCTTTCGTTCGGCGACGTCAACGGTGATATGGACGGAACCCGGATCGAGCGGCGCTTCGGTGAAGAGCGCTTGGCGCATGGCTGCGATGTGCACGGGTGTGTTGCCGCAGCAGCCGCCGATGAGGCGCGCGCCGAGGGCGCGGAAGCGCTTGGCGTGGTGGCCCATGACTTCGGGTGAGGCGACGTAGGTGGTTTTGCCGTTTACGAGCACGGGCATGCCGGCGTTGCTCTTGGCGATCAGCGGCAGGTCCGGGTTCTCGCGGCGCATCGAATAGATGACCGTTTCGAGTTCGTCGGGGCCGTTGCCGCAGTTTCCACCGAGTGCGGTGATGTTCAGCGAGGCCAATTCCTGCATCGCCTGCGTCGGGCTGATGCCCATCATAGTGAAGCCGCGCGTGTCGAACGTCATTGTGCAGGCGACGGGCAGATGTGGCGCAGCCCTTTGTGCACCCTCGATTGCTGCACGTACTTCGCTCAGGTCGCTCATCGTCTCGACCCATAGCACATCAGCGCCGCCTGCTGCAAGCCCTTCGGCCTGTGCTGCGAAGGCGTCGACTGCGCCGGCGTAGGTGAGCGCGCCCATCGGTTCGAACAGCTCGCCGGTGGGTCCTATCGAGCCGGCCACGACGCGGTCGCCCGCTTCCTCGCGTGCCAGCGCAGCGGCGGCTTTGTTGATTTCGAAGACCTGGTCCTGCAGATTGTGCATTTTCAGGCGATACGAAGTGCCGCCGAAACTGTTGGTGAGAATGAGCTGCGATCCGGCCTGCAGATAGCCGCGGTAGACGCTGCGCACTTTGTCGCGCTTGTCGGGCAGCACGTTCCACTGATCCGGCGGGTCGCCGAACATGAGGCCGGCTGCCATGAGCATGGTCCCCATTGCGCCGTCGATCATGATGGGCGCATCGTCGTGAACGGCGTTGTGAAGCAGTGTGAGAAAGCGGTTCTCGGTGGTCATGAGTATTGATTCGTAACTACTTAGTCGAATTAATTTTTACTGCGAAACACGGAATTTCTTCGCCAGCACAGGAGGACTCTAAGTGAGTCGCCAAAAGTTCTGGCGGCAGATTCGCCTCCCCCGCAAAGCGGGGGAGGCGAATCTGCCGGACAAAACTTATGGACAGGAACTTAGTATGGGAGGAACAACATGTTTTGCGGGAAAGATTGATTTAAGTCTGAGTAATTATTCTGATGATGAATTTGCCGCAGGGCGTTTGCGGAGTGATTCTCTCATGTCGACGATGCGGGCGAGTTGTTCGTTGTCGCGCCCGATGTGCAGTTCGACGAGTGTGCGCAGGCGCACGGTGCCATGTCGCTCGTGGGTGGCGGTGCGCAGCCATTGTGCCTGCGAAAGTGTGAGCAGCCAATCGATTGTTTGCATCCTTTCGGTGGTGAACGTAGTGATGTAGCCATCAGCGTCGGCGTTGGCGAATGTTGCTGGCGCCAACGCCTCGGACAGGACGGGGTGATCGGCGTCGACGATGTGTTTGAACTGTGTGCGCGCTGCGGATTCGTACGCTGCGAAGCTGCGCAGCACATCGAGAATGCACGCACCGTCCGTGATGCGCAGCACGGCTTCGTATTGCGAAACCGGGCGCAGCAGCCGCCGCAGGTCGCGCGGCGTTCCTGCGAGTGCGTCGATCAGCATGTGATAACGGATGTCCATGAGGAGGAATTATCTATTTCAGATTGTGTAACTACTCAGGCTGCTTTATTTTCTATCGCGAAACACACTATTCCTTCTCCCTTCGGGGGGAGGGAAAAGCGTGTTTTGCGGGAAATACTGATTTAGGTCTGAATAGCTACAGAATCAAAAATTTTATTTTCGGCATTTATTCTCAGTATTTATCTTTGGCATCGATAGAATGCACGAGGTCGGTAATTCACCGTTGTCGTCAAGGGATCGGCGTCGGCGTACAGGAGTCATGGAATGAAGCTTCGTCAGGAAACCGCATTGACTTTCGATGATGTGTTGCTGATGCCGCAGCGTTCGTCGATCCGTTCCCGTCATGCTGTCGATACGTCGACGCAGTTCACGCGCCACATTCGTCTTGGAGTGCCTGTGGTGTCGTCGAACATGGATACGGTTACCGAATCTGCGATGGCGATCGCGATGGCACGCACGGGCGGTATCGGAGTGCTGCATCGATTTATGACCATCGAGCGACAGGCAGACGAAGTGTCGCGTGTGAAGCGCGCCGAAGGCTATGTCGTCGAGCATCCGTACACGTTGCAGGACACGGCAACGGTGCGTCAGGCGAAGGAAGCGCTGATCGAGCATGCCATTGGTGGTCTGCTGATCGTCGATGCGGCTGGAACGCTGGTCGGGCTTGTGTCTACGCGTGATTTGATATTTGAAGCGCTTGATGATTTGGCCGTGACGAACGTGATGACGCCGCGCGAAAAACTCGTGACGGTGCAGGAAGGCACGTCGCTGGAGGATGCGCGTGCGGTGTTGCGTATGCATCGGCTGGAGAAGCTGCCAGTGCTTGATGCACAGGGCGGCTTGAGCGGGCTGATCACTGCGCAGGACATCGTGAAGCTCGAACTCTGGCCGAATGCGACGAAGGACGAACGCGGTCGTTTGCGCGTGGCTGCGGCGCTGGGTACGAAGCGCGAAGATATCGAGCGCGCCGCGGCGTGCGTCAATGCCGGTGTGGATGCGCTGGTGATCGACATCGCGCACGGCCATTCCGACAGCGTGATCGAAATGACGCGCGCACTGAAGCAGTATTTTCCGAAGGTCGACGTGGTAGCTGGCAACGTCGCATCAGCCGCAGGTGTGCGTGATCTGGCTGAGGCAGGCGCAGATGCGGTGAAAGTCGGCGTGGGCGCCGGCTCGATTTGCATTACGCGCATCGTGACTGGGTTCGGTGTCCCGCAGCTGATGGCGGTCGACGAGTGTGCGCAGGCTGGGCAGCGTCTGGGTGTGCCGATCATCGCCGACGGCGGCATCCGCACGAGCGGCGATATTACGAAGGCGCTGGCAGTTGGTGCGAGCACGGTGATGCTCGGCAGCCTGCTGGCCGGCACGGACGAGGCACCGGGCGCAAGCGTGGTGCGCAACGGCCGCCGCTTTCGCGTAGTGCGTGGCATGGCGTCGCTGACGGCGAACATCGATCGGCGCGAAGTGGATCTGAAGCGTGAGGTCGATCCGGAGGAATGGGAGCGTGTCGTGCCGGAGGGCGTTGAGGCGATGGTGCCGGCGCGCGGGCCGGTGCGCGACATGCTGTATCAGCTGGTGGGCGGCTATCGCTCCGGCCTGAGCTATGCCGGCGCGGCCAACATTCAGGAACTGTGGGCCAACGCCGAATTCGTGCGCATCACTTCGGCTGGAAAGTCGGAGAGCAGTGCGCACGACGTAAGCGTGTCGTGAGTAGATAGTGATAGTAGATAGTGATGGTGAATTGTGAGCATCGGACCACTATCACTAAGTGAGTCGCCAAAAGTTCTGGCGGCAGATTCGCCTCCCCTGCTTTGCGGGGGAGGCGAATCTGCCGGACAAAACTTATGGACAGGAACGTAGCCACTACCACCAGCTGCTTCTCAGAGTGCCATGGCGTACGCGAGTTCGCCGCGTGATGACGCGCCACCGTGCAGTACGGCGGCGTCGTCGCGTACGATGCCCATGCACTTGCCATTCGACCAGCCATCGACGACGGACACGTCGTGGCCGCGGGCGCGCAGATCATCGAGCACCGCCGCTGGGATGCGATCCTCTGCTTCGAGCCGCGCTGGAAAAGATTCGCGCGGATAAAACGATGAGGGGAAGTGCACGCTGTGTACGGTTGGTTCGTCGATGGCCTGTTGCACCGGCATGCCGAAGACGACCATGTTCAAGAACATTTGCAGCGTCCACTGATCCTGTGCGTCGCCGCCTGGTGTGCCGAATACCATGTGCGGCGCGCCGTTGCGCGTGACCAGTGTCGGCGTCAGTGTGGCGCGCGGGCGTTTGTGCGGTGCGAGTGCGTTGGGCCGCTGCGGATTCAGATAGAACATCTGGCCGCGGGTACCCAGCGAAAAACCGAGGCCGGGGATGACTGGCGATGTGCCGATCCAGCCGCCGCTCGGCGTGCAGGCGATCATGTTGCCGGCGCGGTCGATGACGTCGCAGTGTGTGGTGTCGCCGAGGTGTGCATGTTTGATGCGATACGCAGGCGCTGATGCGCCTTCGGCACTCATCGCCAGTGCGCGCCGGTTATTGGCTTGTACATCGAATTCCGAGGCGTATACCGGTGCGCCATTGCGCAGATCACCCGGCCGCATCGTTGCCGACGCAGTGCGTTCGATCAGCGCGCGTCGTGCGTCGTTGTATTCGGCGGACAGCAGCCGGCCGAGGGGAACCTCGTCAAACTGCGGATCGCCATAGCGGGCCTCGCGATCGGCGAAGGCGAGCTTGGCAACCTCCATGAGCGTGTGCAGGTACTCGGCTGAGTTGTGGCCCATCGCAGCAAGGTCGTAGCCGGAGAGCAGGGCGAGCTGCTGGAGGAAGACCGGCCCCTGCGTCCACGGTCCGCACTTGTGTACTGTCATCTCTGCGTAGTCATATGTGAGGCTGTCTTCGGTCTGCGCGTGCCATTCAGCGAAATCGGATGCATCGAGCAGGGCAGTATGTGCGCGGCCGCTTGCGTCGATCAGTGGGTGAGTGCGGGCGAAGTCGAGGATGCGTGCGGCGATTTCACCTTCGTAGAAAACATTGCGCGCCGCTTCGATGCCGGTCACTCGTCCACGGCTTCGCGCGCCGCGTTCGGCGGATACCATCATGCGCAGCATTGCGCCGAAGTCACGATTGCGCCATACCTCACCGACAGCGGGAACGCGATGATTTGGGAGATATAGCTGGCCGGTGCTTGGATAGCGCTCCGTGTATTTCTGCGTGTTGAGGTGCAGGTGTGTGTGCAGGCTGGCATACATTGGGAAGCCGCCTTCCGCCAGCTCGATGGCGGGCGCGAGCACCTGTTCCATACTCATCGTGCCCCAGCGTGCGAGTGCGAAGGCCCATGTATCGAGCGTGGCTGGTACGCAGGCGGGCAGGAACCCGTCGCCGGGGATCAGGTCGATGTTGTTCTCGCGGCACCAGTCGATGGTGAAGGCGCGCGGCGACCAGCCCTGACCGGACAGTGCGAAGACGCGCTGTTCTTTCGCGGAATACACCAACGTCGGTGCTTCACCACCGATGCCGTTGTTTTGTGGCTCGAGCAGATTCAGACAAATGCATGTGGCTGCGCCGGCGTCGAAGGCGTTGCCTCCCTGCTGCAGGATGCGCATGCCGGCGGATGTGGCGAGATAGTGGCCGGCGGTGACGATGCCGCGTGTGCCGAGCAGGGTGGGTCGTGTAGTGGACATAGTCGTAGCTATAAAAATAATTTGTAACTACTCAGGCATAAATCAGTATTTCCCGCGAAACACGCGATCCTTCCCCCGAAGGGGGAAGGATCGCGTGTTTCGCGTTGGAAAATTGGCCAACCTGAGTATGTACAGTAATTCAGAGTGTCTGAGGTGTTGTTGCACGAAAGAGCACAACGCTGGCGGTATGCGTGTGCAAGAAATTGTGAGCGCCGATAGGTGCAATTTCGCCGGCGCAGAAGAAGCCGGCTAGTGGGATGGCGTCATCAGTTGCGAGCATTTGCTGGATCGTAGATGTATCTGCATGTGGGCGGCCGAATAGATGTGTGCCGCGGCCGTTGCAGGTGAACAGCAGTGCGCCGGAAGGTGGTTGTGAGAAGGCCTGTGGCGCCAGGCACAGTTCAAGATCTTCGACTGCGGTCGCAGCATCGCGCACGTGAAATTGCAGCATATCGCCGGGATCCGCGACATCGGCGATCATCAGCGCGTCGGTGCGCGAATCGATGCCGAGCACGCCACGCACGAGAAAATCGCCGCGGCCGGGTGCGCCGTCTGAATCTGCGAGCCGGCGCACGGCGCGACCGACGTAGAGGCCGCCGCTGTGCAACAGCCGGCGATCATTCACGCTGAGGTTTTCGACCACTTGTTGCAGCAGCGCGAGCGGTTTTTCGCCATCAAGACTGTCGATCAAATTTTCGTGCGCGGCGGTGACGGTGAAGATCGGCCCGACTGGGCGGCAGCCCTGCGACGTAATCACCTCGATGTCGATATCGCCGCTGATGGCGATGCCGATGACACCGGTGTGTGTGGTGACGTTGTTCAGCAGCAGGCAATTTGCGTTTGGGTGCATGCCGTTGCTTGCTACGCCGCCAACAGCTGGCACGCCTGGAAAGTAATCGTTGAGCGCGCGCAGGATGCTGATGCTAATTTCTCCGCCCATGTCGAGCGGTGCTGTGGCTGGATCGGCGAGCAGCACGAACAATCGGGGATTTTTTGGCGCGCCGATGGCTTCGATGAACATGTCTGCATCGGCTATGAGCGCTGCCCAGTCTGAAATGTTCTGCGCCTGCAGGTGAAAGGGCGTCAGCGTGGCGCCGGGCAGTCGTGCTGCCAGTGCGCTGAGTGCGGACGCGTTTTCATATTCGCGTTCGTCATGCAGCACGGCGATGGCGGTGCAGCCGAGTTGCACGCGCGGATTCAACCGTTCAGAAATTGTTGCTGCGATCTGCTCGGTGTGGTTGGCCACGCTGCCGGATGCGAACCACAGCAGCAGGTCGATCGGTTCCGGGCCGAGTGCGGCGGTGATGGTGTCGCTGATTTGCAGGATCGCGCGCTGCGGATCGAGATCGGCGTGCATGTTCGGCTGTGTGACGAACGCCGAAGCGAACTGTGGAATGTCGTGTGATCGAGTCATGGCAGCTTGTATCGTCCCGGATCGAACGAGCGCGCAGGTTGATTGGGCAGATCAAGTGTGAACGGCACCGGTGATTCGATGCGCACGATGTTGCCCTGAACTTCGACTTCGACGCGAATCAGGCCGTACGGAGTTGGCACGCTGCCGCGCACCCACGTCAGAGGGCCGAGGCGTGGTGCGATGCGGGCATGGGTGTAGCCGGGTGTGGCGGGGGTGACGCCGAGCGTGTAGAAAATGAAGTCGCGCGTGAGCGTGCTGCTCCAGCCGTGCACATGCGTGCCCCAGCCCCAGCACTCGCCGAACGTGTCGTAGCCGTTGTGCAGGAATTCGTTCCAGCGGCCCGCCAGCGACGGAATGGAAGCGGCCATGTCGGCTGCGGCGAGGGCGTCGTGCACGACGTAGCTCATGAACGGCTGGGCGAGGGTGATCTCGTTTTCCACGTCCCAGTCCGCCTCGTAGATACCCTGCATCTGGCGCAGCAGCTTCGGCATGGAGTAGCCGCCATCATCGCCGCCGGTCCATGTGCGCACCACCAGTCTTCGCGAATCGGTGGCTGTGTTCATGATGCGCTGCCAGCGTGCGCGCGGGGCCAGCCCAGACGCTACCGCCAGTGCGCACGCGATCTGACTGACGGCTGGGCGGCGCACGCCGTCTTTGATGTGGTCGACGTAGACGCCGCGCTCCTCGTCCCAGAACATTTCGAAGCCTGCTTGTGCGCGCTCGTACAGGCCTTCGGCCCAGCGGCGGCTGGCGTTTTCTTCCAGCCATGTCGCCATCTCGGCGAACTCGCGCAGGCTGCGCGCCCAGATCGCGGTGTGAATCGAACTGGTGTCTTCGAGGAACTGCGCTCCCCAGTCCATCAGGCACCACTCAGGCAGATCTTTGATGACGCCGGCGCGCGTCTGGTACGGCGCGTACCAACGCAGGATGCGTTCGACCACAGGCATGTATTCCTTAACGAGCGCGGCATCACCGGAGAAGCGGTAGAGGTTATAAACGCCGTGTACCCAGTGCAGGCTCCACTCGGGAATGGTGTAGCCGCCGGCCGCCTCAAAGTCGCCTGAAACGCTCATCGGCAGGATGCCGTCGTAGCGTGGTGACGCGCCGAGGAAAAGATATTGCCAGGCCAGCCGCCAGTCGCAGTTGGTGGCAAGATGCACCATCTGATGCACCACGCTGTCGCCGACCCACGCGCGCTGCTCGCGCGTTGGACAATCCAGAAAGGCATCATGCGAATTCAGCTCCACAGTGCGGATGCCGGCGCGGTACATGCGATTGATTGCCGCGTCGCTGCTTTCGAAATCGGCGCCGGGCGTCCATGGATACAGGCGTTCGTGCACGGCGATGTGCTCGATCGTGACTGGGTCGCCGACGCCATGCACGAGGATATACACGTAGCGCAGCCCGTTGACGTCGAAGGTTTCGAAGTCGTCATGTTCGCCGCGCGAGATGTAGCGGCTGCCGGTGGCCGGCGCGAGCGGGCCATTTTCGCCGCCGGTGAGCAGGTCCTCGGGATAGGCCAAATCGAACACAACGCCAGCGGGTGCGCGCACGATCAGCCGCACAGCGCCGGCGACGATGCGGCCGAAGTCGATCATGATGCGCGTGCAGGGCGATGTGCGTTCGATGATGATGGGCAGCGTCACTGAGGCTGCGGCATCGCTGGAGAGCGCCAGCGAGCGAATCATGCGCTGCGCCGGCATGATCACCGCTGGGCCAACGTCGTCGTGCAGGCGCTGCAGCGTTGCCTGTGCTGCGGTCACCGTTTCGCCGCCGAGCTGGGCAATTGTGCGTGGATGCAGTGGGCCGTACGGATCGCTCGGCGGCTGCGAGCGCGCATAGCCGCCGATGTGAATCGAACGCAGCAGCTGGGCGGGCTTCCACGACGAATCGTCGAATGAAGACGCCTGCCAGTCGAACGGCAGCAGCCGGGCGTCCAGTACTTCGACCGGCACACCCATCGCGATCACGTTGCCGTCGTCCAGCGCGTCGAAGTCCCAGGCAGTGCAGCGCAGCGTGCGCCAGGAGTCGTCGCTCACCAGCCAGCCGGCATCGCCGAGGTTGGCTTCGAATACGAACGCACCGGTTTTGCCGAGGCCGGTGTTCGGCACGGCCGGAATGTAGTATGAGTTGCCGCGGCCGTAATTTTTCACAATCACGGTGATCACGTTGATGCCCGGGCGCAGCGCCGGCGCCAGATCGACGATGTCGTACATCATGCGGCGCGGCTGGCTGCGCACCGGCCCGCGCGAGAGTTCGATGCCGTTGATGTACAGCGCATAGCGCGAGTCAGCTGTCATGCGCGCCGGCGCATGCTGCGGTGCTGCGGACAGACGCACGCTGCGCCGAAAAAGCACCGTGCTTTCTCTGCGCTTTTTCTGTTCATCTCCGGATGTTTCGAAGCCGAATTCGATGACGTCGTCGGGCGTCCAGATCCAGTGGCCCTGCCAGCGGACCTCGGGGAAATCGTGCGCTGTGCTCATGATGTGTGAATCGCAGCGGCGTATGTGGGCATTCGTCGAGCAAGAGCTGCCGCGATGCACCGGATGTAAGCACAGGAGATGGGTCTGCGCAACTTGCGCGCGATCAAAGCATTTTTCGATACTGAATGAAGCCCGAGCGCATCGCGACGTCGTCGTACAGCGCACGCGCATCGGCGTTGGTCTCGTGTGTGAGCCAATAGACGCGGGCACAGCCTCGTTCGTGCGATTGTGCGTATACGTATTCGATCAGTGTGCGGGCGACGTTTTTGCGGCGTGCTTCCGGTGCAGTGAACAGGTCCTGAAGGTACATGTAATTGCCCTCTGTCCAAGTACTGCGATGTTCGATGAAGTGCACTATGCCGACGATGGCGCCGTCGAGTTCGGCAAGGGCCGCGTGTACGGGTTCAGACGGATCGAGAAAACGCTGCCAGGTTGTTGCCGTTGTGCGTTCAGAAATCTGCGTCTGATAGAAGTGCTGATAGCCCTGCCAGAGTGGCAGCCATGCGTTGAAATCGTCTGTGCGCACCGGTCGTACAATGAGATTAGCCATAGGGTTGAATCATCCCATTACGGTGGGGCAGCAGCGATAGGGCTGTGGTGGGGCGGATTTTGGCGGCCGGCCTGACGCCAAGCCGGGAAAAACGCGAAGGGAAAGATTTTCGTGCGACGGTCGCGGTGGTCACGACGAAGTGGAGATCGCAGGTTTTATTTCATGAATCAATTTTTGATCTCTGCGCGTGCATCCGCTGTTGGGGGCAGATTTCACAAAATAGCGTGGGCCGTCACCCAGACTGATGGCGTGGGCTGGGGCTGAGTCGCGCCTTCAGCGCTTTTTCGACGGAACCTGCGCGCCAATGGCGCGGTCCACCGCGGCAGACCAGCGATCAGCCCCGAAGGTGCGCAAGCCCCGGGTGACGGCGGCGCAGTGACGTGCGGTCAAAGGTCGCCCCTTCTGGCGAATGCACCCCGTGATTGGGTGATTGGAGGGTGCATTCGCCAAAAGGGGCGATTTGGTCATCCGCCATCGCTATCGGCCCATCGTTGGTAAATCCCTCGAAACGCGCTATCTCCCTCCCCCTTCGGGGGAGGGAGATAGCGCGTTTCGAGGATTCCAATCAGTGCCGATCGCCGGCGGTCGAAAGTTTGCCCCTTTTGGCGAATGCACCCGTGATTGGATTGAGTGAACTTCGCTTTGTACAATCACGAGTGATGTGGATTCCCGCACTGCTCCTCACCGCGCTCGGTGCATTTCTCGCGTCGGCACTGCTGTCGTGGGTGGCGATGCGCGTCGGGATTCGGCTGGGCATCGCCGATGTGCCGGGCGGCCGGCGGAAGCATGCGCGAGTGACGTCGCGTCTGGGCGCGCTGCCGCTGTTCGGCGCATTCACAGCGGCAGCGCTGCTTGGTCATATGTTTGGCCTGCCAACGCAGGATCCGAATGAGCGGCTGCGCCTGTTGGGCCTGCTCGCCGGTGGTGCGATCGCGTTCGTGCTTGGCGTAATTGACGATCGTTTCGAGCTGCGCTTCGGCCCGCAGCTGTTTGGGCAGGCGCTCGCTGCGGGAGTGGCCATCACCGCGCTGATCTTTATCGAACGCTTTCGTAATCCGTTTACGAATGCTGAAATTGTGCTGCCGTTCGTCGTCACTGCGGTGCTGACGCTGTTTTGGTTCCTCGGTATGATGAACACGATCAATTTCCTCGACGGCGTCGATGGACTGGCGGCGAGTGTGTCACTCGTGGCTGCGTTGTTCACACTGATTCATATGTTGCGTGAGGGGCAGTTGAGTGTGGCGCTGTTGCCGGCAGCGCTGGCGGGTGCGCTGCTTGGATTTCTGCTGTTCAATTTTCAGCCGGCGCGGCTTTTTCTGGGCGGTGGCTCGCTCTTCCTCGGATTTGCGCTCGCCGGCATCGGCATCATCGCGGGTGCGAAGATCGCGCTGCTGCTGCTCGTCGTTGGTTTGCCCATTGCCGACGTGGCCTGGCAGATTTTCGATCGGGCGCGGCGCGGCCGTAGCCCTGCACATGCGGATCGTGGCCATCTGCACCTGCGCCTCATCGATATGGGCTGGAGCCCGCGCCGTATTTGTATTGCCTATCTCCTCGTTTGCACACTTTTCGGCGGTGCGGCGCTGTTGTCACAGCCGCCGCTGTTCAAGCTGCTTACACTCGGTACGTTGTTCGTCTCTGTTGTCGCATTGCTGATCGGGCTTTCGGGCCGGAAGTCCGGCGCATAAAAATTTCGTGTGGAGCCTGTGGACAAGCAGAGAGTGTGGATTTGCACATCAAAAATCCGCGGCCTTCACTTCCAACGGCGAGTGCATCCCTTGCAATGGCCTTGCAATTCTTGATGTCCTCCGCAAGCTACAATACCGCCCACCATGGCAAGTATTTTTCCGTTCAGCGCCATCGTCGGTCAGGACCGAATGAAGCGCGCACTCGTTCTCAATGCGATTTATCCACAGATCGGCGGCGTGCTGATCCGCGGTGAACGCGGCACGGCCAAGTCGACGGCTGCGCGCGCGCTGGCAGCGATTCTGCCGGAAATCGACGTCTTCGAAGGTGATCCGTATTCGTCGGATCCGGCCAATAAGTCCAGCTGGACGGAAGATTTGCAGCAGCGCAGCGATCGCGGCGAGGTGTTCCATGTTGTCAAGCGCCGCACGCGTTTCGTCAATCTGCCTGTCAGCGCCACCGAAGACCGCGTGGTCGGCACACTTGACATTGAAAAAGCCATTCAGCGCGGCGAGAAGCATTTTGAGCCTGGCGTGCTGGCTGCGGCCAACCGCGGCGTGCTGTATGTGGACGAAGTGAACCTGCTCGATGACCACGTTGTTGATCTGTTGTTGGACGTGGCTGCTATGGGCGTCAATGTAGTCGAGCGCGAAGGCATCAGCTTTTCGCATCCGGCGCGCTTCGTGCTCGTCGGTTCGATGAATCCGGAAGAGGGCGATTTGCGGCCGCAGCTGCTGGACCGTTTTGCGCTGTGTGTGGATGTGGCCGGCGTGAAGGATCCGAAGTCGCGCATGCAGATTCTTGAGCGCAACCTGGCGTACGAAGCTGATCCGACTGCTTTCCAGATCGAATGGCAATCGTTCGAATATGCGTTGACGCAGGAAATTCATGAGGCGCGTGAGCGTGTTTCATCTGTGAAGTATGCGCAGCGCGACCTGGCGACGATCGCCAATCTCGTGGCGTCGCTCGGTGTGGACGGTCATCGCGCCGACCTGGTGATTTTGCGCGCATCACGTGCGCATGCGGCGCTGATGGGCCGCACCGAGATCACCGACCAGGACATTCTGATGTCGGCCGAACTCGCGCTGCCGCATCGCCTCAAGCGCCATCCGTTCCAAGATACCGAGCATGCCATGCAGGTGTTGAGTGAAAAGCTGCAGCAGATCGAAGAACAGCAGCAGGAGTCGTCGACGCAGCAGCAAAATCAGCAGCAGCAGGATGGTTCAGCAAAAAAAGTGAAACGGGGCTGAACGAAAATTCGGAGAATTCGCAAAGTCCTGCGGACGCCATGCCGCAGTCAGCCCCGGCGGCCCCGCAGAGCGCGCAGGACTTCAAAGGTGGTCAGCAGACCAAAATTGGTCAGGAATTCAACACACGCAAGCTAAATACGCCGCTGGACAAGATGACGCGATCCAGCGCGGGTAAGCGCAGCACGACGAAGACCGAGCGTAAGCGCGGTCGTTACATTAAGGCGCTGCCGATGCGCGGCCGGCCTGAGGACTTGGCGTTCGACGCCACGTTGCGTGCTGCAGCGGTGCACCAGAAGCGGCGTCGCGCTGAGGTCGAGGATGCGGTGCAGAGAGGTGAGGTGCCAGCCGAAGAGAAGCCGATGGCTTTCTTGGTGCGCAAGCCGGACCTGCGCAAAAAGCTGCGCGTGCGTCGTGCGGCGAACCTGATCATGTTCGCTGTGGACGCATCGTGGAGCATGGCCGTGGCCGAGCGCATGATGGCGACGAAAGGCGCGATCATGTCACTGTTGACGGATGCGTATCAGCGGCGCGACCGCGTCGGCCTTGTCGTTTTTCAGAAGGCGACGGCGACGCTGGTGCTGCCGCCGACGTCGTCGGTCGATCTTGCACAGCGCGCGCTGCGCGATATTCCCGTTGGTGGAAAGACACCGCTGAGCGCCGGGCTGACGCTTTCACACCACGTCATTCAGCGCGAGAAGCGCATTCACCCGGAGGTGATGCCACTGTTTATCCTGCTGACGGATGGCGCCGGCAACGTGAGCATGGGCAACCTGCCGCCGCAGATCGAGGCGCATCGCATTGCGAATCAGTTTCGCGATGAGCATATTCGATCGGTGGTGATCAACATGGAACATGCGGCGTTTGATCAGGGGCTGGCGCGCAAGCTGGCGGAGCAGATGGAAGCACGCTGTCTCTCGCTGCGCGAGCTGCATGCAGAAGCGTTGTATGAAGCAGTGAAAAAAGAGCTCAAGTAAGAAGAAGCTAAAGGAGCAATGAGATGTCTGAACAGATAACAGTGAAATTCTACGGTGCCATGTGGTGTGGCGATACCCGCCGTGCACGTTCGTGGATGGACAAGCATAAGATCACGTATGAGTGGGTCGACGTCGATAAGAGCAAGGATGCTGAAGAATATGTGAAGTCGGTCAACAACGGCTTCCGCAGTATTCCGACGCTGCTGTTCCCAGACGGGTCGGTGCTGGTTGAGCCGAGCACGAAGAAGCTCGAAGACCATGTGCGCGCGCTGGGAATTCCGATGGAAGAACCACCGCCGTCGAACGAATACTGAGTGGAAGTGATGATCTGGTCAGGGTTTGTCTCATCGAGATGGGCCCTGGCTGAACGTAGTACCGTTGAACGTGCGCTTTCTGCTTTGTTGGTATGCACACAGGTGTTCAGACTTCTCCTGAATCTGCGCAATCGGGTTCGCGTCCACCGCGCAGCGGCTGCGTGATGGCGCTGCTGGTTTTCGCCGGGGTGATCGCGGCGGCGGCGCTGCTGGTGGTGGCGATCGTGTTCAGCATGGGGCGCGCGGTGAGCGATGTGTTTGAGAACGTGAAGCCGGGCGGTATGCTGGCGACGGTGCTGCCACAGAGCACGCCGACGATGATTGTGCGTCCGCCTGCGATGTTGCAGGTGCGTGCGGCTGCGGACTTGGTTACTGCGCAGACGTTGATGTCGACGGTGGTTGAGGCAGAAAAAGCACGGGTCGGCAGCATTGTTTATGAGCGCCTGGTGCTGATCGCGTGCGGCCGTGTGCGTGCGGGCATCGATTTGTCGAACTTGCGCGCTGAGGATGTGATTGTCGACGGCGAAAGAGTAACGGTGCGCCTGCCTCGTGCCGAAATTCAGGACGTGTATCTCATCGACGACGAAACGAGCCGCTGCACGACGCGCGTGTTCGATCGCACGAATCTGGTGTTGCTGCCGCAGTCGAAGGATCTTGAATCGCAGGCGCGTGAGAAGGCGGTGCAGGCGATTCGCGCGACGGCTGTGGAGAGCGGCATTCTTGAGGATGCTGATCGCAACGGCCGCATGATCATCGAGCACATGCTGCTGCTGGCGGGATATCGAGAAGTGCGGTTTATCGGCAATGAGTAACGAATTGGGCCATCCGGTTTTCCAACGCGAAACACTGATCCAGGCATGAGTTGTTACGGCAATTGAGATTTGTGCTGCGCGCTTTCAACGGCGGATGCCCCAGTTTTTCTCCTCTGATATTTCGGAGTAGACTCCGTCGCATGGCACTCACGGAAAAAGAAATCATCGAGAAGAGCAGGGAATACACCTTGTTTGAGTGGAGCATGCAGGGTGGCTATTCGCCGCTCACAGCAGACCGTGCAGAGGGTGTTTATTTTTGGACGGCCGACAACAAAAAATTCATCGACTTCAACTCACAGTTGATGAGCGTGAATATTGGCCACGGCAACAAACGTGTCAAGCAGGCCATTATTGACCAGCTCGATAAAATCGCGTACATCAATCCGTATGCGACGACGGAGCCGCGGGCGGTGCTTGGTGAGATGCTGGCAAAAATTACGCCCGGCAATCTGAAGAAGAGCTTCTTCACACTCGGTGGTTCCGAAGCGGTGGAGAACGCGATCAAGATTGCGCGCATGGTGAGTGGCAAGCACAAGATTCTCGCGCGCTATCGTGGTTATCACGGTGGTACTGCGGCTTCGATGACGCTGACGGGCGATCCGCGTCGCTGGGCAGCTGAGCCGGGGATTCCCGGGGTGCACCGGATTCCTGATCCCTTCTATTACCGCAGCCGGCTGCCCATCAGTGAAGAGGCATTCATGACGGAGTGCCTGAATCAGACTGAGGACATCATCAAGTTTGAAGGTCCGGGCAACATCGCTGCAATCATCGCCGAGACGATCACCGGCACGAACGGCATCATCATTCCGACGAAGTCGTACTATCAGGGCCTGCGCCAGTTGTGCGACAAGTACGGTATTTTTCTGATCCTTGATGAAGTGATGTGCGGCTTTGGACGCACTGGCAAGATGTTTGCGTGCGAACATTACGACATCGTGCCGGACATCATGACGATGGCGAAGGGCCTCACCAGCAGCTACCTGCCGCTCGGCAACTGCATCGTCAGTGAAGAGATCGGCAAATATTTCGACAACCACGTGCTGTGGGCTGGATTGACGTACGGCGGCCATGCAGTGAGTTGCGCAGCAGCGGTCGCGGCAGTTAATGTCCTGATCGACGACAAGCTTGTTGAGAATGCGGCGACGATGGGCGCATATCTGGCGCAGCGCATGGACGATATGAAGGCAAATCATCCATCTGTCGGCGATGTGCGACACATCGGTCTGTTCTCGATCTTTGAACTCGTGAAAAACCGCGAGACGAAGGAGCCGATGGCGCCTTACAACGCTTCGGGCAAGGACATGGAGGTGATGAACCTCATCAAGAAATTCTTCAATGACAACGGCCTGTTCACGTTTGTGCGCTGGAACAGTTTCTTCGCCAATCCGCCGCTGTGTGTGACGAAAGAAGAACTCGATTTCGGTCTGGAGATCATCGACAGAGCCCTCGAGATCTCGGACGAATTCGTGGTGGCGTGAAGAGAGAGTGGAGAGAAGATGGTGGATAGTGATCGTGAATTGCAGAGCACAGTCGATCACTATCACTATCTGCTATCACTATCTGCTTCTCCTCACACCAGCCGCGCGAAATTGCGTTTGCCGGCTTTCAGCACACCGGGATGAGCCTCTACTTTCCAGTCGGTGATGCGTTCGCCGTCGATGCTGACGCCGCCGCCTTCGATCAGGCGTTTGGCGTCGCCCTTGCTTTTGGTGAAGCTGGCCTGCACGATGACGTCGACGATATTGCGCGCATCGCCGAGTGCGATCTCTGGCATTTCGTCGGGCACGTCGCCCTTCTGAAACAGGTTGATGAAGTGTTGCTCGCCAGCTGTGGCAGCTGCGTCGCCGTGGAAAATCGAGACGATCTCGCGCGCCAACTCCATTTTTACGTCGCGCGGGTTGACGCCGCTCGCAAGCTTGGCTTTTGCTGCTTCGACTTGGGTGGGAGTGTAGCGTGTGGCGAGTTCGAAGTAGACCTGAATTGCCGAATCAGGCACGCTCATCACCTTGCCGTACATGTCCTCGGGTGAGGCCAGAATCGGGATGTGATTGCCGAGCGACTTCGACATTTTCACGACGCCGTCGGTGCCGGGCAGAATTTTTACGAATAAGCCGATTTGTGGGCGCTGTTCGTACGCTTCCTGCAGCTTGCGGCCGGCCGTCAGAATATTGAACAGCTGGTCGCTGCCGCCAACCTGTACATCGCATTCCAGCGCGACGGCGTCATAGCCCTGCATGAGCGCGTAGAACGTCTCGTGCAGGTAAATTGGCTCGCCTTTTTCGAGACGCAGCGCGAAGTTTTCGCGCGTCATGAATTGCTGAATCGTGAAATTCTGCGCCAGTTTAATGACATCGAGAAAGGACAACGTGCTGAGCCACTCGGCGTTGTAACGCACGAGGGTTTTCTGTGGGTCGAGAATTTTGAACGCCTGTTCGGCGTACGTGCGCCCATTGCGCGCGACATCGTCGGCTGTCAGCAGCTCGCGCGCCTTATTCTTGTCGGATGGATCACCGAGCAGGCTGGTGTAGTTGCCGATCAGGAAGACGACTTCATGTCCCAGCTCCTGGAACTGGCGCAGCTTGCGCATGGTGATCGTATGACCGAGATGCAGGTCGGATGTGCGCGGGTCGTAGCCGGTGTAAATCTTCAGCGGCTTGCCGGTCTCCCGGCTTTTTTCGAGACGCGTGCGCAGTTCGCGCGCCATTGTGCGGGCAAGCGTTTCATCGCCGAAATCTGTGCCCTGCATGAGCAGTGCAACTTGTTCGTCGAGGGAGAGCGATGTGGGATCGAGGGTCATTTCGAGTGATCGTGCGGGATGGTTAGAGCTGGTAGATAGTGTTAGTAGATAGTGTTAGTAGATAGTGATAGCGGAGTGCTGATTAACAATCTATCTGCTATCACTATCACCATCCACTATCACCAACCACTATCACTGGCCACTATCCTCGCTTAGAACATGCCTGCGATCAGCTTCAGCAGGCTTTCCGGGCTTGGGCGCAGCTTGCTATTGGGGATGTGCGCGATGGGCGTTTCGCCGAGATCGTGCACTTCGGCGAGGTTTTCGCGATTCGGATCGATGTAGAGCAGGCCGGTGACGAATTCCTGCTTGTCGTGCGCGTCGGTGAGCAAGCGCATGGCGGCGTGTTTGTCGGTCGGATCGTGCATGGTTTCGTCGACCTTGTGCAACACGATCTTCGAGCCGTCGTGCAGTTCGACTTCCTTGGCTTCACCGGCGTTGTATTCAACCTGAATCTCGTTGGCGTTCGGCACGAACTGGATGTCGTTGATGCGCTCGTCGTGTTCGCGGCCCCAGGTGTAGCTCTTGGTGCTGTCGTCTTTGTTGTTGAACGTCACGCACGGGCTGATGATGTCGAGAACGGCGGTGCCGCGGTGGCGCAGCGCTGCTTTGATGAGCGGTACGACCTGCTTCGGGTCGCCGGCGAAAGAGCGTGCGACGAAGCCGCAGCCGCTGATGATGGCTTCGGCGCACAGGTCGATCGGAGGCAGCTCGTTCTTGCCGGCGTGCTTGAGCTCCTGTCCGATGTCTGAAGTGGCGCTGAACTGTCCTTTGGTCAGGCCATAGACACCGTTGTTCTCGATGATGTACACCATGCGCAGGTTGCGGCGCACCAAGTGGAGGAACTGACCGATACCGATTGAACCGGTGTCGCCGTCGCCGCTGACGCCGAGGCCCTGCAGCGAGTGGTTCGCCAGCAGCGCACCCTGAGCGACGGACGGCATGCGGCCATGCAGCGAGTTGAAGCCGAAGGAGCGGCTCATGAAGTACGCCGGCGATTTCGACGAGCAGCCGATGCCGCTGAACTTGATCAGCGATTCAGGCTGTATACCGAGTTCGTAGCAGGCGGTGATGATCTGGGCCGAGATTGAGTCGTGGCCGCAGCCGCTGCACAGTGTGCTGTCTGCACCCTTGTAGTCGGCCTTTTCGAGGCCGATGATGTTGACGTTGGCTTTTTTGGCCAGGCCGGATAGCGGCATGTTCTGTGCGACGCTGGCCGGCTTAACGCTTTGGCCACTGTTGATGGTCTGTGTCATGTTTTGTTCTCCATCAGACTTACTGCTTGTGCTGTTTTGTCAATTTCACCCTCTGAATCGCATCCTTTTTCCCTTCTTTTCTTTCGCCCTTTCTTCGGAGGGGCGCGGGATGGGAGAACGCGATTCAGAGTTCAAAACGGATGAAACGTGGCAAGCAGCAAGTCGCGTTTCTACCTACTTCGCGCCTTCGATGCGCTTGATCAGCCACGCCGCCGAGATGGGCAGGCCGCTGTTGTTGTTGGTGCGCACGAGTCGTGTGGCGAATTCGGGTACGTGCAGCGCGAGCAGTGACGCCAGCTGTGAATCCGTGTTCATTTCCACGACGTGAATCTTTTTGTGTGCGGCGATGAAGTCGTGCACCTGTTGATGCAGCGGCAGTGCGCGCACGCGCAGGAAGCTGGTCTTGATGCCCTTGTGCGCAAGCAGTGTGCGGGCTTCGTCGATCGCCGGCGTGGTGCTGCCGAAGCCGATGAAACCGATTTCGGCGCCCTCGACGCTGTCGATTACCGGCGCAGGCACCAGCGAGCGCGCCGTTTCAAATTTGCGCGTGAGGCGCTCCATGTTCGCTTCCCAGTCTTCGCTGCGCTCAGACAGCTGCGCACGTTCGTTGTGGCCGGAGCCGCGCGTAAAGTACGCCGCGAGCGGATGGTTCGTGCCCGGCAGTGTGCGCCAGCCGATGCCGTCTCCGTCGATGTCCTTGTAGCGCGCGAAGCCCTTGAGTTCGGTGAGCTGCTCGGCGGTCAGCACCTTGCCGCGGTCCATCGCCTCGGTCGGATATTCGAACGGCTTGCACATCCACTGGTTCATACCTATGTCGAGGTCGCTCAGTACGAAAACTGGCGTCTGCAGGCGCTCGGCGAGGTCGAGCGCACGCCAGCCCATTTCGAAGCACTCGAAGGGATCACCGGGAAGCAGCACAACGTGCTTGGTGTCGCCGTGGCCGAGCCAGTAGGCTTTGATAATGTCGCCCTGTGAGACGCGTGTGGGCAGGCCGGTGGCCGGGCCCATGCGCTGCACATCCCAGATCACCGCCGGCAGTTCGGCGAAATAGCCGAGGCCGGAGAACTCGGCCATCAGCGAGATGCCCGGGCCCGACGTGCTGGTCATCGCACGTGCGCCCGCCCAGCCTGCGCCAAGCACCATACCCAGTGCGGCGAGTTCGTCTTCCGTCTGGACCACCGCATAGGTCGGCGCCTTGGTTTCAGGATCGATGCGCAGGCGCGGCAGGTAATCCGTCAGGCCGTCGGCGACGCTGGTGGCCGGGGTGATCGGATACCAAGCGACAAAACTGACACCGCCGTAGATTGAGCCCAGTGCGCCGGCAGTGTTGCCGTCGATCATGATCAGACCTTTGGTCTTGTCGATGCGCTCGACGCGGAATGGGTCGGTTTTGGTGAGGTTGGCCTGCGCCCATTCGATCGAAGTGCGCACCACCTTCATATTCGAATCGACCGGCTTCTGCTTGCCCTTGAAATGGTGCATCAGCGCCGCTTCCATCTCGCGCTCTTCAATGCCGAGCGACCACATCAGCACGCCGACGTAGACCATGTTGGCCGAATACGTTTTGAGCTTGGGGTCCTTTTCGAGCTCGCTGGCGATGCGTTTGGCCGGAATCGGGTAATAGCTGATGTCGTCGCGCTGCAGCGGCATCTTGATCGTTTCTTCGTAGAAGAAAGCGCCGCCGGGCGCCGTCTTCTCATGATCTTCAAGTGCGGTGTCAGGATTCAGCGCCACCATGATTTCAGAGACGTCGCGCCGGGCGATAAAACCATCCCCGCTGGTGCGGATGGTATACCAGGTCGGGCGGCCTTGAATGTTCGATGGGAACATGTTCTTGCCGCTGACGGGAATGCCCATTTTGAATAGCGAGCGCAGCAGCGCCAGGTTTGCCGTCTGGCTGCCGGAGCCATTTTTCGTCGCTGCCGTGATCGAAAAATCGTTAACGACGGACGGACGCTGTGCTGCTGTGAGTTGTGTGTCTGCGGTTGTAACTGAATTCGAAATCATGAAAGCTCCTCGGGGAGTTTGGACCGCACAGAATTGCGCGGACGCATTGACCGTGATTTGGGAATGCGCTGAATCAGCCGGGTGTGCTGAACCAGCAGTCGATAGGCTTCATCGTGACTGCCCATGACGATCGCGTTCACGATTCCGTCGTGGTACTGCCACACTTCGTGCAGGTAGTCGTAATCGCTGAAGACGCTCAACCCTTCGGCTTCGTACGCATCCCAGTACGCCTCGAGCAGCCCGCGCACAAATGGATTGTTCAGGCGGCTGAAGATAGTCAGATGCAGATCACGGTGTTCGGCATGAGGAATGCGCACCGTATCGTTTTCCAGTTTGTCCCAGGCTCGTTGCACCAGCATCTTGAGATGCGCGTAGTCGTCGGCTGTGAGTTTGGCAACTGCTTCGTGGAAGAAGGCGAACTCCACGTGGTTGCGCAGCGCGGAGAAACTGTCGAACAGGTTGTGGTCCAACGAGAGCGCATAGAGCAGGCTGAAGCGCACTGCCGGCGCAAAGGCGTATTCCGTGAGCCGGATACCGGTTCGCGGACGCACTTCGACAATGCCAAGCACCCGCGCCACTTCAAGCTGTTCTCGCAGCTTTCCAGTGCTGATGCGGAGTTGCACACTGAGCACGTCGAGCGACGGAAGCTTTCCGTCGGGCAGGGCGTGTGCATTGTCAAAGATGAAATTGAGCAATTCGGAGGGCTGCTTGCGCATTTCAGCGATTTCCTACTACACTACATTCCGATCAATCGAATCTCTCGGATTTATCGGATGAATCGAATTAAACTAGATTATACGGACATGCAGCTACTTGTCAAATCCATTCGCACACATTGGTGATGGAGGTGTTGCGCCATGACGAATGACCAGTGAAGCATCCGCTGAAAGTCACACGACCGTGAGGCTCGATCGGTTAAAATCGGAAGCCGCTGGCCGGATTCGGCCCGGTGGCGCCTAAACGGTTTAGGTTGTCCGGCGAAATTGGTTCTGTGCCGACCGCTCTTTGAGCAGGTGGAGTGCTGGAGCATGATTTCGCCGGGATCTCGCAGGTAACAAAAAAACATGCTCCCTCCCGCTACCCCTGACGCACAGCTCATCAAGAACCTTTACGATGTCGTGTTCGTGCTCGCCGTGGTCACGTTCGTGCTCGTCGAAGTACTGCTTTTGGTCACGGCTGTGCGCTTTCGTCGTAAAAGTGCGACAGATTCGCCCGTCCCGGTGCACGGCAATAATCTTGCCGAGCTTGGATGGACAATCGTGCCGGCTATCGTTGTGGCCATTGTTTTCTGGTTGTCCATCGACACTGCCGGCAAGTTGACGGGCCATGGCTCTTCCAACGCGCCTATCACGCGAATACACGCCATCGGCGACAAGGTCGCTGAGCGGCGCGTAAACGAATCGGCTGCGGTTGATCTGGTGGTGGAAATCACCGGACGCCAGTGGTTTTGGACGTATACCTACAAGACCGCCGGCGGCCTCGTTGCGGACAGCAACGACGGCAAAGCGCTCGTGCTGCCGGCCGGTAAGTCGATTCGCCTCGACCTAACCTCCGCCGACGTAATTCACGCCTGGTGGGTACCGCAGCTGGGGCCGATGCTCTACGTCAATCCCGGTGAGCGCACGGCGATTTTTATTCAAGATGCACAGCCCGGCGAGTACATTGGTCAGTGTAATTTCTTCTGCGGCGTCCGCCACGCGTACATGTTGAACAACATCAAAATTGTGCCGCAGGAAGAATTCAACGCCTGGTATAAGGGCTCAGTCGCAGCGCAAGAGACCGTCGTCGCGTCCCGCTAGTCGGCAATCAGAAAAATCTGCGCAGATTTGGCGCCTATCTTTGTTTTTGTGCACTGGTTGCACGATGAAGAGATGCGCCGTGAAATATTTATGGCAAGCATCAGCATTCCCGTTCGTTCGCAGGACAAGGCCAAAAGTGGCCTGCTCGGGTGGTTGGCTACGGTCGACCACAAGAAAGTCGGCCTCATGTACATGGTGATGGCCTTCGTTTTCTTTATAGGGTCCGGTCTTCTGGCGTTGATCATCCGCACGCAGCTGGCTGCGCCGGGGATGACGCTGGTCGATCCGAACACGTACAACCAGATCTTTACCATGCACGGGACAGGCATGATTTTCCTGTTCACGATCCCGATGCTGGTGGGCGGCTTCGGCAACTATTTCCTGCCGATCATGATCGGTGCGCGCGACGTGGCATTCCCGCGGCTGAATGCATTCAGCTTCTGGATCACGCTCGGTGCCGGCCTGGTGATGTCGATCGCGTTCCTCGTCGGTGATCGCTCAGCGGCGGCGTGGACGGCATATGTACCGCTTTCGACATCGACTTATTCGCCGCAATCGGGCATGGATATCTGGCTGCTCGGTCTGATCC
This sequence comes from Anaerolineae bacterium, assembly GCA_947476335.1. Lineage (GTDB taxonomy): Bacteria > Chloroflexota > Anaerolineae > J036 > Brachytrichaceae > CANJQH01. The sequence goes on along the minus strand of CANJQH010000005.1, from coordinate 51,955 downwards.
TGGCCGGCATCGGCAGCACGCTGGGTGCGGTGAATTTCATGGTCACCATATTCACGATGCGCGCGCCGGGCATGACGGCATGGCGGATCCCGATGTTCGTGTGGGCAATGGCCACGACGGCGGTGATGGTGCTGCTGGCCACGCCGGTGCTGACGGCGGCGCTGGTGATGCTTGTGGCGGACCGCAACTTTTCAACACAGTTTTTCACTACCAGCAACGCGCGCCTGTGGCAGCACATGTTCTGGTTCTATTCGCATCCGGCCGTATATATCATGGTATTGCCTGCGATGGGTGTGGTCTCTGAAGTGCTGCCGGTGTTCTCGCGTAAGCCGCTCTTCGGCGCGAAGGCCGTGGTGATTTCGACGGCGCTGATCGGCATTCTTGGCTTCACGACGTGGGTGCACCATATGTTCGTCAGCGGTGTGAGCCCGGCGATCGAGCGCTTCTTCATCTTCACCACGATGGTCATCGCCGTTCCTACGGGCGTGAAGATGTTCAACTGGATCTTTACGATGTGGGGTGGGTCGCTGAACCTCAAGACGCCGCTGCTGATGTGCATAGGCTTTCTGAGCACGTTTGTCATTGGTGGCATTACTGGTGTGATACAGGCAGCGGGCCCGGTCGATTCGTACTTGCACAACAGTTACTGGGTGGTTGCGCACTTCCATTACGTGCTGTTTGGTGGATCGGTGTTCGGCATCTTTGCAGGCTTGTATTACTGGGCACCGAAGATGGTCGGCCGCATGTTCGACGACAAACTCGGCAAGCTGCATTTTGTGCTGATGTTCTTCGGTTTCAACCTGACGTTCTTTCCGATGCATATCCTCGGCCTCGAAGGCATGCCGCGTCGCATCGCGACTTACGCAGGTGACCGTGGCTGGGCCGCAGGCAACCTGGTGGCGACGATTGGTGCGTTCACGATTGCACTGTCAATTTTGGTGTTCATCATCAATCTGGTGAAGATCGCGCGCTCGAAGGAAGCGGCACCGGCCGATCCGTGGGAAGGCAACACGCTTGAGTGGATGATTCCGTCGCCGCCGCCCGAGTACAACTTTGCCGTCATCCCGACGGTGCAGAGTGATCGTCCGGCGCTGGATGCGCGCAACGGCGGAGTGACGCCGGCTGCACATCACTGAGTGCCTTGCCAAAAGTTCTGATGCCTGAATTTTCCGGCCCTCTCGCTTGTGCTTGTCTTATGCATGTGAAGGACGGGGAAATTTGGGACGGGTACACTTTTGCATATTATGAATATCGAGATCGCCGTTAGTCGACCGACGTCGTTCGTTGCCCGCGCTCTTCCACGAGTGGCGGCGGTGACGGCGGCCACGGTCGTGCTTGTGCTGGTCTCCGGGCTGCTGCTGCGGCCGCTCGGTGCGGCGTTGGCATGTGCGAGCTGGCCGATGTGCGCCTTTGTGGGCTCGCCCGGCGCATGGGTCGATCTGGCGCATCGTGCTGTGGTCGTGCTTGTGGGTGTGCTGCTCGCTGCCGTTGCGGCTGCGTCGTGGGTTGTTCGAGCGCCCGCGCCTGCACGAGTGTATTCGCTGCTGGCGCTGGTCTTTGCTGCGTCTGATGTGCTGATCGGCGCTGTGCTCGTGCGTGCGGCGCTGCCGCCTGCGGATGTGACTATGCACGGCCTGCTGGGCGTGCTGACGCTGGCTTCGTCCGTCGCTGCAGCGCTGGCGCTGCGCAGCACGGATTCGGGCCGGGTGATGCAGGAAATGATCGGCGCGTATGTGGCGCTGACGAAGCCGCGTGTGATTTCGCTGCTGCTGTTTACCACGCTGGCGGGCATGTTTGTGACGCCGCGCGGTGCGCCGCCGTGGTACCTTGTGCTGTGGACGCTGCTGGGTGGCTACATGATGGCCGGGGCTGCGAATGCGGTGAACATGTGGTACGACAGCGACATTGATGACAAGATGGGTCGCACGAAACTGCGGCCGATTCCAAGCGGGCGTGTGACGCCGCGGCGGGCGCTGGTCTTTGGATTGACGATGTTTGCGTTGTCGCTGTTGATTTTCGTGTTGTTTGTGAACATTGCGGCGGCGGCGCTGGCCGTGATCGGCTTCGTCTACTACACGGTGATCTACACGCACTGGCTCAAGCGCAGCACCTGGCAGAACATCGTCATCGGCGGCGGCGCCGGCGCGATTCCACCGATGATCGGCTGGGCAGCCGGCAGCGGCTCGATCACGTGGGCGGCGATGCTGCTTTTCCTGATCGTGTTCTACTGGACGCCGCCGCATTTCTGGGCGCTGGCGCTGATGAAAAAACGCGACTACGCTGCAGCTGGCGTGCCGATGTTGCCGGTTGTCGCAGGCGATGTAGAAACGTCGCGCCAGATTGTGATCTACTCTGTGGGCATGTTCGCGATTTCACTCGCGCTCGTGCCGCTTGGCGTGATGGGCTGGATCTATCTGATCGGTGCGACTGCGCTCGGAGGGCTGTTTATCTATTACGCGTGGCGTGCGCAGCGTGACCCGGTTCCGAAGCGTATCTGGGGACTCTATGGCTATTCGCTGTTGTACCTGGCGCTGCTGTTCGTCGTGATGATGATTGACCGTCTTGTGCTGATCTAAGTGAGTCGCCAAAAGTTCTGGCGGCAGATTCGCCTCCCCCGCAAAGCGGGGGAGGCGAATCTGCCGGACAAAACTTATGGACAGGAACTTAGGCCCAGCTCGATCAAAAGTGAGCAGTAATGATTCCTGCAAATATGAAAAACCGCGCGCGATGGACCGTCATCGCCGCGCTAGGTGTCTTCCTTTTGGGAAGTGCTATCGGTATGGCATGGGTGCTGACGTACATGCCGCGCTAAAACGGATTTGGAGAGACAGCGACTCAGCTTCAGGACGAAATTTTCTGTGAAACACACGATGGAAATTGGACTGGCCTGAGTCGTTGCATTGGGAAATTTTTTAATTGTTATGAATCACACCAACGAACACGAAGAGCACATTCACATGCCTGCCCCGAGCCTGTCGCCGTTGCTGCTGGCTGCGGGTATGTGCCTGATGGGATTTTCGATTGCGCCGACGATTTTTCGCGTCCCTTTTATCGTGCTCGGCGTACTGCTGACTGGATACGGACTTTACACGTGGATTTACGACGAAGTCCGCAACGCAGCTGATGTGGAGGATTCTGGCGCCGCACATTAACTCAGGGCTGTGCCTGAAAAAACGACTTGTCGTTTTGAAATCTGTTTGTGAATTGCAATTTCTATCGTTCTTGATGTTCCTGGCTGCTCCGGCTGCTTTAGTGATGAGAAACAGCGATTCACAAGATCGATCGAGGAAGGACTGAGTTACCCATAAAAATCTTTGCGCATTCCGTTGGGGTGCGATTCTCGTGAGGAAAAGAACGTGCTGAGTTCGGCTCAATTCGCGATCGAGCAGCGGCGGCGCACCGGTCGCATCGGTGTGCGCCTGTTCATCGTCTCCGAGACGATGTTTTTCGCTGCGTTGTTTTTCGCGTGGTATTACCTCGGCGTTACGTCAAACTCGGCGTGGCCGCCGGATGGCGTTGCGCGCCCGTTGCTTGCGCCGGCTGTGTTGAATACGGCGTTGACGCTGATCAGCGCTGTCACCATGTGGCTTGCGTCGCGCAGCATCGGGCGTGACGACCAGCGAGGTCTGGTATTTTGGATGGCCGCCTCCGTCGTATGCGCCGTGGTTTTTATGGCGGTGCAGACGCAGGAATTTCGTGAGCTGGCGTACATTGCACAGGGCAGCAGCTACGGCTCGCTCTTCCTCTTTCTCTTGTTTTTTCACGCGGTGCGCGTCTTTGTCGGCGTCGTACTGATGTTGATCGTGCTTGTCCGTGCGTCGATGCATCAGCTGAACGCGCGGCGACGCCTGCTCGTTGATGCGACAGTGATGTACTGGTACTTCATCGTTGCTGTGTGGCTGGCGGTGTTTACCGTGCTGTACGTGTTGTGAGACGGGACTTGTGAATCATCGACTTGGCTTGCGATTTGGTTTGCGTTTTATCGTGATCGCCGTCGTCTGTGGAATGGTGATTGTCATGGCGGGTATCGCGATTAGCCGCATGCGTGGGACCATATCTGCTGCGCCGTGGCCGGCGCCTTCCATTGAAATGCCGCTGAACGCGGATGGTTTCGGCCATCAGCGCGTGGCGAATATGGAGCTCGCCTACTCTGTCAGCCCTTTTCCTGGTGTCGCTGGGGCGGAGGGTGTGGTCATGCTGAAGACGACGGATTTGCGGCTCGGTGCAAACCGTACTGTGTCTGGCACACTTGAAGTGGCGCCTGCGTCACAGGTGGATGGCCGTGTATTTAATTTTGAAACGGAGAGGGATGTGCTTGTCGTGCGCGGCCGACTGTTTGACGGCCCCGGCGAATATCGCCTGCGCGCGCGCCTGTGGGGTGTCTTCCCCGATGAAACCTATGTGACCGTGATAGCTGTCAGGGTGAATTAGCGCGCCAGCAGTGATACGCCGAGCACGATTAGTGCTGCATAGACCCAGCGCACGAACGTTGTCGCATCGATGCGTGTGGTGAGCCTGCGGCCGATCTGTGCGGCCAGCCACAATAAAGGCAGGCATAGCAGCGCCTGCACGAATGTGCTGCTGTGCCAGAAGCCGGCGCTGGCATGGCCGAGTGCGATGGCGATGCTCGATGTGAAAAATACTGTTTGCAGCGTGACGCGAAACTTCTCCGGTTCCCAGCGCCGCAGTGTGCCGTACACGACGAGCGGCGGGCCGTTGGTGTTGTAAGCGCCGCCGAGGATGCCGGAGATGAAGCCCATCGGCCACGCCAGCCATTGTGGTGCGCTCAGGACGATGCGTTTCCCGCTGCGGCTCAGCCACAGTCCGCCGCCGCCGTAAATCAGCAGCAATGCGCCCAGGCCGTGCAGCACGAACGATTCTGGTGCCACTTGCAGCACCCAGAGCCCGACGGGCACGCCGAGGATTGCTGCCACGTTGAGCTGCCATGATTCACGCAAATCGAGCCTTCGATGGCCCAGCGCGAGCAAGACAACGCTCATCGCCATGCTGATGACGCCGAACAGCGCCGTCGCCTCGTGCAGGCCGAGCAGCCGCGTGAGCAGCGGCATCGCGATCAGCGCGCTGCCGAAACCGACGGTGGACTGGATGAGTGCGCCGAAAAAAATTGCTGCACCGACGGCGATGAGTAGGCTGGCGTTCGTCATGACAGCCGTCCGCCGCCGCGAGTTTGCTTGCGCAGCTGTTCCATGCGGCGCAGGCGCTTTTTCTCTACTTCACTGATCGGATCCTTGAATGGCAGCGGCTCGATGCGGGATGTAGCTGGTTCCTTGAATACTTTCAGCCATTCGTCGATTTCGCTTGTGCTGCTGTTGGCGGGTTTTGCTATGGGCTGATTTTTCTCGCCGAGCACTTTCTGTAATTCCTTTACAAATTCGGCCGATGACTGGACGCGCACGCCGCATGCGCGCACGAAGCTGGCGACTGCGCCGTCTGAGGTGATTACCATCAGGCCGCGACGGTCTTTTGTGCCGCCGACGATATCGCGAATGACGTCGTCGGCGATCCGTCCCGACGGCGCCCAGCGTGCATTGACCTTGCCGTGCTGCTCATGCGAATCCCACAGCTGTGCGAAGTCGGCATGTTTGCCGTTGTCAAAAATCACCGTGATTTGTTTGTCCACTTTGATCGCATACTGCTTCAGGCGGTGAATCAGTTTCGCCTCGTCATTCGGATCGCTGAGTTTGAGATCCGGGGATTGGCCGATGAGGTTGTGGCCGTCGATGAGCAGAGGCATGGAGGGAATTTTACGCGGTGGTGAATTACTGTTTGTTTGTAACGGGTGCGTCCGCCGTTGTGGGCAAATTTCACGAGATGGCGCGGGCCGTCACCCAGACCGATGGTCTGGGCTGGGGCTGCGTCGCGCCTTCGGTGCTATTTCGACGGAAGAAAATGAGCGCGCGCAACGGCGGCTGCGTCCCATGGCTTAGGCATGGCTTGGGTGATAGAACATGCGTCCTATAATTTGCGCGCAATGAATGTGAAGGATGGCGGTGCTTCCGACGGACGCACGGTGGATGGCGTGAAACAGTCCGGCGATGAGGGCGCGCTCGACCGTGCGCTGCGCCCGCAGCGGCTCGACGAGCTGATTGGTCAGAACACCGTACGCGACAACCTGCGGGTGATGATTGCTGCTGCGCGCGCGCGAGGCGAGTCGCTCGATCATGTGCTGATTCATGGGCCGCCCGGCCTTGGCAAAACGACGCTGGCACATATTGCCGGTAACGAAATGGGCACGGCTGTGCGTGTCACATCGGGCCCTGCCATCGAGCGTGCGGGCGATCTTGCTGCGATTCTCACGAACCTGCATGCGGGCGATATTTTGTTCATCGATGAAATTCATCGTTTGAACCGTGCCGTTGAAGAAGTGCTATATCCGGCCATGGAAGACCAGGCGCTCGACATCGTGATCGGTAAGGGGCCAAGTGCGCGCAGCGTACGGCTGAAGCTGCCGCCGATCACCATCGTCGGGGCTACTACTCGTTTGGCGCTGATGACCGCGCCGCTGCGTGCGCGCTTCGGTGCGCAGCTGCGCGTCGACTTCTATCCCGTCGCGGCAATCGAGTTGATCGTCGCTCGCGCAGCGCAACTGCTGAATACGCCGCTCGATGACGACGCGCGTAGCGAGGTGGCGCGTCGCGCACGTGGCACACCGCGCGTAGCACTGCGCCTGCTGCGCCGTGTGCGCGACTACGCACAGGTGAAGGGTGACGGCCGCGTGACGCAGGCGCTCGCCGTTGCTGCACTGTCGCTGCTTGAAGTGGATCCGCTCGGCCTCGATGACATCGACCGGCGCGTGCTGTGCGCGATTATCGAGAAATTCAACGGCGGCCCGGTTGGACTGGAGACGCTCGCCGCCAGCATCAGCGAAGAGAGCGACACAATCATGGACGTCGTCGAACCGTATCTTCTGCAGCTCGGCTTTCTCGACCGCACCCCGCGCGGCCGTGTGGCGACTGCGCGCGCTTTTGCGCACCTGGGCCTCGCGTATACACGCACCGAACAGGGTCAGCTCGGCCTGTAGGGATTATGAATCTTTAACTTCAGGAGCAGGTCGTTTGCTGTGATGAAGCCGTGCTGCCCGGATGACAGCAGTGCATCGTAGTCTTCGCGTTCGAGCAGCAGCCACTCATTTGTGGTTTCGAGGCGGCGCTGCAGCAGGGATGTGATGAGCTGCATGTGTGCGTCGCTGAGCGCATGTGTGCGCTGGTATCCGCGCAGCGCTGAGCGCGGTTCCATGAATAATGGCTCGATCATCCAGCCGCCGTTCGCCAGAAAATCGCTCCATGAGCCGGGTGTGCACAGATGTTTACCTTCGCTCCACAGCACGGTAGTGATCCATGGTGCTGCGGCGCCGAGGGGGCGCAGGCCGACGGCGATGCGTTCGATGGTGCGCATGCGCGCGCGCGGTGCCGTCGCTGTGAGCGCTGCAAAAAACGAGTGGCCGGCGTGGCGTGCCGGGCTGCGCACACTTTGTGCGTCGTGAAGGACTGCGGCGACGGCTGTGTCTTCAAGATCGAGCGCCAGTTCGCGCCCCGGCTCATTTTGTACGAATAGCCGGCCCTGGTGGTGCAGTGGCAAGCCTGTCGCGTGTCCGTCGCGCGTCATCAGCACGCAGCGCACGAGATCGAGCAGCAGCGCTCCGCGGTGCATCTCAGCGATTGTGAGCACGTGCGTAGTCTTTTCAAGCCCGAGCAACAACATTTCGTTGTTCAGCTGAACAGGGGTGGGCATGAGGCGCTTCGGCATGGAGCTGTGGTACAAAAGTACGATATGCGAACTGGTTTTTGGACGACGGTGATTATCTCAGTAGTGTTCGCGGTGAACGGGCGACCTGCCTTCGGTGCGGGTGGTTCGGCTGAATTTGTGTCGCCGCGCGCGACCGCTGGCGAACTTCCTGCGCAGCGTGCGGGTGTGCGGCGCTGGTACTCTGTGCGCATCGAGGCAGCGCCGCCAGGTGGTGTGCTTGAGCTGCTTGTCGACGGTGCCGTGGTCGCGACATCGCCGGCGCCGCGCAGTGGGACGGGGGCGGTGGTCTTCGCCTGGCAGGCGACGCAGAATGGCGAATTTGAAATTGCGCTACGCGCGAATGGTGCGCCATTTGGCACGTCCGTTCACCAGCGCATCTATGGCGGCGACGGGCCACCCGGTTCTATGATCGTGATTCCAACCGGCGTGTTTGTCATGGGCAGCAACCGCGACGGTGGTGATGAGGCACCCGAACATAGAGTGATGCTGAGCACGTATGTCATCGACCGCTATGAGGTGACCGTCGGCGAATTCCGCGATTTCGTGCGCGCGCTGCATTGGCGAACCAATGCTGAAGAAAATGCTTCCCCGTTCAACAAAATCTGGAGCATCGATGCTGTGGGCTCGCGCTTTGATCATCCGGTGCGCTGGGTGTCGTGGTACGACGCCGAAGCCTATTGCCGCTGGGTGGGTAAGCGTTTGCCTACTGAAGCTGAGTGGGAGCGTGCTGCGCGGGGTGTGGATGCGCTGCGTTACCCGTGGGGGAGGGACTTCGATGCGGCGGCTGTGAGCGTTGGCGACACCGCGCCCGTCGGCTTCAACGCGCGTAATCGTGCAGTGGATGGAATGTTTGACGCAGCTGGCAACGTTTGGGAATGGGTGCAGGACTGGTATCGGCCCGATACCTACGCCGCAGGAGACGTGACCGACCCACAGGGGCCGCAGAAGGCTGATCAGAAAGTGATCCGCGGCGGCTCGTTCACGAATCTGCCGGAGGAACTGCGCACCACGCGCCGCATCAAAGTCGATGCATCGGCATCGGCAGGTGATGTCGGGTTTCGCTGCGCAATATCACAATTGCGCTGATAATTTTGGCTCAACGATGACTTCTCTTCGAGCCACAGGCCATCTACTCGCTTGGCTGAAGCAGGCTGACGTACAGCATCTTTCTGAAACGCTGGTGGCGTTCGCCAACAGTGACGGTGGAACGATCGTGCCTGGTTACGACGAGCATGGTCGCGAAACGTCGTCGCTCACGTCCGAGGATGTTGAGGCGCTGCTGCGGCGCGCTGCGGCATTGACGAGTCCGCCTGTGCGAGCGGCGATCGAGGCGAGCGGCAATGCCAGTGGTCCGGCGGTTCTGATTCGCGTTCCGCGCAGCCTCGATTTGCATTCGCTTGCCGATGGACGTGTGTTTGTTCGTACTGGCCGCGAAAATCGTGCGTTGACTGGAGAAGAAATTCGCGGGCTGGCGTCGACCAAATCCACCGGCGACTACGAGGCCGACGCCGTCGCCGGCGCCACGCTCGACGACTTCGATGACGCCATCGTTGCCGAGTACATTGCGCGCCGCGAGTCGCGCACACGTCGGCTCACCGGCATCGTGCCGCCGACGGTGCAGAACGCGGCCAGCCTGCTGCACGACATCGGTGCGCTTGATTTTCATGGGCGTCCGACGGTGGCTGGCGTGCTGCTTTTTTGTCGCAACCCGCAGGCGTTTCTACCGCACAGCGGTGTGGTGTTCGTAAAATTTCCAGGCACCGGGCCGCGTGGCGAACAAGGGCGCGTCGGCTATGGGCGACGTGAAGAAATTGGTGGGCCGTTGTCGCAGGTGATTCAGCGCACGTGGCAGGTTGTCTTTGAGGAGATGCGCGTGGGCGCGATTGTCAAAGGGCTTGAGCGCGAGGAAGTGTTGGAGTATCCGGTGTTTGCGGTGCGCGAAGCGCTGGTGAATGCGGTATGTCATCGAGACTATCGACTGCGTGGGCGCCGCATCGAAGTGCGCAAGTATGCCGACCGTCTTGAGATCATTTCGCCGGGTGGGCTGGCGGGCTACATCACGCTGGACAACATCATTGAGGAACACTTCTCGCGCAACCCGCGCATTGTGCAGGGGCTTTTTCAGTGGGGCTACATTGAGGAGCTCGGCCTTGGCGTTGATCGCATGATTGAGGACATGGTCGCCGCCGGGCATCCCTCGCCGCGTTTTCATGCTACGTCGTACAGCTTCACCGTGACGCTGTCGAATGTGCGTGAGCGTCGTGTTGCATTACAGGGTCTGTATGCAGGATCGGCGGGCGAGCCGCGCTCGAGCGCCGATCCTAGCGGTATGAACGAACGCCAGGTGCGCGCAGTGCATTATCTGCGCGAGCATAGCCGCATCACCAATCGTGATATGCAGGCGCTATGTCCGCAGGTGACTGCGGAGACATTGCGCGCCGATCTTTCTGGTCTGGTTGATCTTGGCGTGTTGCTGCGCGTCGGTGAGAAAAAAGGGACGTACTACATTTTGAAGTGACGTCGTCCGATTTCATCGACGACGCGCAGCGCGCCCATCGTTACGCCCGCGGTGCTCTGGCCGGGGAAGATCGAGTCGCCGACGAGCCATGCGTTATGCAAACCGGTGGCGGGGCCGCGCGCGGTGAAGATGCTGGTGAACGGGAAGCCGCCGACGCCACCGCGATGGCGGCGCGTGTAGAAGCGGAACGTGACCGGCGTCCCTTCGAGCTGTAGTCGGATGTGCGAGCGCAGGCCGGGCACGGCGCGTTCGGCGTGGGTGAGCATCGTTTCGGCGTAGTGTGCGACGCGATCGTCGTACTCCTGCTTTGCGCCGGGTTTGTCGCGCAGCGCCCACCACTCGGCTGTGCGCGTGTGTGTGGAAATCGTCAGCGCGCGATGGCCTGCCGGCGCACGTGCGGCGTCGCCGCGCATCGAGAATGAAAGGAAGATCGAGTTTGTCTCACCGAGCGGCTGTGTGTAATCGGCGACGACCTGATGATGTTCGACGCTTGAATCCTCGGCGCCGTTCTCGTCATCGTCCTGTACGCCGAGGTAGAGCGTAAACGCGCCCCATTGATCGCGCATGCGCTGTGTTTGTCGTGTGAGTGCCGGCGGTGCATCTTTCCCGAGCAGGCGCGCGAGATCCCACGGTGTGAAATTTGCGACGACGGCGTCGCATTCGAAGCGGGCGCCTTTGTTTGTGTGCGCTGCGATGATGCGGCCGTTGCGCGTTTCGAAGCGGGTGACCTCCTGGCGGTAATGTACTTCGCCGCCGTGTGCGACGAGCGCATCGATGAGCTGGCGCGAAATTGTGCCGATGCCGCCTTCGATGTGGTTGACGCCCTTGCGCGGCAGATCGGCTGCGGCGGCGCCGAAGAGCGCGCTGGCATTGTCGGCCGTGGTCTGTGCGCTGATGAGCAGCTGCGCGTCGAGGAACGTGAGCGCTGCGCGATCGCGCACGCCGCTGCTGCGCGCCCATGCGCCCATCGTCTGTGTGAGCAGGGGCAGGGTGAGAAGTGTGTCGGGTCGCAGCGTGGCCGCAGTGCGGAAGAGATCGGCGACGGAGGATGGCGGCCAGGTCGGGCGGCGGGCGGCGAAGTTCCAGACGGCGTCGCTGATGCGTTCGGATCGAAAGAAGAAGCGCAGGATTGCATCGCGATCGGGGGCGGCGGCGAAGGTGCGCTCGAGTTCGGCGTGCCAGTTCGCTTCGTGGCCGAAGCGTGTGATGGTGCGGTCGGGCAGGTGTACGCGCCAGGCGGGTTCGGCAGGGTGCGTCTTCCAGCGGATGCCGAGTGTGTGGCCGACGACGTCGTGCGGGCCGCCGGGGTGGAAGCCGCCGGCGAGCGTGGCGCCGGCATCGAAGCGATAGCCCTGGTGAAAGAACGTGCCGGCGCAGCCGCCGGGATAGACATGCGCTTCGAGCAAAGTGACGCGGTGGCCGGCTTTGGCGAGCAGTGCGGCGGCGGTGGCGCCGCCGACGCCCGCACCCACGACGAGGATATTCATCGGGGTGGAAGGCTATGCGAGGTGGGTGAGGAGAGGCTGAATAGAGAGGACGTAACTACTCAGGTCAGCCATTTTTCCAACGCGAAACACACTATTCTCTCCCCCGAAGGGGGAGAGAATAGTGTGTTTCGCGGGAAATACTGATTTGGGCCTGAGTAGTTACGAGAGGACAGGTATGGCTGCGATATGCAGCCCGAAGCGGTGCATATGTCGCAATACGTTCGTTATTTCCCGCGAAATTTCACCAGCCATATGCCAGCACCGACGATCGCCAGCGCCACCATCGCCAGCACGCCGATGTGTGGGTTTGTCGCACTGGCAATGGCGCCGGCGAGTAGGGCTGACACTGCCAGCACGCTGCTCATGATGACCGAATCCAGCGCCATTACGCGTCCGCGGACGTAATCAGGCGCGCTCGACTGCACGATCACGTTCGAGAATGTCCAAACCAGTGCGCCGCCGGCGTGGCCGATGAACGTGCCGAGCATGCCCTGCCACGCGTTCGTACTTAGTCCGAAGATGGCGTATCCGGTGATCGAGATAAGGATTCCGGCGCGGATGGCCCATTTCAACCGAGTGTGCTCGTGCAGCGAAAATATGCTGCCGAACAGCAGCGGCGTAATGAATGCGCCGACGCCGCGCGCCGCATACAACCAGCTTGTGCCAACGTCACCGACGTCGTAAATCTGTATGGCAAAGATCGAATACAAGCCCACTCCACCGAAGATCCATGCCCATGCCAGCTTGACGAATACGTATGCGCGCGTCACTTCGTTCGAGCGAATGTAGCGCGCGCCTTCCGTCAGGATGCGCCATCCCATGCCTCCTGATGCTGCCGCGCCGGGCACCGCGTTGAATTTTCCATACGCGCGCGAAATGAAAAATGCAGACAGCAGGAACGATGCCGAGTTCAACATGAAACAGACTTCGCGGCCCCACAGATGCGCTACTGCGCCGCCCAGCATCGCGCCCACCACGATGGTTGTGGCGAACGTCGTCTGTCCGAGCGCGCCGATAAGTGGCAGCTCTTCGCGCGTCGCCAAATTCGGCATCGCCGCCGACGATGCCGGTGCGAAGAATGCTGATGTGAACGACAGCGTCGCTGTGGCGACGTAGGCCAGCCATACCTTCTCCGGCGTGTCTACGATGAGGTACGTCAATGCGACGGCGGCGCGGATCAGGTCGGCTGCGATCATCACGTGCTTGCGGTTGAAGCGGTCAGCTGCGATGCCGGCCAGGAACAAGCCAGCGAAAGCCGATGGCAGGATGCCTGTTGCAATTGACAGGCTCGCCCCTGATGCTGAATGTGTCAGCTCAACGATCAGGCCGAGCACGGCTACGGTGTTGAACCAGTCGCCCAGGTACGAAACGACCTGTCCGAACCACAGCGTGCGCACATTCGGATTGCGCGCCAGCATGACGCGGTAGCCGTTCAGCCCTTTCGGCAGAGGCGCGGAAGCGGAAGAAGCTACGCTCACTTTGCGCCTTCCAGATGGTCGAGCAGCGCCGTCAGACCGAGGGTGTAGCTGCGCCAGCCGAAGCCGACGACGGTGCCGACGGCGACGGCGGAGATGAACGAATGATGGCGGAACTCCTCGCGCTTATGCACATTTGAAAGATGGACCTCGACGCAGGGCAGGGCGATGCCGGCGATGGCATCGCGTAGAGCCACGCTGGTGTGCGTCAGGCCGCCTGGATTGATCAGAACACCGCGCGTTGTCGTGCGGGCCGCATGAAGCGCGTCGATGAGCGCGCCTTCGTGGTTGCTTTGCAGCGTCGTCAGCACCGCGCCGCGCGCTGCGGCGATTTCGGCGAGCGCGTGGTCGATGTCCGCCAGTGTCGTGCGTCCGTACACCTCGGGCTCGCGCAGGCCGAGCAGGTTCAGATTGGGTCCGTGCAGGACCAGAATGTGCGTACTCATGCGGATGCGATTGTAGAACGCCGCCATCATGTCTGCACTTCGTCAGCTTTTTGCCAGTGTTACGCACTGAATATTCATGAAGTTTGTGCCATGATTCTTGCGTCGTGGTTTCATGTAGGTCAATTTTTGGCGAAGCACAGCGCATACAAAAACTTTCGCATTTAACGGGGCAACTACTCATGCCTGGATCAGTATTTTCTGTGAAAAATGCGCGTGTTTTGCGATGGGAAATAAACCAGCTTGAGCAGTTACGAAAGACTTGATCTGAAAGAGCGAAAGTTGGGGTTGCTGACAGAATGCAGAAGGCTGAGCAGCTGGCTGAGTGGAAATTGAACTCGGAGGTACACAGATGCGAGATCTTGGATATTTTTACGGAAAGACGGTGCAGGTGATCGGGACTGTGATGCATGTTGAACGCAGGGGGCGGCTGCGACGGTGGCTGCTACAGAATATTCGAGGAGATTTTCAGACGGATCACATGTGGCTGATCGAGGCGCAGTTATGCAGTGGTAGTCGATGTCCCGGGCAATATTTACATCACGAAATTATCGTGCTTGGCAAGGTCGGCACATATTTAAAGTATGCGAGTCGGCTGGGATGTTCGATGCAGACGGACTTCGAACTGCGAAACTACCGTGTGCTTGGAGTTGCTTTTGCAGGTGCCTAAGTTGTGGTTAGAGAAAAATCGTTTTTGTCTCTGCGTCACCTGCGCTCTTTTTTGAGGGCGCAGGTGACGTGCATTTTCACCAGTTGTGGATGACGTCGCTGAGATGGGGCGGATTTTCAAAAAAGCACCGATTCAGCGATTCAACGCAGCCAGCGCCGCGCGGGCTGCGACTTCGTCGACGTCGCCGCGGACGAAGACGTCGCCGGCGCTGCGGATCAGCACGAAGCGCAGCCGTCCGGCGCGCTTCTTTTTGTCGGACTGCATCAGCCGCCAGATTTCGCCGATGTCCCAGCCCGGCAGCAGGTCAGCGACATCGTGTGTGCTTGTGGGCAGGCCGACGCCGCGCAGAATGTGGAGTACATCCTCGACGAATTCGGATTCGCATAGGCAAAGAGCTTCGGAAAGCCGCAGTGCACACACCATGCCAAGCGAAACTGCATAGCCGTGCTTCAGTTTCAGCCCGCTGTACGCTTCGATGCCGTGGCCAAAAGTGTGGCCGAGGTTCAGCACGGCTCGCCGCCCGCGCTCCTCCGGGTCCTCTTGCACTACTTCGCGCTTCAGATGAATTGCGTTCACCAGCAGATGCAGGAGCGCATCATCGACGGCATCGGGATGGGGAGTGCTCACATCAAGGCTCCCGAGCGGGCTGTGTTCCAATGCGCGAATCTGTGCGTAGTCGTCGCCGCCTCGAATCAGCGCGGCTTTGATGATTTCAGCCAGGCCGCAGCGCAGCTCGATCACTGGCAACGTGCGCAGGCAGCGCACGTCCATCACGACGAGGTCGGGCTGCTTGAATGCGCCGACGAGGTTTTTTCCGAATGGCGTGTCCACACCAACTTTGCCGCCGATGCTTGAATCCGCCATCGCCAATAGCGTCGTCGGCATCTGAACGAATGGCACGCCGCGCAGATAGGTCGCGGCTGCAAAGCCGGCGGTGTCGCCGAGCACGCCGCCGCCCAGTGCGATCACCGCTGACTGACGATCCATGCCGTGTTCGCTGAACGCGCGATACAACGATTCGACCGTAGCCAGTGTCTTGTTCTGTTCCCCATGCTGTGTGGTGACGAGGAATGCGTCAATGCCGGTGGCGCGCAGTGATTTACGCAGCGCATCTGCGAAGTGAGGGCCGGTGACGTCGTCGCTGACGATTGCTGCAGGGCCGCTCCAGCCGCGCTGCGCAATCATGCGGCCGAGTTGGCCGTGCATTCCATCGCCCATGACGATGTCGTAGCGGCTGGCTGGTGGAATGGCAACCGGGATGCGGCGCACTTCAGCGCGCGCAATGGTGGCAATCTCCATGGCGAGTTCGTTCGGTGTGCGCCCGGCGGTTTCGATGCGGTAGTGCAGCTCGGCGTAGGCCGGCGCGCGCGCCGTGAGCAGCTCGATGATGCGTGCGCGCACGTCGGCGCTGCGCAGCATCGGCCGCTTCTGGGCCGCTTCGGCGCCGCCGACGCGTTCAAGAATCACATCGGCCGGTGCGCTCAGCCCGATACACAGACAGCGCTCCAGCAGCAGCCGCCGGTTTTCGGCATCGATCACCATGCCGCCGCCTGTGGCGAGGACGATGTCGCTGCGCTGGCTGAGTTCCTGCAGCAGCTCACGCTCGCGTGCGCGGAAATATGGCTCGCCATCGATAGCGAAGATTTTGGAAATGCTGCGCCCTTCACGCTGTTCGAGTTCGACATCAGCGTCGACGAAAGGCATGTCGAGCAGCGCCGCCAGCTCGACGCCGATCGTGGTCTTGCCGGTGCCCATGAAACCGGCGAGGGCGATGGCGCGGCTCATGGCTGGAACCCGAAGCGCCACGGCGCAGCGTCCATTGGCAGCTCGTCGAGCCGCATGCGGCGCAGCGCTGCGAAGCGCGGCTTCATTTCGTCGATCGAGTCCCCGCCAAGTTTTTCGAGCAGCGCCTCCGCGAGCACATGGGCCACCATTGCCTCGACGATCGGCACCGCGCGCGGCGCCTGGCAGAAATCGCTGCGTTCGTACTTTGTCTTCACTGCTTCGCCGTTTGCGAGATCGACGGAATCGAGTGGGTTGAGTGTGGTGGCGATCGGTTTGAATGCCGCGCGCAGCACGATTGGCTCGCCGTTGCTGATGCCGCCCTCGATACCGCCGGCGTGGTTGCTGCGCCGGCGCAGTTCGCCATCTTGAAGAAACAGCTCGTCTTGTACCTGCGTGCCGGGCAGCTGCGCTTCGGCGAACCCGTCGCCGATTTCGACGCCCTTTACCGCGTGGATGCTCATTACCGCGGCGGCCAGCTTCGTGCTCAGCCGGCGGTCCCAGTGCACATGGCTGCCGAGGCCGGGGGGTGCGTTCAGCACGACGACCTCGATGACGCCGCCGAGCGTGTCTTTTTCTGACATGATCTGGCGAATGCGCGCGCGCATTCGTTCGGATCGAGCAATGTCGTAGCAGCGCACGTCCGATTGTTCGGCTGCGGCGAAGCGCGCGGCGTAGTCGATTGGCCCGCTCGTCGTTTCGCCGATGCCGACTTCGCCGATGCTTTCGACATAGCCGCCGATGATGATGCCGAATTCGGCCAGCAGTGCGCGACATGCGGCGCCGACGGCGACGCGCATCGTTGTTTCACGGGCACTGGCGCGCTCGAGCGCCAGGCGTAATTCGCGGTAGCCGTATTTCACCGCGCCGGTCAAATCGGCATGGCCCGGCCGTGGAATCGTCATCGCTTCGATGTCGCGTTCGGCCCACTTCACGTAGTCGAGATTCTCAACGGTGAAGGCGATCGGCCCGCCCGTAGTGTGGCCGGCCATGACACCGCTGGTGATGCGCGCATGGTCGCGTTCGATTTTCATGCGACCGCCGCTGCCGTAGCCCTGCTGGCGGCGCGCCAGGTCGCGGTCGATGAATTCGGAGTGCAGTGGCAGGCCCGCGGGCATGCCTTCGAGGATGGCGGTCAGCGCGGGGCCGTGCGACTCGCCGGCAGTAAGAAATCGCAGCATATAGATGGCGGTGATTCTACGTGTGGGTTAGCCGAGCGCGGCGCGCATGACAGGCGCAACCTGCGCGGCGGGGACGCCAGTCCAGAGTTCAAAGGCGGCGGCGCCTTGCTCGGCGAGCATGCCGATTCCGCCGGCGCAGCGCGCGCCGGCTGCCTCGGCTTGTTGTATCAACACAGTCTGTCGTGGTTTGTAGACGAGGTCATACAGAAATGCCTGTCGCGGGAAGGGCAGATCGAGCGGCCATGGCGTGGTGTCGAGGTGTGGATCCATGCCGGCGGACGTGCAGTTAATGATCAGGTCGATGGCGCCGGCCTGGTGCATGGTGGTGATGGCGGACACGGTGCCGAGCGGATGCAGGTCATGCGCCAGAGAATGGGCGCGCGCGGCATCGCGATTAACAATGTGAACGCGCAGTCCGCACTTGAGCAGTGCGTAGACGATGCCGCGTGCCGAGCCGCCGGCGCCGAGCACGAGCGCGCGCTGCCCACCGACGGGCTCGAAGCCGTTGAAGCGCAGGTCGGCGAGAAACCCCAGCCAGTCCGTGTTGTGACCGATTAGCTGTCCGTCGCGTTTGACGATGGTATTGACCGCGCCGAGCATACGTGCGTGGTCGCTGAGGACGTCGAGGGCGCCGAGCACATTCTGTTTATGTGGAATGGTGACATTGCAGCCGCCGATGTGGTGGTTTTTTCGCAATTCGCGCAACCGTTCGGCAAGTGCGTCGAGCGGCGTAGGCCACAGCTCGTACGTCCATTCTGTGAGTCCGACGGCGGCGAATGCAGCGTTCTGCATACGTGGCGAGGCGCTGTGCTGTACGGGGTAGCCGATGAGTCCGATTCGCATAGGCAAAACAAAATTAAGAAACTAAATCAAACCCGGCTTCTAAAAAGCCGGGTTTGATTTAAAACATAACGCGATCCAAGTCACGCCAGAACTCCGGGTATGTCTTGCTTACGCACTCCGCACCCGTAATGCACGTGTCGCCTTGTGCCGCCAGCGCAGCTACCGCCAGCGACATCGCCATACGATGGTCGCCCAAACCGTCGACGGTTGCGCCCAACAACGGGGTGGGGCCGTTGATGACAAAGCCATCCATCGTTGCTTCAATTTGTGCGCCCATCGCGCGCAGTTGCGCCACGAGCCCTTCGACGCGGTTGCTTTCCTTCACACGCAGCTCTTGTGCATCGCGAACTACAGTGCGGCCGTGCGCCTGCGTCGCCAGCACGGCGAAAATCGGCAGTTCATCGATCATGCGCGCCACCAGCGCGCCACCAATTTCAATTGCGTGCAGCTCGCCGCTGTGCACCACCAGGTCAGCAATCGGTTCGCCCGCTTCGGTGCGCGTGTTGCGCTGTTCAATCTGCACCCCCATCTGCCGCATCGCGTCCAGCAGGCCGGTGCGGGTTTCGTTCACCCCCACCTCCACCAACGTCAGCTTTGATTCGGGCAACAGCGCCGCTGCAACAAGAAAAAATGCCGCTGACGAAATATCCGCTGGCACCAGCATGTCGAGCGGCCGCAGACGCGTCGGCGGCGTCAAAGTCACCGCCGCACTGCCGTCAGCGTTGCGCTCTGTGCGTATGTCTGCGCCCATTGCGCGCAACATGATCTCGGTGTGATCGCGCGTCGGTGCTGGCTCGTGCACCGTCACCGGGCCGTCGGCGTACAAACCCGCCAGCAAGATCGACGATTTCACCTGCGCACTCGCTACGGGCATGACGTAGTCGAGCGCATGCAGTGACGACGCTGCGTGAATGGCAAGCGGTGCTTTGCCGTCAATGCTGTCGATGTGCGCGCCCATCACCGCCAGCGGATCCGTAACGCGCCGCATCGGCCGCCGCCGCAGCTGTTCGCTGCCATCGAGCGTGCTATCGAAATGCTGCCCGCTCAGCAGGCCCGCCAGCAGTCGCATTGTTGCGCCTGACGAACCGCAGTGCAGCGTCTCGCGTGGCGCGCGCAGCCCGCGTAGCCCAAGTCCAGGAATGCGCAATCCAAGCGGATCGCACATGCTCGAAAGATTTGCCACCGCTATGCCGAGGCCAGCAAGGCAGTCCAGCGCAGCATTGGTGTCATCGGAATCGAGCGGCTCGCGCACACGGCTGACGCCGTCGGCCACGGCGCCGAGCAACGTCGCGCGCACGGTGATGCTGCGGTCGCTCGGCACGCGCAATACACCTTGTAGTGCGCGGATTCGGGAGAGGGTTTTGTCCATTTCAGATTTCAGATTTCGTAACGATTCAGGACTGGATCAGTATTTCCTGCGAAACACGCGCGTGTTTCGCGTTGAAAAATCGGACGGCCTGAATCGTTGCCAGAGTTCAGATTTTCAGCGTCGGCGTGAACCCACCTGAAATCTGAAATTAAGTTCACCCGTATTTCGCTTTTCTTGCCACTGCTGCACGTTCGATGAATGAGCGCAGGCCCGCCTCGTCGCCGCGTTCGATCAGCACGGCCAGCTGATCAAGGCTAAACTGAAAATCTCGAATGGCCGCGAGGATGGCGGACTGATTGGTCAGTGCGATGTCCGTCCACATCGTGACGTCGCTTGCAGCGACGCGGCTGGTGTCGCGGTAGCCGCCCGCGGTCACTTGCCAGACCGCTGGATGGTCGACAGCAAAATGGTCGGTGGTGTAGACCATCGCGGTCGACACTGCCCACGGAAGATGGCTGGCGTGGGCGAGCAGTGCATCATGTTGCGTCACATCAATTTCGCGCGGCCGCGCGCCAACGAGCACGGCGAGTGCTTGTATGACGGCGAATGCTTCATCGTCGGTGCGCGCGCTGCGTGTCAGAATCCATGGCGCGTTTTCGTACAGGCCGGGTTCGGCCACGTCGATGCCGGCGGTTTCTTTGCCGCACATTGGATGTGAACCGATCGCACGCACGTGCGCGGGCAGCGCGTTCATGGCGGCGATGACGTTGCTCTTTGTGCTGCCCATGTCGGTGATGATTGCACCCGGCCGGCAGAGTGCGCCAACTGCAGCGATTTGTTCCACGAGCAGCCGCACGGGGGTGCACAGCACAATTACGTCCGCGTCGCGCACGCCCTCGGCCAGATCGGTCGTGGCGAAATCGACGACGCTGCGCTGCAACGCTTTGTCACGCGTGGCGGTGCTGCGCGAAACGCCAGTGATTCGCCCGTTGTAGCCGCGTGCTTTGAGCGCCAGGGCAAAGGAAGCGCCCATCAGCCCGATGCCGACAATGCAGATTGTGCGCGCGGGTGCGCTGTCTGGTGCGGAATTTTCGTTCGTCATCGGATTCAGACTGCAGCCGTCGCCGGCTTTTCGGTGATGCCGCGGCGATTGCGCACGGCTTTGGCCAGGCGCGTCAGCAGCTGCACCGTGTCATCCCAGCCGATGCACGCGTCGGTCACGCTTTTGCCATACTCCAGCGGTTTGCCGGCGACGATATCCTGGCGGCCGGCCAGCAGGTTCGACTCGATCATGACGCCGGCGATGTTGTGTTCGCCGCGTTCGACCTGCCGGGCGATGTCTTCGGAAACCGGGATCTGGTTCTCGTGTTTTTTGCTGCTGTTGCCATGTGAGGCGTCGATCATCAGGCGCGGATTCAGCCCGACGCTGATGAGGAACTGCGTTGCTGCGCGCACGCTGGCGGCGTCGTAATTCGGATCTTTTCCACCGCGCAACACCACATGGCAATCCGGATTTCCCGCCGTCGAAACGATGGCGCTCACGCCGCTTTTCGTGACTGACAGAAAATGGTGCGGCATGCGGCTGGCCATCATTGCGTCTGAAGCGATTTTGATGTTGCCATCCGTGCCATTTTTGAACCCGACGGGGCAGGATAGCCCGCTGGCGAGTTCGCGGTGCACCTGCGATTCGGTTGTGCGCGCGCCAATGGCGCCCCATGCGATCAAATCAGCGATGTACTGTGGAGAAATTGTGTCGAGATATTCCGTTGCCGCCGGCAGGCCAAGCGAGTTGATCTCCAGCAGCAGCTCGCGCGCGATGCGCAGGCCTTCGTTGATGCGAAACGAGCCGTCCAGATATGGGTCGTTGATCAGGCCTTTCCAGCCGACCGTCGTGCGCGGCTTTTCAAAATACACGCGCATGATGATTACGAGGTCGTTCGTCAGCTGGTCCGCCAGCAGCTTGAGGCGGTCGGCGTATTCGAGTGCGGCACGGGTGTCGTGAATGCTGCATGGGCCGACGACGACGAACATACGGTCGTCGTTTCCGTGCAGGATGCCGTGGATCGCCTCGCGAGCGTTGTATACAACCCTGGATGCGTCGTTGGAAAGTGGGAATTCGCGCATCAGATGCGCGGGCGGAGCAAGCTCCTTGATTTCGCGAATGCGCACGTCGTCGGTTTTGAAGGACATAATTTCTATATTGCGATCTGCGCATCACGCTTTTTCAGCACGATTGCTGTGGTGAGAGTCGCCGATCGAGCGATTTTGTTCGGGTTGGTTTGTCAGCCTTCGCGCACCAGGTCAGGGCGCAGCTTTTCGGCGCCGTTGATATAGATGTGTCGAATCTGGTTCGGCCGTTTGTCAGTGTTCCAGTGCACCATCACTCGCACACATTGAGGCAAGGCGCCGGGAACCTCCATTTCGTGCATACACATGAGCGGCACATCGGTCCACCCGAGCTGGCGTGCAGCGATGGCCGGGAATTCGGCATTTAGGTCGCGCGTGGTCGAGAAAAATGCGCTGGCGATTTCGTCCGGCTGCATGTCGTTCTCAACAATAATGCGCTGCAGCATTTGTTTCGTTGTTTCGATGATGGCTTCTTTGCTGTTGGCTGTGGCGCAAGTCGCGCCTCTGACACCTCGCATCCACATATCAATTTACTCCTCCTGCTGTATTGAAACGGCCGTGACACAAAAAAAGGGCGCAGAGCTTACTGTGCTCCGCGCCCTGTAGGATGTTCGTTTCGTTCCGTCTATCCTGCCGTGCTGAATACGCGCACGAGTAAGCTCTCTTTAGCCTTGCTAAAGTAGCCATAATAGCGGTAGCCTGCGTACAAGCACATGTTCAAACCCACGAGTGTGGATACTAACGGAGGGAGGGAAATGTGTCAACAGGTAAGTAAAACCCACCTCTGCGGAGCTGGAAAATGGCCCATCCGGTCCTCGCGCTGCGTGAGTGAATCCGGGACGAAGGGCGCATCATTTTAGATTTGAGCACTCTCCTATTGACTCACCTGTGGTCCGTGTGTATACTGCTGTCCGTTCAACTGCTACCTTAGCTCAATCGGTAGAGCAATCGCTTCGTAAGCGATAGGTTTCGGGTTCAACTCCCGTAGGTAGCTTTCTCCTCTACTTCTTTGGCCATAGCCTGGCTCCAGTCTGCATCAATCTCTTCAGCGGGCTACTTCCCACGCAAGATGTTCAATCTCAGGAAGAATCAGGTTGTCCATGGCCACCTGCACCGCGTTTGGGCTTCCCGGCATTGAACAAACTACACGTCCACGATACGTTCCGGCAGTAGCACGTGAAAGCATGGCAGCTGCGCCGACTTCCTTAAAGCTGAGCATGCGGAACAATTCGCCAAATCCGGGCATGGTTTTTTCCAGTCGGCGCGAAATAACGTCGAAGGTAGTGTCGCGCGGCGCGATTCCGGTTCCGCCGGTGAAAAGAATCAGCCGTGCGTCAGTTTCCACGACGATGCGTTCGAGCAGTGCGTCGATGCGCTCAGGTTCGTCGCGCACAATTTCGCGAAAAACCACGACGTGGCCGGCATCAATCAGCCGCTGCTGAATCAGGTCTCCCCCTGTGTCATTTTCCCGCGTGCGCGTGTCGCTGACGGTGACCACGGCGACGTGCACTGGGCCCTGGCGATGGGCAATGGCGCGATGCTGTTCAGTAGAAGGGCTGGTCATGGTGTGATTGTAGTCGTTGGACAGGGTGCACCCTGAGGCGGCCTGGTGTCGGACGCATCCGGCGTTTGGGGCAGATTTCAGCAATCGGCGCACTGACGCTGCTTTTTGTGCGGCCAATCCCCTTTCTCCTTGTGCGTGTTTGGCTTGACGAACGTCGGCGTCGATGTCGCCAGCCGAATATAGCCTCGCTCAGGATTTTTACGTCAGTCCTGAACCCTGAACTGTCACCATGAACGTGCCTTTTGAGGGAGTGACTAAACTCGACTACATGAACCCGCGAATCACGGCAGGGCGGCGGGGCGATGCCGTGATTCGCGGAATATCCTTGAGTTTAGTCACTCCCCCTTTTGACGCATCTTTTGACGCATCTATTGAAACGTGGTATAAATAAGTTTCAACTTCAGGCGCTAACGAATGGAAGTGGGTCGCAAGCCCACTTTTGCTTTTCTACGCTGAGGTCATTCGATGAAGAGCGAATTTGTACTTGCCCTAAACCAGATCAGTGCCGAACGCACACTGCCTCGCGAGGTCGTCACCCGTGTGATCGAGCAGGCTATCGTCCAGGCGTATCGCAAATACGCGAATATCATGCCTGGCCAAGCGGTTTCTTCGCTGGTCGACATGGACAGCGGCGACATGCGCGTATTCGTCGAAAAAGAAGTCGTCGAGTCCGTGATAGATGAGCGAACCGAAATTGGCCTCGAGGAATCGTTGCGGCAGAAGCCGGATGCGATGCTCGGGGATTGCATTATGGTCGACGTCACGCCGAATGATCTCGGCCGTATCGCCGCACAAAATGCCAAACAGATCATCGTGCAGAAACTGCGCGAAGCAGAAAAAGATTTCCAGTTCAACACCTTCATCGAGCGTGAAGGCGAAATCGTCAGCGGAACCGTTACTGCGCTGAATTCGACTGGATTTACGATTAACCTTGGCCGCATTGAAGGTCAGCTCCCGAAGAAGGAGATGATCCCTGGCGAAAAGTACGACATGCAACAGCGTGTGCGTGCGTATGTCGCTGAGGTGAAGCGCACATCGCGCGGGCCGCAGATCGTGCTTTCGCGTGCGCACAAGAATATGCTCAAGCGCCTGCTCGAGATTGAGGTGCCTGAGGTGGCCAGCGGCGCGGTTGAAATCAAGGAAATTGCGCGCGAGCCAGGCTCACGTTCGAAGGTAGCGGTGGCAGCACTGCAGGCTGGCGTCGACCCGGTGGGTGCATGTGTGGGCCAGCGCGGAGCGCGCATTCAAAGCATCATCACTGAGCTGCGCGGTGAAAAGATTGACATCATCGAGTGGAACGCTGATCCTGGCGTGTTCATTACGAAAGCACTTGGGCCGGCCAAAGTGATGTCTGTGCATCCGTCGGTGGACAACAAGAATGCCACCGTAATTGTGCCGGACGACCAGCTTTCGCTGGCGATTGGGCGCGAAGGGCAGAATGCGCGTCTTGCCGCGCGCCTGACCCGCTGGCGCATCGACATTAAGAGCGGAAGCGAGGCGTTGAATGAGGCGCTGCAGCTGCTCGAAAATGATGAATCGCTGCGCACATGGATTGGTAACGACGTCGCCCAGTCTGCGCCGAGCCTGCGCGAGCTGCTGATTCGTCAGCGTGCTTTCCCGCAGCCGCTGTCGCCGGAAGAATTCGGCATGGTGAAGCGCGTCATCGACAGTGTGTATCAGTGGCGCCAGTCGAATATCGAGGCTACCACAGACACTACTGCATCGCGGCCACAGATTCTCGAAGAGCGCCGACAGGCGCGCGAAGCGGCTATGGCAGCGATTCCCCGCGAGACGTATGGCATGTCGCTTGATGAGCTGGGTTTGTCCGCGCGCGTGACGCAGCATATCGTGGCCGCTGGCGTGATCAACGTGGGTCAGCTGCTGGAATACAGCATGCGCGGCGATGAAGGTCTGCTTTCGATTCCGAATATCGGATCGAAGGCGCTGAGCGAAATTAAGCAGGCGCTGGACAAAGTCGTCGGCCGAATTGAAGCGGTTGTTGAAGTAACGCCGCAGGAAGCGGCTCAGGTTGCAGCATTGCCTGTAGTCGGCGAGACACCCGAAGAAGCGCAGAAGCTCTTCATCGAAGCGGTGAGCAGCGACGACGACGACGACGATGACGTCATCGAAGTAGACGAGAACGGCGTGCCACTGGCAGATGATGCCAAGCTCTTGCCGCGCGGTAAGAAGGACAAGAAGGGTAAGGAACGTGCCCTGGTCTTCGACGAAGTGCTTGGACGTATGGTGCCTGCGCGCACACATCGTCGCGCTGATGATGTCGAAGAGATCGAATAACAGCAAATCAGGGCAAATCAGGGCAAATCAGGGTAAATTGGAGCAAAATTGTGCGCACGAAGCATGTGCCGACGCGGACGTGTCTGGGAACGGGTGAGAAATTCCCGAAAAAAGAGCTGATCCGAATCGTATGCATTGCAGACGGGCGTATTATGGTCGACGAAACAGGCAAATTAGCGGGCAGCCGCGGCGCCTATGTTTCCAGAAGCTTGGCGGCGTTGCGCTCTGCGTTGACGCGTCGGCGGCTGGAAGCCGAATTCGAGCGACCGATCGCTGATGCTGACCGGGAAGCGTTGCTGGAATATTTCAGCAGTTTTGGGTGAGGCACAGAGAGTCGGATAGAAAAGTGTTGACAACGCAGGTGAGAAGCCTGCGTTGTTCGTGTCAGGGCCGTGCGGCGGGTTGCATTCCGGTCGCGCGGTCGAATGAGGTAATCGATATGGCGGATATCAGCAAGTCGCGATCGGCGGGTGGTTCGCGCGGTGGTCATCGCGGACCGCCGCGTCCGGGATACGGCGGATCCAGTGGCCCGCAGCGTTCGGCTGCGCCGCCGCGGCCCCAGGAGCCAAAGACCATCGAGCTGCCGGAGAGCATCGCGTTGCGCGACCTGGCAGTGAAGATCAACATCAGCCCGATCAATATTATTCGTGAGCTGATGCAGCTTGGAATGATGGCGACGATCAATCAGCAGCTGGATTTTGATACAGCATCGCTGGCGCTGGAAAAATTTGGCTGGGAAGCGAAGCAGATTCCGATCCTTGTCGAGTCTGCCATTCCGGATGAGACGGTAGTTGCTGGCGGCGACGGTAAGCCGAAGCAGCGCCAGACGACGCTGAAGCAGCGGCTGCTTGCGAAGGAACAGTCCGAAAACGCAGCGGGTCTGGTGATGCGTCCGCCCGTCGTGACCATCATGGGTCACGTCGATCATGGCAAGACGTCGCTGTTGGATGTGATTCGCAAAAGCAATGTGGCTGAAGGCGAAGCTGGCGGCATCACCCAACATATCGGCGCGTATATGGTCGATCACGGCGGCAAGAAAGTGACCTTTCTGGACACCCCCGGCCATGAGGCGTTCACGCAGATGCGCGCGCGCGGTGCGCAGGTGACGGACGTGGCGGTGCTCGTCGTTGCTGCAGACGACGGCGTCATGCCTCAGACGAGAGAGGCTGTTGCGCATGCAAAGGCTGCACAGGTGCCGATCGTGGTGGCGGTGACGAAGATTGATAAATCGAATGCCAACCCGCAGCGCGTGAAGCAGGAAATGATGGAAATCGGCGTCGTGCCGGACGAGTACGGTGGCGACACGATGTTTGTTGAGGTGAGTGCGCGCCAGAAGAAGGGCATCGATGATCTTTTGGAAGGCATATTGCTGACGGCAGAATCGCTCGAGACAATCAAGGCGAACCCGAGCAAACGCGCGGTGGCGACTGTGATCGAGGCGGAGCTGAGCAAATCGAAGGGCCCGATGGCGACTGTACTGGTGCAGAACGGCACGCTGCATGTCGGTGATGCGTTTGTAGTCGGCAGCGTTTCGGGTCGCGTGCGCGCGATGTTCGATTTCCGTGGCCAGAACGTAAAAAAGGCTGCGCCGTCGGTTCCGGTGAGCATCACTGGTATGTCGGACGTGCCTGCCGCTGGCGACGTGCTCGAAGTGGTTGAAGATGAAAAGGCTGCGCGCGCGTTGGCGGCGCAGAACCTGGCGGCGCGTGGTGGTTCGCACGGCGCACAACGCGCGGTGAGCCTTGATCAGTACTTCGCGATGGCTAAGGCCAGCAAGACGAAGAAGCTGTATCTGATCGTCAAGTCGGATAATCAGGGTTCGCTGCCGCCGATTATCGAGTCGCTGAACAAGCTGAACACTTCGTTGAATGCAGAGAATAAAGATGACGAGGTTCGCCTCGATATCATTCTGCAGGGCACGGGTGCGATTACGGAGTCCGACATCGAGCTGGCGATTGCATCGGGCGC
This sequence comes from Anaerolineae bacterium, assembly GCA_947476335.1. Lineage (GTDB taxonomy): Bacteria > Chloroflexota > Anaerolineae > J036 > Brachytrichaceae > CANJQH01. The sequence goes on along the minus strand of CANJQH010000005.1, from coordinate 24,526 downwards.
TGTAGTGCTCGGCTTCGAAGTTACGCTGGATACCGCGGCGCGGAAGAAAGCGGAATCGAACGGCATTGATGTTCGCCTGTATGACGTCATCTACAAGCTGCTCGAAGACGTCGAAATGGCGATGAAGGGTATGCTGGCGCCGAAGATCGTTGAGAAGATCATCGGCACTGCTGAAGTTAAGCAGGTCTTTCGCATTCCGAAAATCGGCGCGATCGCTGGTGTGTCGGTGCGCAATGGCGTGGCCCAGCGCAACGTGCGTGCACGGGTTATGCGCGGTGGCCAGTCGGTGTACATGGGCACAGTCGGCTCGCTCAAGCGACTGACGGAAGACGTGAAGGAAGTTCGGCAGGGATATGAGTGTGGCGTCGGGATCGACGGTTTCAGCGAATTCAAATCTGGAGACATGATCGAGTTCGTCGTGGAAGAAGAGCAGGCGCGCTAAGGCGCCTGCCGACCGTGCGGCAACTACTTAGGCGGGTCGATTTCAATCGTGAAAATCGGATCTTGGGCTGAGTAGTTGCGGCGGGCGGAGAGTGGAACATGAGTAAAAAATACGAGCGTCGGATTACCGATCTGGTGCGCACTCATGTATGTGCGCTGCTCGAACGCGAGATCAATGATCCACGCGTGGCGGGCATCACCATAACTGATGTCGCTCTGTCGCAGGACACGCGGCATGCAAAAGTGTTTTATAGCGTGATCGGCGATGCGGAACGCAAGGCAGAAGTGCAGCGCGGGCTGGAATCGGCGGCGGGGTGGGTGAGCCGTGAACTTGGCAAGCGCTTGCATACGCGTAACACGCCGCATATTTGGTTCGAATTTGATGAATCACTCGAGCGCGGCGATCGTATGTCGCAGCTGTTCGATGAGATTCGCGTGCAGAACGAGGCACGCAAGGGCTGATGCGCATGAAGGGCATCCGCTGCATCACACACAATTGAGGACATGGGAAAGAACAGCATTAAAGCCGATCCCGAGATTTGGGCGCATGCAGAACAGATTTTGCGCGCTTCCACTCGTGTGCTGGCCATTACTCATGTCTCTCCTGACGGCGATGCCATTGGCAGCCTGCTCGGGCTTACGCTGATCCTGCGTGCAATTGGCAAGCAGGTGCAGCCGGTTATTCAGGATGCTCCCCATCCGCGTTTCGAATATCTGAATGGTCTGCGAGATATTCGACAGCGGCCGACGGGTGATTTTGATTTGATCGTCACAGTCGACGCTGCGGATCGTTCGCGCATCGGCACGGTCTTGACGTCGGAGAAGCATGATGCACTGCCGATGGTGGTATTTGATCACCACATCACAAACACCCAGTATGGCAACGTAAATGTGATCGACTCTACGGTGGCTTCGACATCGGAGATGATGTTGCGTCTGAGCAAGCAGATGCAGGTTCCGATGACGGCTGAAATTGCCACTGCGCTGCTGACCGGTGTGATCACGGATACGTTGGCGTTCCGCACGTCGAACACTACACCTGATACGCTCGCCAGTGCGATAGAGCTGATGCATTCTGGAGCGCCGCTGACGGAGATCACGCGGAAGGCGCTTGTGATGCGCTCGTGGGAGCAGATCCGCCTGCAAGGGGGAGGTGCAGTGGCTGCGCATCTGGAGAATCGTATTGCGCATGCTGCGATCACGCGCAAGCTGCGCAAGGAACTTGGCGTGCGCGAAGATCGCGGCGATGGCGGCCTCGTCGGTGCGCTGATCACAGCAAATGAAGTGGACATTGCCGCCGTATTTGTGGAACAGGTGAGCGGTGATATTGACATTGGCCTGCGCGCAGTTCCAGGATTTGACGTGGCACAAGTGGCGATCACACTCGGCGGCGGCGGTCATCCGGCGGCGGCGGGATGCACGTTGTCGGGTCCGATGCGTGATGCGGTCAATCGAGTGCTTCCTCTGCTGCGCGAAGCGGCACAGAAACGCTAAAAGGTGCGATGGGTAAAGAATCCGACGTAGTCGGAGGCCTGCTGCTTCTGGACAAGCCAATGGGAATTACCTCGCACGATGCTGTGGCACGTGCGCGTCGCTGGCTGGGAACTCGCCGCGTCGGCCACGCTGGCACGCTTGACCCGATGGCAACTGGTTTGCTGACGTTGTGCATTGGTCAGGCGACGCGGCTTGTGGAGTATCTAGTCGGCCAGGACAAGCATTACAGCGCCGTAATCCGGCTTGGTGCGCGCACAAATACGGATGATGCGGAGGGAGAGGTCGTTCAAACGTACCCGGTGCCTGAGGTGACTTCTGATGGGCTTGCCGCGCTGGCGGCGCGTTTTCTCGGCGAGATTGAGCAAGTTCCGCCGCAATTCAGCGCGATCAAAAAAGATGGTGTTCGTGCATATGCGCGCGCACGACAGGGTGAAGAGGTTGATCTGGCGGCGCGGCGCGTACAGATTTATTCCCTTGTGCTGCGTCGTGATGAAGCTGAATCGGCGCTGTTGCATGCTGAAATTCACTGTGGCAGTGGCACGTATGTGCGCGCATTGGCGCGGGACATTGGCATGATTCTGGGATGCGGGGCACATCTTTCCGCACTGCGTCGTACGGCTGTCGGCAACTTTGATGTGAAGGATGCGTTGACCGCGGACGATGCCCAGGCGCTTGCGGATCAGGGCCAGCTGGCCGCCCGGCTGCGACCGGCGGATACGGTGCTGTCTGCTGCGCCGTTAGTAAATTTGAATGCCGCACAGGCGCGTGGCATCTGTCGCGGACAAAGTGTGCGCATGGACGTGGGCACATCTGCAGAACTGTGTCGTGTGTATGGTCCAGGTGGCGTATTTCTGGCGGTCGGTTCTGTTGATAAGGGGCTGCTGCGGCCGATCAAGGTGCTTGCGGCGGAAGAGAATGCTGCTGACACAGTCGTTTCGTGAAGTGCCTGTGGCCGGGCCAACCATATGTTGCATCGGTACTTTTGATGGGGTGCATCGTGGGCATCGGCACTTGATTGGGTCGGCGGTGCGTGAGGCGCGCTTGCGTGACATGCAGGCGGCTGTCGTCACGTTTTACCCGCATCCACGTGCTGTGCTGAGGGGTGTGGAAGAGCGTTATTTATCTCTGCCTGATGAGAAGGCTGTGCTCGTGTCAGATTTGGATGTGGATGTGATGCTGGTGCATGCGTTCACGCCGGACACAATCCAAACGCGTGCGGACGAATTCACCCGCTGGATGCTTGAGGCATTTGATATGCGCAGCTTGTGGATTGGACCGGACTTTGCCTTTGGACATCAGCGTGAGGGCAATGTGGACTGGCTGCGCAGGGCAGGGGATCGTTATGGATTTGCAGTGAACGTGGTTGATCAATATGTCGTTGATGGGCGGCCATCGTCGAGTTCGCGTGTGCGAGACTCGTTGCTGCGTGGCGACATGCAGGATGTGACGACGTGCCTGGGGCGGACATATGCAATTTCAGCGCAGCTGGCAGAGGATGGCCGGCACTTGCATCTCGATGCACGGCGGTTTTGGCCGACGCCGGGTGAATACGCTGTGACCGTGCACGGGAAACCGAACCGTATCTTCCTCTCACCTACTGACGGGGCGGATGGGCTGCTTGAACAAATAATCTACAGCGAACCATATTCTGTCGTGCAAGTAAATTTCGCATAGGCATTTTATGATTGTGAAGCATATTTCCCTAACAAACTTTAGACTATATGCACGTCTCGAAATCGACCTGAAACGTGGACTAGTCATCGTCCAAGGCGACAATGCACAAGGAAAAACTTCTCTACTCGAAGCACTATATTTTCTAGCAACAGCTCATTCGCCGCACACAAACGCAGACAGACAAATCATCCGCTGGGGTGCCGAAGAAGATGGGCCTTTCCCTTATGCAATGCTCAAAGCAAACATTGAGCGCAGTGATGGCAGCCATCTACTTGAGATGATGATTCAAAAAGGGGAGGGCGGGCGAATTAAAAAAGAAATTCGCATAGACCGCACCCCACGCCGCAGCGTTGATTTGATCGGCCAACTTTCCGTAGTACTTTTTTTGCCCAGTGACGTTGAACTCGTATATGGCCCGCCTGCTGCCCGCCGTGATTTTATTGACGCAGCACTTTCTCAAGTCGATGCTGAATATGTACGCGCACTTGATCGTTACGAAAAAGCATTGTCACAACGTAATGCATTGCTGCGACAATCCGGTGAACGACGAATTGATCCGGACGAACTTGCGGTCTGGGATGAGCAGCTCGCACCTGATGGCGTAGCAATCTCTCTAGCACGCCGCCGAGCACTCAGTGAACTCGCCCAACTAGCGCTGCCTTTGCATCGTGAACTGTCAAATGCCGCAGAATTTTTGCAAATCATGTATCAGCCCAGCTTTGATGCCACCCAACCTAATGCAGTTGATGAAGCATATCAAATCGGCTTTGATACAACGCAGCCACCAGCAGGTATGAACGAAGCAGACCTGTGCAAAGCGTTTCAAACGGCGCTGACAACACGCAGGTCGGAAGAACTTGCACGTGGCGTAACGCTAACAGGCCCACATCGCGATGAATTTCGTTTCATAGCAAACGGCATGGACCTAGGCGAATTCGGTTCACGTGGCCAGCAGCGCACCGCAGTGCTAGCACTTAAACTGGCGCAAGTAGCTTGGATGCGCGAACGCACAAAAGAAGAACCGATTCTGCTGCTCGACGAAGTGCTCGCTGAACTCGACCCACATCGTCGCCGCTGTCTGCTGCGCCACATCGGCGACTCCCAGCAGACTGTAATTACAACAACAGACATTCATCAACTTGAACGTGAACAACTTCCAGACGCAGCTTCACTTACTGTGCGGCTCGGTGTGATCAGCACATCGTAGTCATTCACAACACGCTGTCTTTCTTGAAAGCTTCCTTCAAGTAACTACTCAGGACAACCAGTTTTTCAACGCGAAACACGCAATTTACTGAAAATACTGGTCTTAGGCTTGAGTAGTTACTTCAGAAAAACGATGTGTGTGGCCCTGAAATTTTAAAAATACGAACTGATCACACTCAGCAGATTGCGAATGTTCTCCGCATCTCCTGACTGGACCTTTGTGTCTGAAGCGCGTGCAATTGCATTTAGCGCATTAATGTCCGCATCCGAACCGTACGCAATCGGAATCACAAGAATCGGTGTTCGGCTATTGCGCACTGCCTGGAGTTTCATAACAATATCGTTGACATGTGCATTACTCGACGTATCTTGTCCATCAGATAGCAGCACTATGGCGCGAATGCGCGATCCATCGCCAGACTTCCCAAAATCGTCGATGGTTTGTAGTAATGCGTCGTATAGCGCTGTGTCACCGCTGGCGCGTAGCTGATCAACGCCAGCAAGCACCTCGCTGCGATTGGTTTCAAAGCCAGCAAGAGGAACTACAGTTTCAATGTCGCTGCTAAAACGCACGAGGCCAATGTTGTTTGTACCCGCCTGATCTTCGAGGAAGCTCTTGATTGCGTCACGCGCGCGGCCGATCTTATCGTCGCTGCGCATCGAACCCGAAGTGTCAACAAGCAAAAGCACATCAGCCTGCTTTTTCACCAATTGCCACGACTGCTGCACAGCCGCAATCACTGCAGGTTCAGGCACCGGCAAAATACGCGGTTCAGCCGGATTAACGCCAAGGTCACTTGAAATTGGATAACCAATCGATACGGCAGGATTCACCGGCCGAAAACCATTTTCCAGCACGCGCTTTTGTACAGTTTCACTTTGCACATATGCTGTGAATACAGCCGCAGCGGCTTTCTGTTCATCACTTACCCATGATGCGCTCGGCACCGCAAATGGATGATCATGCCAGAAAGTGCCTTCCTTTGGATACAGCGCCACAAGTTTTTCCGGCGGCTTGTACTGTGTCTTACCCTGATTGATATAAATCAGGTCATTCTCTTCCAGTGCAACGAAATCGAGATACTCAGGCCCCTGTGCAATATATTCCTTGAACTCCGTTGTGCGCGCTGAGTAATGCTTGATGAGCCCTTCAATATTGCGCACTTCCTGTTGTACGCGTGGATCATTGACGTTCTGCAAAGTGAGCTTGTCGCTCGTTTTGCTGCCATTGCCATATATTGCGCCGGCGTAAAACTCCGAGATCAACGTAGAAAGTGCCGTTGACGAAACAAGCGGATCAGTATGGCCGTAGTAAACCGCCTGTCGACCACTCAAGCCGTAGTCGTTCCAGCCATTCGGCGCATCAAACACACCGAAAAGCTCCTGCCAACCTATTTCCTGACCAGGATGCTTCGCCTTCAGCGCATTCAGACGCGACTCCCAGATGGCCATCACCACTGGCGCACGCGCTGTTGCAGGCGAACCATTCACATCGAAAATCTGCTGACCAGTCTGGAAGTTCACCAGAGCCAGCCAATGGCGCACGCTCGGCGAGAAAATCGTCGGCTTGACCACGTTAGTGTTATTCGGCGCAATTTGTGCATTGATGATGCCCTGTGCCGCGATGCCTGAGCTCATGTTGCGTCCATTCACCCAAATCGGACGTTCGCCACGCGCAAGATTCTTGCCTGTTACAGGATTCACACCATCCGCCATACTGCGGTTGAAATCTGTAATCGTCTGCGAAATGTACAACTCTTCTTCCGGCGCATACACCAGATCGATTTCAATGGCGTTGTTCGGCTTTTGCACAATTGGTGAATTTTGCGAAATCAAATTCGCGATACCGCGCACGGCAAGCACAGCCCCAACACCAAGCACTGCGAAGACCACGATTACGAAGAACCAAATACGGTTGCGGTTCATGTCTCTTCTCCTTTCTGATAACTACTCAGGCCCAAATCAGTATTTCCCGCGAAACACACTATTCTCTCCCCCTTCGGGGGAGAGAATAGTGTGTTTCGCGTTGGAAAAATAGCTAGCCTGAGTAGTTACCCTTACTGACAAGTCAAGGATGTTGTCGCATAATTCGACAGTGCATTCCTGAAATAAAGTTCCCAGCGACCTGACAAAATACATCATAGCGTGTGCGTGGCATACTCACGTTGTGATGAACGCAACTTCGTATGTCTCACGCCAGGTTTCGCGTAATGTACTGCTCGAAAAAATTGAAAGTCAGACCGACTACGACATTGTCATCGTCGGCGGTGGAGCGACCGGCCTCGGCGCTGCAGTCGATGCCGCCGCCCGAGGCTACAAAACGCTGCTGCTGGAGGCCGTAGACTTTGCAAAAGGCACCTCCAGTCGCAGCACAAAGCTCGTGCATGGTGGTGTACGTTATCTGGCGCAGGGCAATGTGTCGCTCGTCTTCGAAGCGCTGCGAGAACGCGGTCTGTTGCAACGCAACGCGCCGCATTTGTGCGCCGTGCTGCCACTCATAGTACCTGCCTATCACTGGTTTGACCAGCTTTTCTACGGCACGGGCCTATTGCTTTACAGCGTGCTTGCAGGTCGACTCGGGTTCGGCTTCTCGCGATTGGTCGGCCGCACAGAAGCGTTGCGCCTGGCGCCGACGCTGCAAAGCACCGGCCTGAAGGGTGGCGTAGTGTATTTCGACGGTCAGTTCGATGACGCACGCCTTGCAGTGACGTTGTTGCGCACTGCGCTCGATCATGGTGCACATGCGCTGAATTACGCGCGCGTGGTTGACCTGCAGCGCACCGACGGACGAATCTCCGGTGTCACGTTCATCAATAGTGAAAATGGTGAAACTGGCATCCATCACCACGTGAATGCAAAAGTCGTCATTAATGCCACTGGTGTATTCGTCGACGCACTGCGTCGCACCGATAATCCATCGGCGCGCGCAATCGTGGCTCCCAGCCAAGGTGTGCATATTGTGCTCGATCGGTCCTTTCTGCCAGGCGACCACGCAGTGATGATCCCAAAAACGGATGACGGCCGCGTATTGTTTGCTGTACCCTGGCATGACCGTGTGGTTGTCGGCACGACGGACACACCCGTGGCTGCGCCTGAAGAAGAACCGCGTGCGCTGTCTGCTGAAATCGAATTCCTGCTGTCGCACGCGTCGCGCTATTTAAGCCGCCCGGTAACGACCGCAGACGTACAGAGCATCTATGCTGGCCAGCGTCCGCTGGTGAAAGCCGGCGACGGCACCAGCACCAAGTCATTGTCGCGCGATCACACGATCATGATCAGTGATTCCGGGCTGGTGACAATCACTGGTGGTAAATGGACGACTTATCGGCATATGGCGGAAGATGTCATCAACCGCGCTGCGCGCGTTGGCGGATTGCAGGCAAAACCAAGCACGACGGAAAATCTGTCTTTGCACGGCGCAACGCAATCTGCATCTGAAGACCCGTGGCGTGTGTATGGCACGGACGCAGCTGCTGTACAAGCTGTCTGCGCAGAGAGTGACGAACTAAGCCAGCGCATGCATCCGTCACTCCCATATCTGCTGGGGGAAGCAGCGTGGGCGGCACGGTTCGAAATGGCACGCAATATTGAAGACGTGCTGGCACGCCGCACACGAGCGCTGCTGCTGAATGCGCGTGCAAGCATCGAGATGGCGCCGGCTGTGGCCGCAGTACTGGCACGTGAACTCGGCTGGAATGATGACCAGACACGCGCACAGGTGGAAACCTATGTCGCACTTGCACGCGGATATCTGCTGGAGAATGGCTAAATCAAAGCAGCGAGAAACCCATGATTCGCGGGATCTACTCAGATTTAGTCACTCCCTATCTGTTGAACGCGTGAGACTTATCCTGCGGAATTTACGTAAAAAGATCTCGTGAATTACTGACTTATCTTCGAAATTGCTAGTCGATACACGTGTGGCCAGAACTTGCCGGTGACGAGAAATTCGCCGCTGGCTGAATCAAAAGCGATACCGTTGAGCACATCCGCGTCGGGTGGACGTTGATCCGCAGGCCAGAGCGTCGTCAGGTCGAGCACACCTGTCACTACACCAGTCTGCGGATCAATGCGTGCAATTGCGTCAGTTTGCCAGACGTTGGACCAAAGTGCGCCATCGGCGTATTCGAGCTCATTGAGCTGCGTAAGCGGACGGCCGGCGACGGTGACGGTGATCGTGCGCTGCACATCGAAAGTGTGCGGATTGCGAAAGCGAATCTGCGCACTGCCGTCGCTCATCACGAGCGACGCACCATCGAACGCCAAACCCCATCCTTCCCCCGTGTATTTCCAGCGACCGCGCTCGGCAAATGAATCGCGATCGTAGCGAAACGCCACACCTTCCTGCCACGTCAACTGCACCAGCTCATCACCAACGAGCGCCAGTCCTTCGCCAAAGTATTCCCTGGCAACATCGTGCTTGCGCAGCACATTGCCATTGCTCAAACTCACTTCACGCAGGCTGGACCGTTCTTTCAAACCTGTGCTTTCGAACAAGCGGCCATCAACAAAAACAAGGCCCTCCGTAAATGCGTCGATCGCATGGGGGTAACTCATCACTACACGAAAGCCAAGCGACTCTATCGACTCCATCGCATGCTTCTGCGAAGGCACTGTCACTGTGGAAATCGGCTCAGTCTGCGGTTGTGCAGTCGCAGCTGGCGTTTGCGTCGGGGAAACTTCCGTTGCAGGTTCCTCTGATGCGGTGGGAGAAGGAAGCGGCGTTGCAGGAGCGCTGCATGCACACAGCAGAAAAACTAATAACGCACATGTTTGCAAGTGTTTCATAAATTCAGTCGCGGCAGCTCGATGATCTCACCACTGCGCACTGAATCATAAATTGCACTTAGGAGCATCACGCTGCGCCGTGCATCCATGATCGTCACAGGCGGGGGTTGTTCCATATCAAGTGCATCTGCAAATGCGCGCATCTGTGGTTCGAAGCCGACAGGGGGTGTGTATCCGTTGAGCATGCTGGCTTCATTAGCGTTAACCGCAGCGTTAACCGCTTTATTTTCCGTTGCTGCTGCAGAAAAATTCCCGCGCACCGCTTCGATTTCGGCCAATGCCTGTCGCAGCGTCGTCGCATGTTCCACATCGTCTGATGTAAATGTCCACGGACCCTCGCAGTTTGAATACGGCCGCGTATTGCTTTCTGCAACGAGATTGCGAAATACGAAGCGATGCCGCGTAATTTCTGCGCCGGATCCGAGTGTGGCGCTGATCGTCACAAGCGCGCCGTTGCACATCTGCAGGCTGACCACTGCGTTATCTTCAACTTCGACAGGATTAATCGCAGTGGCAGCAAACGCAGCAACGCGACGAACATTGCCAAATGCACAAGTCAATGCATCAATTGCATGCACCGCCTGGCTGGTTAGTACACCACCCAACTCAGTTTCAATCCGGCCGCGCCATGGGACGTGATAGTAATCAGCACGACGGCGCCAGTGCACTTCGACCGTCGCAAGCAGCGGATCACCAGTAAGACCACGCGCCTGCAGATCGAGCAGCGTGCCGAGCCCGGCGCCGAAGCGGTATTGGAAAATCGGCATGAGCCAGCGGCCACATGCAGCTTCGGCGGCTGCGAGACGATCGATGTCGGCGACATCTGCGGCAACCGGCTTTTCACAAATAACGTGATGGCCCGTGTGCAGCGCGGCCAGCGCCTGCTCGACGTGCAAATGCGGCGGTGTGCAGAGATCAATGATGTCTATATTCGGCAACTGCAGCACATCATCAAAGTTCGTCAATGCGTGCTGCGCACCAAAATCATTCGCGGCCTTGCGTGCAGAAACTTCGCTGCGAGCGCAAACTGCCGCGATCTCAAAACGGCCTGCGAGTGCGCGATATGCGGCAGCATGCTGCCGCCCGATGCCAAGGCCAACCAGCGCAACGCGACGGCTCTTCACGCATTGCCTCCATTTGCCGCTGTAAGAATCGCCGCACGCGCCTGTGCCTGCAAAGCGAGTTCGCTGACGAGAAAACAATGCACCTGCGACATGGCCGTCTCTGAACGATCAAGCACATCGCGCACCAATGCAGCTCCATAGGGGAGGGGAACGTGATCACAGTTGATGTATTGCGTACCCTTGCCGTTCACAAGGAACAAGTGATTCGCGCCCGGTCGCCCTTCAATGTCGACATACTTGCGCAGCTCAATATAGCCTTCGGTGCCGAGCACGGTCAGGCGCCCATCTCCCCAGACTGGCAGGCCGTTGGGGGTAAACCAGTCGACGCGCAGATAGCCTGAGCCGTTGTTGCCACGCAACAGTGCGTCACCAAAATCTTCCAGCTCAGGATGCTGTGGATGCGCCAGATTGCCGACTTGCGAAGCGACGATTTCGGCGCTTGTGGAACCTGTGAATGTGAGGAACTGATCAAACTGATGCGAGCCGATGTCACACAGAATGCCACCGTAGCGCTGGCGCTGAAAGAAGTAAGGCAGGCGCGTGCTCAGATTACTGCGATGCGGGCCGAGGCCAATCGTCTGCACCACTGTTCCGATAGCGCCGCTGCGTACAAGATCAACGGCATGGGTGGTGGCGCGATTTTCGAAGCGCTCGCTGTAGCAGATCGAATAAATACGCCCAGTCTCGGCCTGCACTCTGCGCGCTTCGTGCAGTTGTTCGAGCGTCGTAAAACCAGGCTTGTCCGTCATGAAATCTTTGCCACAGCGCATGGCGCGAATGCCGAGTGGTGCGCGATCGGCTGGCACCGTCGAAGTGACGATCATGTGAATCGAGATGTCGTCGAGCAATGCGGCTTCGTCTTCAAACCGAGGCACATCTGGAAACGCACGTGCGAAAGCTGCACGCACCGGTTCCTCATGCGTATAGCTGTGCCAGCCAACAAACGTCGCACCGACATCGAGCAGGCATTGCACCTGGCCGTAGATATGCCCATGGGTGATGCCGATGACGGCAAATCTGATCATGTCAGCGAGTGTAGTGCGAAGCAATGAATTTTGCGATCAAGCACGGCGTGATACAACACCCAACATGGTGACGGACAAAACAGTGATGGGAAAATTTCGAGTCGATGGCAAAGTCGCGCTTGTAACTGGTGGCGACAAAGGACTGGGAGCTGCGATGGCCATTGCGCTGGCGCAGGGTGGGGCGGACGTTGTGGTGACATCACGGTCTGGGCGCGCAGATCAGACATTGGAAGCCATTGCGCAGGCCGGCTGCCGTGGAGCGGCGCTATCCGCAGACTTCACGAACCGCGCCGCTGCAGAAAGCCTGGTAGATGAGGTGCTGGAGAAATTTGGCAGACTGGATGTACTGGTGAACAACGCGGGAATTCAGCGACGCGCGGATGTGTTGGATTTTCCGATCGAATACTGGGACGAGGTCATGGATGTAAATCTGAATGCATGCTGGATTCTGTCGCAGCGCGCAGCACGACACATGGCCGAGCGAGGCAGCGGAAAGATTATCAACATCGCGTCTGTGCTGACATTTCAGGGCGGATTTCGTGTGCACGCGTACGCCGCTGCGAAGCATGCGCTGGCAGGGCTGACAAAATCAATGGCAAACGAACTGGCGGGCAAAGGGATTAATGTGAACGCCATCGCACCCGGATATATGAACACAGAAAACATTGAAGCGCTGGTGGCCGACCCGGTGCGTTCAAAGCAGTTGCTCGAGCGTATTCCTGCAGGGCGCTGGGGCGTGCCAGAAGATCTGGCCGGGCCTGCGCTTTTTCTCGCATCGGCAGCAAGCGACTACGTGCATGGGCACGTGCTCGTCGTTGATGGCGCATGGCTGGCAAGATGACGATTGAAATATTCGTGTGAAGTAACTCGTCGCCATTGGAGATAGGCGCTTGCCGTAACTACTCAGGCCAGCCATTTTCCAACGCGAAACACGCTATTCCTTCCCCCGAAGGGGGAAGGAATAGCGTGTTTCGCGGGAAATACTGATTTGGGCCTGAGTAGTTACCGCTTGCCGCATTTTGACATTCCTATAGCGCACGCTTATTCTTAAGCAGTTATGAAACTTCGAATTTACAAGTCTCTCTGGGGTATGAGCGGTTCGCTTGAGCAGCAGTTCAAGCAGATTGCCGATGCTGGCATCTATGACGGCATTGAAACGTCGATGCCTGCAAAAGAAAAGGAGGCGCAATTTCGATCGCTGCTGGCGGAATATAAACTCGATTATGTGCCGATGGTATTTAGCGCGGGCGCGAATGTGCGTGAGCACATTACATCGTTGCGTGCCGACATCGTGCGCGCGATGACGTTTGGGCCGATCGTGATCAACGCGCATGGTGGCAAAGACTGGTTCACAGCTGAAGACCAGGCGACATTCGTCGAAGGTGCGCTGGCTGCGTCTAATGAAATTGCTGCGCCGAGCGGAGTGCTTGTCGGGCATGAAACGCATCGCGGCCGAGTAATGTTTACGCCGGTGAACACAGCTGTGCTGCTGCGCAGGTTTCCGGGACTGCGCCTGAACGCCGACTTCAGTCATTGGACGTGTGTATGTGAGTCTTTACTGGATGATCAGCCTGAAGCTGTCAAGCTGGCGTGCGAACGATCTGTGCACATTCATGGACGCGTGGGTCATCAGGAAGGCCCGCAGGTTTCCGATCCGCGCGCGCCGGAATTCGCTGACGCGCTTGCGCATCATGAAGCATGGTGGGACGCCATCGTCGCTGCGAACCGTGCTGCCGGCCGCGAGATTATGACGTTCACGCCGGAATTCGGTCCGCCGACATACATGCCATCTCTGCCATACACGCGCCAGCCGCTGGCAGATCTGTGGGACATCTGTGCATGGATGACAAAGCGTTTTCGTGCGCGCTTTGAAGCGAGCGCATAAAAACAAAAAAACGTAAAAACAAAAATATTTTTGTGCAGGGCCGGCGGAAAAATTCGGAAAAAGAATTCGGAAATAGAAATGGAGAAATATAGAAATGGAGAAATGTGAAAGGACAGAGATCAGGAAAAATGCAGGCGTTATTTCTTCCTCCTGCCGGCTCTGCACAAAAAAAGCTATTTAACACAATGATTATTAAGTTAAATAACAGATGTAGAATTTTGGCATGAGCCCGAAGAAGGCGTCTGTCGCCGCTCCCCCACCATCTTTGAGCACAGTAGATCAACCAAAAGTCGATCGGTCGACGGTTGATGGCTTTCTCGATGCGATGCGCTCCGCCAATGAAAATACGCGCAACGCCTATCGCGCCGCACTCACGCTTGCCGTGACGCTTGCTCTCACAATCGACGCCGACATATTGAAAAATTTCAGCGCGCAGATGGCGCGTCGCAAGTACGCCAAAGCCACGCAGCAGCTTTACATGGCAGGCTTGCGCCGCCTGCTTGAATGGCTCGACGCAAATGATCGGCTGCCACAGAATTTGAATCGCGCGAAGGCAGAAGCTCGGTTGAAAACGGCGCGTGGAACAACGCGCGGCGGATATCGGCACCGCATCGCCGATGAACGCATTCCGCAGCTGATCGAATTCTTCGACGGTCCGCCGCCGCAGATTCCGGAGATTGATGATGAAAAAAAATCACGCCAATCCGTCCGCCGTCGACTTGAGCATCTGCGCGCGCGCGCGATCCTGCACACGCTCTACGCCTCCGCCGGGCGCGTCAGTGAAGTCGCCAGCCTGACGCGCGGCCAGGTCGCCGACGGCGCCGCAAACGAAGTGCTGATCACCGGCAAAGGTGGCAAAGAGCGAATGCTTTTTCTAACGCCCGAAGCGCAGGCGGCAATTCGCACCTATTGCCGCGAGCGACAAGATTCCAACCCATCGCTGTTCATCTCGCATGGCCGCGGCGCTGGCCAGCAGCTCAGCCGCGTCTCGATCTGGCACACGGTCAAGAGCACAGCGCGCAAGCTCGGCCTGAATGCGAATACGTCGCCGCACAGCTTTCGCCATTTTCGCGCCACACAATTGTTGAACGAAGGCATGCCGCTCGAATCGGTGCAGGCCTATCTCGGCCACGCCTCTCCATCCACAACACGCATCGTATATGCACACACGAAGACCGACGTGCTGAAGGATCAGCTGCACACATACGGACTTTCTCCGCATGAAGCAGCGCGCAAATCAAAATAGCACGCAATAGCGCACACTCGAATACGCGTGAGAAAATGTGCCCCGTGAATGTCCAATCCGCGGATGCATCCGCTCCCCTGCCCTCTCTTTACGACCTGACCTTCGAACAGCTGCGCAATCAGTTGAACACGTGGGGTGAGCCTGCTTTTCGCGCGCGTCAGATCTGGACATGGCTGTATCAGCGCATGGCGTCGGAAATTGATGAAATGAGCGATCTGCCGAAGTCGCTGCGCTCACGGCTGCGCGATAGTGTGGTGCTTTCGCGCATGTCGATTGGTGCACATCAGCGCTCAACAGACGGCTGGACGCAGAAGTGGCTCTTCCATTTGCCCGATGGCGCTGAAGTTGAAACAGTGTTGATGGAATATGACGGCCATCGCCGCACAGCATGCATTTCCTCGCAGGCTGGATGCGCGATGAACTGCAGCTTCTGCGCCACCGGTCAGGGTGGATTTATGCGCAATCTGCGCGTTGGCGAAATCGTCGAACAGGTTGTGCGTGTAGCGCGTACGCTGGCGCAGGCTGAGAAGTCCAACGGCAAGCGCGCCGAGGCCGAGCGTCTGTCGAATCTGGTGCTGATGGGCATGGGTGAACCATTCGCAAATTACACGCACGTAATGGAAGCGGTGAACCGTGTGATGCATCCGGAAGCTGAAGGTGGATTCGGCATGGGCGCGCGCCGCATAACGGTTTCCACCGTCGGCATTGTGCCTGGCATTGAACGCTTTACCGCCGAGGACCTGCAAGTCAATCTTGCCGTGTCGCTGCACGCTGCCACCGACACACTGCGCGACAAGCTGGTTCCGATCAACATTCGCTATCCGTTGAAGTCCGTTGTGCACGCGACGCGCGATTATGTGCGCAAGACGAATCGTCGTGTCAGCTACGAATGGGCGCTGATCGATGGCGTAAACGATACGGAAGAGCAGGCTGAAGCACTGGTTGATCTCGTGCAAGAGACAAATCCACGTTCAGCCAACCTTGTGCACGTCAACATGATCCCGTTGAACCCGACGCAGGGATATCGCGGCCATGCACCCGATCTCGAAGCGCGGCATCGCTTTCGTGAAGTGCTCGACCGTGCCGGTGTGCCAAACACATTGCGTGTGCGTCGTGGCATCGACATTGCTGCGGGCTGCGGTCAGTTGAAAGCCGAAGTAGGCTAAGGCCGCAGATGCACTTTCAGGCTGTCGCCGCGCATAAATGCGGCGAAACCAGATTCAAAGTCGCTCAGCGGAAGCACGTGGCTAACGAGGAGTTCAACATCCAGTGCGCGTGATTTGAGCCAGCGAATGGCCGGCTGAAACGTGAACGACAGCGCAAACGAACCGTGCACGCTCCAGTCGTTTTTGAAAATGCGGTACGGATCCCAGGCAACGGTTGTGCCGATGGGCGCCACGCCGAACTGCAAATACTGCCCCCCAGGCCGCAGATGATCCAGTGCGCGCTGGATCACCGCGGGCACGCCGGTTGCTTCCACGACGACGTGAAATTCGCCGGGATCCTGCGCCAGCGCAGCAGCTTCCTGCGGCGTAAGCACAATATCGGCACCGACCTGCTTCGCCAGCGCCGCACGCTGCGCATTCGGTTCGACCACGACGACGCGCGCAGCACCACTGTGGTGCAGCGCCTGCGTCAGCAGCAGTCCCATCGGCCCAGCTCCATAGAGCAGCACGTCATCGCCTGCGCGCACGCGGATGTGGCCGAGCGCATACACCACGCACGACAGCGGTTCGATAAATGCGGCTGCAGTGTCGCTGATTTCATCTGGCACGCGATATACCGCGCGTGCCGGCATGGCCACATATTCAGCGAATGCGCCTGGCTGCGTGATACCAATCCCCTGCCAGTTGCGGCAATGATTTGGCTGTAGCGAGCGACAAAATTCACATTCACCACATGCCAAATTTGGATCACCGACCACGCGGTCGCCGACCTTGAAAGTGTGCACTTGCGAACCGACTTCGGCGACGCGGCCGACGAATTCATGTCCTGGGATCAGCGGAAATGCCGACAAGTATTCGCCACGAAAAATATGCAGATCTGTGCCGCAGATGCCGGCTTGCGTCACACGCACGACAACGTCGTTTGCACCGCAGACGGGATCTGCAACATTCTGCGTAGACAAGCGATGGGCGCCTTCAAAAACGATGGCTTTCATATTCAGCTTATTTTTCAGCTTGTTTGAGCTACCAGAGTGCGTATCCGCCATCGATAACGAGATCGTGCCCGGTCATGAAATCACTAGCGGCGGACGAAAGAAAAACGGCGGCGCCTTGCAGGTCAGTGACTTCGGCCATACGACCCATTGGCGTGCGAGCAAGCCATGTTTCGGCGAAGGCCTGCACTTCGGGCGAGCGAATCAGATCGGCAACGAGCTGCGTGCGTGTATAGCCTGGGCTGATGCAATTGACGCGTACGCCACGCGGCGCCCACTCTGCGGCGAGGCTTTTTGTCAGGTGAATGACGCCGGCCTTCGACGTGTTGTAGGCGGCCTGATTTTGCGGCATATTGACGATGCTGCCGCTCATGGATGCGGTATTGATGATTTTGCCGTAGCCGGCTGGCAACATGATGCGCGCCTCGGCGCGACAGCAGAGGAAGACGGCTTTTAGATTGACGTCGAGGATGCGATCCCATTCTGCGGCCGTCATTGCTTCTGAATCGCGCCAGAGGCCAATGCCGGCGTTGTTGAAGGCGATGTGCAATCCGCCCCAGCGCGCAGCAACTGCAGCGACCATACGTTCGATATCGGCCTCACTGGTGACATCAGCGCGCATGGCGAATGCATCGGCTCCTTTTGCGGTGAGTTCGGTGGCAACCGCTTCGGCGGCGGCGAGATTCAGATCGATGACGGCGACGCGTGCGCCACTTTCGGCCAGGGCATGAGCAAACGCACGGCCGATGCCCTGCCCTGCGCCAGTGATGAGTGCATTGCGTTGATCAAGGCGAAATCGCTGCGGCATAGGCAATGCGTCAAGTACCGGATCAGACATAGCGAGGAGTATAGGAGAAGAAGAGATTTTCCGTGCAGACAAAAACAGGAAAACACAAAAAAGGCGGGCCATTGCCCGCCTGATCTGCGCGATGCTGCAAAGCGTCGACTAGTCCTGCGACTTCACCATGGTGCGCAACGCCTTCGTGCTAATCATGACAGTCTGCATGCGGCCATCGATGACCATGCGGCGGCGCTGAAGATTTGGTTT
Source organism: Anaerolineae bacterium (assembly GCA_947476335.1). Taxonomy (GTDB): domain Bacteria; phylum Chloroflexota; class Anaerolineae; order J036; family Brachytrichaceae; genus CANJQH01. The sequence goes on along the minus strand of CANJQH010000005.1, from coordinate 6,437 downwards.
CCAGGAGCGGTTGATGCGGCGCATTGAGAACGAACGCTTCAAACCGAAGCTTTTCTTCTTGCCGGTGATTACACACTTCGCCATGTTGAGATCCTTTTCACGCAACTCCCCCATTCCCGGCGCAAGATGCACCATGAAATTGGTCGGCCGCCTTTATGCTTGAGTAATCCAGTGATTGACCGAAAGTTTAGATACAATCGGTGATGAACGAGTGGCGATTCTACACCATCCGCCCTCGTCGAGATAATCTTCGAGATAATCTTCGAGACAATGGAAACTCCTCAAAGGCAGACCACCGTCGAGAATATGCGCGGAAGCGTGACCATTGCTCCGCGCGTTGTAGACACGCTTGTCTATGCGGCGACCCTCGGCACGTACGGCGTTGTTGGTATTGCTTCACGCTATACCGGTGACGATGCAACGCACACAAATCCTTATCGCGGTATTGCTGTCGAATTTGTGCAGGGGCAGGATTTGCGCACACACGTGCAAATTTTTCTGCATGTGATCGTCGAATATGGAATACGTATTCGATCGGTGACGAGCCAGCTGCAGCATCAGGTTTCTTATAGTATTGAGCGCAGCACCGGTTATGTCGTCGACAGCGTTTTCGTTCACGTTGCAGCTTTACGCGTCACTGTTGCGGAGTAACCTTATGCCCGTACGTCCGGATCATCCGTGCGCCACGTTAACACCAGCATGATTGAAAAATCCCAATCCATCAATTCCGCGGCAGCTGATTCTTCGTCTGATTCCAGTGAGAATACAGATCGAAATTCGAACGCTCGATTGACCATCGACGGCATTCGGCTGAAAGAACTCATCAAGGCGGCATACCTGTGGCTGCGCCGTCAGGAAGAGGTCATCAACGCCTACAACGTGTATCCGGTGCCGGACGGCGACACTGGCACGAACATGATGCATACGATGCGCAGCGCATGGGAAGCCGTCGCTGCGATGGAAGAGGCGCATGTAGGCACTGTGGCGAAGGCGATTTCGAACGGCGCATTGCGCGGTTCGCGCGGCAACAGCGGCATCATTCTTTCGCAGTTGCTGCGGGGTTTTGCGCGTTCGATCGAGCATAAGGAAATTGTCGACGCACAGGATCTGGCTGTGGCCTTCCGCGAAGCGGCGCGCATGGCGTACCAGGGCGTCGCCACACCGGTCGAAGGCACGATTCTGACCGTGGCGCGTGAAACGGCCGATGCCGTAGAGCACTATGCCAGTCATTCGCATGATTTGCGCGGGCTGCTGATGCGTGCACGCGACGCTTCGTACGATTCGACGCAGCGCACGCCGCAGCATTTGAAGATCCTGCGTGATGCCGGCGTCATTGACAGCGGTGGCTACGGCTTTTACACGATTCTTGACGGCATGAAGCGGCAGATCACTGGCGAAGATCTCGGCGGAAATAATGATGTCACTGCAGCTGCAAATGCGCCGCGCCCGGCCGGCCGCTCGAAACTGGCCGGCACAGAATTAAGCCAGGAAGGCGGCTGGGGCTACGACGTGCAGTATCTGATTTATGCACCAACCGGGACTGCGCTCGACGTAATCGCGATCCGCGGCACAATCGAAGCGATGGGCGACTGCCCGCTTGTGCTGGGCGACGAGCAGGTCGTCAAGGTGCACGTGCATGTGCCGGATCCGGGCGTGCCGATCAGCTACGGCAGCAAGCTCGGTTCGCTGCGCGACGTCGTCGTTGAAGATATGCAGGCGCAGTCGGAGGCGTTTGCGCCGAGTGCACAAGAGGCTGATGCCAATTCGGCGCCTGAACTACCTGTCGCTGTGATCGCCGTCGCAGCAGGTGAAGGATTGGCTGATGTGCTGAAAGACTTCGGCGTGCACATCGTGATTCAAGGTGGCCAGACGATGAACCCGAGCGTCGACGATTTTCTGAACGCCATTGACGCCGCACATGCGCGCAGTGTGGTGCTGCTGCCAAACAATGGCAACATTGTCATGACGGCACAACAAGCTGCAGAGTTGAGCAAAATTCCAACGCGCGTCGTAATTACAAAGACAATTCCGCAGGGTATTGCAGCAGCGATTGGCTTCAATTTTGCCAACGACATCGACACCAATATCGCCTCTATGTCGGAGGCCGCCGGCAAAGTGATTACCGGCGAAATCACCACTTCAACACGCACAGTGACGATCAACAACGTGGCAGTGCACAATGGTCAGACGATCGGCCTGGTCAATGATAAGCTGTCCGTCGCCGGCGAATCGGTACTTGAAACAACGCTGGCGCTGCTGGCGAAGGTCGATGCCGGTGCGCAGGAGCTGATCACACTGTATTACGGCAATGGCATGACTGCAACCGACGCCGGCGTTGTCGCTGACGCGGTGCGCACCGCGTATCCGGATCAAATCGTTGAGCTCATGAGCGGTGGTCAGCCGCATTACTACTTTGTTATCGGTGTCGAGTAGCGCAACCATGTTAAAAAAACCACTCGTCCGTATCGTCACTGATTCATCTGCACGTATTCCATCGGACTGGGCAATGGAGCATAACGTTACTGTGCTGCCAAATATTGTTTCGCTGCAGGGCCAGTCAATCCGTGAGGATGTTGACATGGGCGCGTCTGAATTTGCCCGGCGTGTGCTGCAGGCATCGCAGCCATTTACTGTGACGCCTCCGAGCATTGAAGATTTTTCGGCGGCGTATCGTCAAGCGGCGGCGGCAAAGATGGATGTGATTTCGCTGCACGCTTCGGCAGCGATGAGTGAAGCGCAGCGCAACGCAAAAATCGCGCGTGACGTCGTCAGCGGACGCTGCAACGTACACGTAGTTGATACGCGTACGCTGGCGATGGGTTTGCACAAGCTTGTGCAAGCGGCCGTAGAAATGGCCGAACGCGGTCTTGGCGCCGACGAAATTGTGAAGCATCTGCGCGGGCTTATTCAGGGCATCTACGCGATCTATTCGTCTGACGACATGAGTTACCTGCAGAACAGCGGCCGGCTGCGGCCAGCGCAAGCATGGCTTGGGCGCATGCTCGAGATCATTCCTTGTTTGACGATGGAGGAAGGCGACCTCGTGGCCGTCGAAAAAGTGCGCTCGCCGGATCGCGCGCTCGAGAAGCTGGCAGAATTCGCCTGCGAATTTGACCCGGGCGCTGATTACGCTATCGTGCAGCTCGATCCCAATCCGGGTGCACGTTCGCAGGCGCTGATCGAGGTGCTGAAACCGTCGCTGAAAAAAGCCGATTCGATCCCTGTCATGACTTGTGGCGCGCTCGTTGGCCGAATCATTGGGAGAACCGGCATCGGCATCATGATTTACGAAGGAAATGCGCAGTCGTTGTGACGCGCGAAGAGCAGAAAAGCATGCGTAACTTTTCAGAATTTCACAAACCCAGCACACTTGCTGAAGCATCAGATCTGCTGATGCGCAAAGATCCGAAGACGGCCGTCCTTTCTGGCGGCACGTGGCTCATTGGCGAAGCCACACGCGAGATCGAGGCTGTGGTGGACATTGCCGGCCTCGGCCTGGACAAGATCACCGTGCTGGGCAATCTGATTCGCATCGGCGCTATGGTGACGCTGCAGTCACTGGTTGAAGATCCTCTGTTCGGTCAGCATGGTTCACATGCTGGGTTGTCCCTCATCGGCACTGCGGCGCATGCAGCTGCGGCTCTGAGTGTGCGCAACAGCGCGACCATCGGCGGCACGCTCGCCATCGCCGATTGTGTTTCGCCGCTGGTGACTGCGTTGCTGGCCTGCAATGCCGAAGTCGTCATCTACGGATTGCGGCCGATCAACAGCAGCCGCGACACTGACGTGTTTCAGGTGCTTCCGCTGAGCGGATTTCTTTCCTATGGACGCAGTCTGCTGGCGCAGGGTGCGTTGATTACTGAAATTCGCGTGGCGCGTCCGAGCGACGACACCCGTTCGGCGTTCGAACGGATTGGCCGCACACCGCGTGATTACCCGATCGTCTGTGTGGCGGCGCAATATGCAATCAAAGCCGGCATTGTTGGCAACATGCGGCTGGCTGTGGGCGGCGCGGGTGCGACACCGGTGCGGCTGACGCGTTTTGAATTCGGTGTGGAGAAGAAATATCTCAACGAATTTATAGATGCCGAGCTGACCGCTGCGACCGATCTGCTCACGCCCACCGAGAATTTTCTCGGTTCAGCTGACTATCGCCGTGCGATGGCGCGCGTACTGGCGCGGCGTGCCGTGATGTCGATTGCCTGATGGACGCGCTATTGCTGGCTGCCCGCATGCTCGAACGTGGCGAACCGTGTGCGCTGTGCACAGTCGTGCGAGCGTCTGGCAGCGTGCCGCGCCACGCCGGTGCGCGCATGCTGGTATCGGAAACCGGCACAGTGCTAGCCGGCACCATTGGCGGCGGTGAGATGGAAAATCGCACAGCACGCGCGGCGGCGGCGGTGTTGCACGAAGGGCAGGCGCGACTGGAGTCATTCGCGCTGGTGAACCCGGGCCAGGGCGACCCGGGCGTGTGCGGAGGTTCCATGGAGGTATTCATCGAACCGCTTGGTGCCGCGCCGATTCTGCTGATCATCGGCGCCGGCCACGTCGGTCGCGCGCTTGCGTATCTGGGCAAATGGGCCGGCTTTCGCGTGGTCGTGGCGGATGACCGATCCGATCTGTGCAACGAGCAGCAATGTCCCGGTGCGGATTTGTATCTTTCCGGCGACTATGGTGCGCAGCTCGATGAGTCGCTGCTCACACCGCGTACATACGCAGCGCTGGTGACGCGCAGCTATGTGCAGGATGTGCGCGTACTGCCCACGCTGCTGGCGGCGAAACTGCCGTACGTCGGCGTGATGGGCAGCCGACGACGCTGGCTTTCGGCGACGCAGGAGTTGGAAGCTGCGGGCGTTTCTGCCGAGTCAATTGCCGCTGTGCACGCACCGATCGGGCTTGAACTGGAAGCTGAGACGCCGGAGGAAATTGCCATAAGCATCCTTGCACAAGTTGTGGCACAGCGGCGCGGCGGTGATGGTCATGCTATGAACGCGTTTTGAGGTGACTGGTTATGAAACAAACAGGCCTTAGATTCGCCCTTACCGGTATTTCCGCTTGTGCGTTACTGACGGCGGCATGCAGCTGGCGAATGTCGGATGCGGCACAGGCAGCAGTTGGCACACCCAACAGCATCTGGGTTCCCAATGTGAGTTTGCCTGGTGCAACTGCGACACCACAATTAACACAACCGACGCCTGAGCCAACGCCAGAGCCGACGCCAGAGCCAACGCCGACCACGGTGAACGTGCCAGTGACCTGGGCGGAGACGCTGACAATCAATGGGGCTCAAATTGCCGTGAGCGTCCGCGGCACAAGTGCGTCATTGCCGATGCTGCTCGTGATTCATGGCGGACCTGGCTATGCAATGACCGACCTATTGCATACGCGTATGCCTGAACTAGAGAACGATTTCCTGGTTGTTGATTATGACCAGCGCGGCGCTGGGCTGTCATACCGATCGAATCTGGATCCGACGACGATGACGCTGGCGCAGTTCGTTGAAGATGCCGACTCAGTTCGGCAGCGCGTCGTCAACCACTTCAATCTCTCGGACAGCACGAAAGTTTACGTACTGGGCCATTCGATGGGCACAATGATCGGCCTCGATCTCGTCGCCAAATATCCGGCACACTACGCGGCGTACATCGGCGTTGGCCAGGTCGTGCAAGTGGTCGAAAATGAGCAGCAAAGCTACGAATTTGCACTGAGTGAGGCGCGGAGAACCAGCAATCAGACGGCAATTGACGCACTAGAGTGTGTAGGCTACCCATCCGATAACTGGGAATTCAGCAACCCCAACCTTTCTGGAAATCCGAACTGTGATACGAGTGCGGATGGATTTGAAGTGACGAATGATTGGATGGGGTATTTCGGTGGTGATGTGTATGGGGAACACGGTTCGGAAAGCGTTGAAAACCTGATTTATTCCATCCCCGTCTATAAGAATGTTCTTGCACAGTGGGATGCAGGATTGGATTTTTCACAGAACCTCTTCTCTGATCCTCTTATAGTCACATGGGATGCGCGGACGATGCATAAAAATGCTGTTGTGCCACTGTATTTCTTTATGGGGCGGCATGATTACGACACCCCCGCTCCGCTTGCTGAAGCGTATGCTGCGATGGTTCAGGGAACGCATCAGCTGATCTGGTTCGAGAACAGCGCACACTTCCCATTTTTTGAAGAACCTGCGCTCTTTCATACAAAATTGCTTGAGGTGCACACGCGTACAACTGCAGCGGTCAACAATTTTGTCAAGAAAAAAAGGTAACTAACGTGACTTGCTACCTTATAGATTTCCGGAATAAACAAGGCTCAAACGCGGAGGGCCTTGGCAAAGGATGCCAGAGCATCAAAGTTCATGTTGCGCAGCAAGGCACACGCGAAACGCTTGGTGCGTAGATGCATCACAAAGGCATCAAGCAACGCATCAAGTT
>CANJQH010000004.1 GCA_947476335.1 Anaerolineae bacterium | reverse complement strand
TGATTCATCCGAACGACGCAGCCGTCACACCAAACTAAGTGAGTCGCCAAAAGTTCTGGCGGCAGATTCGCCTCCCCCGCAAAGCGGGGGAGGCGAATCTGCCGGACAAAACTTATGGACAGGAACTTAGTCACCCCACCAGCCTTCAACTGTCAAGTTAGGCGGCATCAGCGATGCGCCCCTCTGCTAGGCTGCTTCCTCACATTACGCCCGAATCCAGCGGCACACCGCCGCTCGCATATTCACCGGGCGACGTCACAGCGTGATCGTCTGTAAAGACGCATCCCCTACGCGCGACAAAAGCAACAGGAGGGTTGATTGAACCTAATTACAACCATGGTGCTAACCATGAGCATTTCCGTCTATGCGCCTGATGCCGGCGGAATCAACGGCAGTGGAATCATGGCCGATGGAAACGAGCCGAGATTCGGCTACGCCGCATGCGGCGCAGGCTATCCCTTCGGCACAATTTTCGAAATCCTCAGCGAAGTGAAATTCCAGGAGTTGCCGCAGATGGTCGAATGTCGCGATCGCGGCAGTGCGATCGGCAGGAACAATCTCGATCTGGTGATTCGAACCGGTGACGTGCACAAAGACTTGGAAATCGCGCGCAGCTTCGGCCGGCGCAGATTACAAGTGCGCATCTGGCCAAGCTGGAACACATGGCATGAACAGCGTAAACCTTGACAAATTCATACGTCGAACACAACGATCTCCGGCGTAGTCCCAAGGCGCGTCGGTGACGTATTCTCACCGGTTCCCGAAGACACGTAGACGGTGCCCTGCGCCAGTCGAAACAGGCCGCGATACAAATGGCCGCGGATCGGCACTGCCGCACCCGGCATCAGCGGCACGCGAATCTGGCCGTGGTGCGTATGGCCGAAGAGAAACACCGTGCGCGCAGGATCGCGCACTTCCGTCACACGCACATACGCCATTGCATCCGGGTTGTGGCCGAGCACCAGCGTAATCATCGGCGCAGCAGCGGCAGCAGTACATGCAGCCGACGCACGCGCGTAGTCGCAACCGACGAGCCACAGCTCATCGAGGCCGACAATTTCGACGTGCGCAGCAACGCGTACGCATTCGTCGCGCAGCACGCGCACGCCCAGCTGCGGCAGCAGCGCCAGCAGGTCCGGCGAATAATCCGGCCCGGGCAGGCCGTAATCGTGGTTGCCGAACACGGCGAAGACGCCGAGCGGCGCGCGTAAATCACGCAGTGGAGCAAACAGCTCGGTGCTGCGATGTCCTTCCATACGGCCGGCAAAATCACCCCCGATCAGCACAAGATCAGGTTGCTGCGCATTCACGAGATCGACGACGCGGCGCGCCCATTCAGCGCGCTTGAACGCACCAAGATGCAGATCAGAAAAGAAAACTACGCGCAGTCGTGCAGTTGCATCCCCCGACGCAGTGACGAGGCTCGCACCGTCAAAATGCGTCACGTGCAGGCGATACGGCACCACAAAGCGCGCATACGCCCCAAGCGCACCCAGGACTGCGACACCCAGCGCCACAGCCATAAAGTCAAAACGCGCGTAAAAAAACGCGCCAATCGCCGCCGACACACCGCCGACGGCGAACAACGCCGTCGACCGAAATATGACGTCAATCACCTCTTCGAGCGCCGGATGGTACGAGTGTGCAATTGGCGCATGCGCATGCGCCTTCGATTTCGACATCGACGTACGTCAGGCGGCGCGATTGCGCACCGCACGAAAATAGCCCAGCGTTTCACGCAGGCCGTCTTCGAGAGAAACCTGCGGCTCCCAGCCAAGGATCGTGCGCGCGCGCGTGATGTCCGGCCGACGACGCTGCGGATCATCCGCAACGCGCGCCGCACCAGGATTCACGTATGCAATCGTGCTCCGGCACTCCGGCCCGGCTGCGGCCAACACCGCCTGCGCAAATTCAGTCATCGTCATTTCGCGCGGGTTGCCGACATTCACCGGATTCGGCTCATCCGACCAAAGCAGCCGCAGCATGCCATCCACAAGGTCCGTCACGTAACAAAACGAGCGCGTCGCTGAGCCATCGCCGTACACCGTGAGCGGTTCGTCGTTCACCGCCTGCCGTACGAAGTTCGGCACTACGCGGCCATCTTCGAGGGCCATGCGCGGACCAAACGTGTTGAAAATACGAATGATGCGCGTGCGCAGATTGTGCTTGCGGTAATACGCCATCGTCAGCGCCTCAGCAAAACGCTTGGCTTCGTCATACACGCTGCGCACACCGATACTGTTTACATGTCCCCAGTAGCTCTCCTTCTGCGGATGCTCCTTCGGATCGCCGTACACTTCGCTCGTGCTCGCCATCAGAAAACGCGCGCCCTTGCGCAGCGCCAGCTCCAGTGCGTTGTATGTGCCATGCGAACCAACCTTCATCGTCTCGATCGGATTGTCCAGATATCCAACCGGGCTGGCCGGCGACGCAAGGTTCATCACCGCATCGAGTGATTCATCCACGTCGCAAGATATCGTCACATCATTTTCAATCAAAGAAAAATGTGCATGTCCGAGCAGATGGTCCACGTTTCGGCGCGAACCCGTGATGTAGTTATCCATCGCAATGACGCGATGCCCTTCGCCGAGAAGACGTTCGCACAAATGTGAGCCGATGAAGCCAGCACCGCCAAGTACCAAAATACGCATAATGTCCTGAAAACTCCTCCCAAGTCGAGTCGCTGCATTACAGACCGAATCGACCATGCTGTAAATATTTGAATCTCTGCAGTGTGGAATTCTACGATGTCGAATGCCCCACCCTATTCTGATTTCTGGTAACTACTCAGGCCCAAATCAGTATTTCCCGCGAAACACACTATTCTCTCCCCCTTCGGGGGAGAGAATAGTGTGTTTCGCGCTGGAAAAATGGATAAGTTCCTGTCCATAAGTTTTGTCCGGCAGATTCGCCTCCCCCGCTTTGCGGGGGAGGCGAATCTGCCGCCAGAACTTTTGGCGACTCACTTAGCCTGAGTAGTTACGATTTCTGGTAACAACTCAACCCATCCGGTTTCCCAACGCGAAACATGCGCATGTTTCGCGGGAAATACTGACTTAGGCTTGAGTAGGTACGATTTCTGATCTCACATGCGCTACATCGCACTCTACAAACCTTATGGCGTGCTTTCGTCGTTCACACACGAAGTACAAAGTGCCAGCGACGCCGGCAAACGCACCCTCGGTGAGTTCGCGCTGCCCAAAAACGTCTACGCAGCCGGCAGGCTCGATTTCGACAGTGAGGGCCTGCTCCTGCTCAGCGACGACGGCGCGTTCATTCATCACGTCACCGACCCCCGTTATAAGCAGCCGAAGACATATCTCGCACAGGTCGAAGGCACACCCACCGAAGAAGCACTCGCCCGCCTGCGCCGCGGTCTACGCATTCAGGATTACACGACTGCGCCATGTCACGCCCGCACACTGCATGACGGTGAAATACCGCTGCTGCCAGCGCGCTCGAAACCCATCACTCCGCATGGGCCGACCGCATGGATCGAGTTAATCCTGAGCGAAGGTAAGAAGCGCCAGGTGCGCCACATGACCGCCACCGTCGGCCTGCCCACATTACGCCTGCTGCGCGTCGCCATTGGAACAATTACGCTCGCAGGCCTCGAAGTTGGACGCTGGCGAAATCTGACCCCTGACGAACTGCAGCGATTACGCTCCTAAAGTACCCCACATGCACAACCTGCCGCACACTCCTATAATCCAAGCCGTGTGCGCTCCAGACAAAAACATTTTTCTGAAATCCGGCGCGCGCATCAGAGAGGAAACAGATGTCATCCAATCCAACCAACAGCACCGCTTCGGGCAAGCCCGTATTCGTAAAAGGCCTGGACGGAATCGTTGCTGTCCAAACGCACATCAGTATGGTCGACGGTCCGAACAGCAATCTGTCGTACCGCGGCATCAACGTGAACGAGCTCGCCTCGAACACCACTTACGAAGAAGTCTCATTCCTGCTGCTGCACGATCACCTTCCGACGCGCAGTGAACTGGCAGACTTCAACGCACGACTCGTCGCCAACCGCTGGCTGCCGGCGCCACTCTACGATCTGCTGCGCCAGCTGCCACGCGACACGGTGCCGATGGAAGCACTGCGCACCGCAGTTTCGGCTCTGTCTTTCTACGACCCTGAAATCGAAGATATCAGCATCGAAGCCACACAGCGCAAGGCCGTACGCCTCATTTCGCAGTTCCCCACCATCTGCGCCGCCTATCAGCGCATCCGTGAAGGTAAGGAACCGATCGCGCCAACCGCGCATCTCTCGCACGCCGCGAACACGCTGCACATGCTTGGCCTGCCCTCAGGCGACACTGACTTCGTGCGCGCCATGGATGCTTACTATGTGCTGCTCGCCGATCATGGCATGAACGCCAGCACCTTCACCAGCCGCGTCGTCGCCAGCACACAGGCGGATCTGCACTCGGCCATCACCGCGGCGATGGCCGCCCTCAAAGGGCCTCTGCACGGCGGCGCCAATGAAGCGACGATGAACATGCTGCTCGAAATCGACGACCCAGCGAAGGTGGATGCGTTCGTCGACAATGCGTTCGTCACGAAGCGCAAGATCATGGGCATCGGCCATCGCATCTACAAGAATGGCGATCCGCGTGCAGTACATCTGAATGCGTGGGCCGAACAACTCGGCCGCAAGCTTAACCAGATCAAGTACTTCGACATGGCACACAAAGTCTCCAACGCAGTGCTGCGCCATCGCGAGCTGTACCCGAACGTCGATTTCTACAGCGCGCCTATGCTGTATTACATCGGTGTGCCGATCGACCTGTTCACGCCGATGTTCGCATGCTCACGCGTGGCCGGCTGGAGCGCACACGTCATCGAGCAGTACAACGACAACGTGCTGATTCGTCCGCAGAGCGAATACATCGGCTCAAACGACATTCACTACGTGCCCATCTCTGAACGCTGATGCTGACCATACAGTCTCGCCTGCAGCACATGCTGCACACGAAGGCCGCCGTCGTGATGCGCGGAAGCGACCCGCACAAGGTCGGCGGCCTGGCACGTGCGCTTGTGCGTGGCGGCTTCACCTGCATCGAAGTGACACTGACCGTGCCCGGCGCCGTCGATTTAATTCGCGATCTTGCTGCGGAGATGCCTGATGTCATGATCGGCGCCGGAACGGTGACGACGGCGCATGACGCGCTGGCGTGCATTGAGGCCGGTGCACAATTCGTAGTCTCGCCGATCGTCGCCATAGATATCATTCGCCCGTGCCGCGAAGCAGGCGTCGTATGCATTCCCGCCGGCATGACGCCAACGGAGATTCATGCGGCATGGCTGGCGGGCGGGCATGTAGTGAAGATATTCCCCGCCGCGCCGATCGGGGGAACCGCATTCGTGCGCGCGCTGCGCGGCCCATTCCCAGATATCCCGCTGTGGGTCAGTGGTGGTGTGAAAGCCGCCGAGTCGCAGTCGTATTTCGAGGCTGGCGCACAGCTCGTCGGCCTCAACGCATCCGAAATTCCAGCGGCGCTCATCGATGCCGAAGACTGGAATGCGGTCATCGTTGAAGCAGCAGCCATGCGCACACGCGCAGGCTTATAGCGTATGCATGTCGTCCTCGGCGCCTTTCTGATGAGCGGACAGCCGGGCTTTCGTCAGGCAGGCGTGCATCACTACGCGCGCGAACTGTTGCGCGCACTTGCCCACAGAAAGCCGGACGACATCCGATTCACTACATTGCTCAGCGAAAGCGCAGTCGATCAGCTCACCGCGGATGAACGCAGCGCTCTCAATGCGCGAACCATTGCACACAGCATTGAATCGCCACTGCGTCGGCTACGCATCGAGCAGTTCATCCTGCCGCGCATGCTGCGCGAGTTGCGCGCTGATCTCTATCATGGGCTTGGCTTTGTTGCCCCCCTGCGCTCACCATGCCCAACGGTCATCAGTGTGATGGATCTCAGTTACATCACACACCCGCGCACGCACAAACCCATCAACCGAATTTATCTCAGGGTAATGACGAAGATTTCCTGCCTGCGTGCGCGACGAATCATCAGCATCAGCGAATGGACACGCCGCGACATCATGCAGCATTACGGCATCGATGGTGCGCGCATCGACGCGATTCCGCTCGCAGTCGATCACGAACGCTTCATGCCGCTGAGCGCTGCTGCGCGCGCCGCCTTTCGCACAGCGCACGGCATTGGCGAGCGTGCAGTGTTCTACCTGGGCAGCATCGAGCCGCGCAAAAATCTGACGCGGCTGATCGACGCATTCGCACGACTGCCCGAGCCGGCACAGCTTTTCATCGGCGGCGGCCTGGCATGGAAGTACGAAGAGATGCTCACGTTCGTGCACAGCCTCGGCATCAACAGCCGCGTCACGCTGCTCGGTCACATCGAGCCACAGGATTTGCCCGGCTGGTATTCTTCGTGCGCCGTTTTCGCCTATCCATCTTTGTACGAAGGATTCGGATTACCACCGCTCGAAGCAATGGCATGCGGCGCGGCAGTCGTCACGTCGAACACATCATCGCTGCCAGAAGTCGTCGGCGACGCCGGCCTGATGGTCGAGCCCACACACATAGACGCGCTTGCAGCAGCACTCGGCCGAGTGCTCGACGATGAGGCATATCGCAGCGAACTACAACGACGCAGCCTGCACCGTGCCGCACAATTTACCTGGGCACATGTGGCTGAACGCACACTCGATTCATATCGCGCATGCATGATTGATCCACATGGCACTGAACAAAGGCCATGAGGCATGGATTACGAACCGATCGACACTCATGATTTTCGCCGCGCACGCTCGCGTAGTTTTTTACGCAGTGTATGGGAACTGTTCTCTGGACACCGCACGCGGCTGCTAAGTGAGTCGCCAAAAGTTCTGGCGGCAGATTCGCCTCCCCCGCTTTGCGGGGGAGGCGAATCTGCCGGACAAAACTTATGGACAGGAACTTAGCGTGGGACGAAGTACACGACAAGCTCGGCTTGCGCGGGCTGATTCGTCGCGGCGTGCACACCATCCCCGTCGACAAAATTGTCGGCAGTGTTGGACGCTACGGCGACTTCGACAATGCCTTCCTACCGACGAGCAACGCGCTCAGTGATCGCTGGCGCAAGATCAATCGCGCGTTCTACGACGATATCAACCTGCCGCCTGTAACGGTCTATATGGTCGGCGGCGCGTATTTCGTGCTCGACGGCAACCATCGCGTCTCCGTCGCACGCGAACACGGCGTTCAGTTTTTAGATGCCGAAGTTTTCGAAGCGGTCACACGCGCTCCAGTGCACATCGAGGATTTCATCGACGCCGATCATCTCGAAGTGCTCGGTGAGTATTCACGCTTCCTCGAACGCACCCAGCTGGATCGGCTGCGGCCACAGCAGGACATTCAGTTCACCACTGGCGGCGCCTACGAGCAAATGATCGAACACATCGCCGTTCACCGTTACTTCATGGGCCTCGAACAAAAGCGTACGATCACCGAAGACGAAGCCGTGATCGATTGGTACGACAACGTATACATGCCGGTGATCGACGCCGTGCGCGAAGAAAAGATTCTTAAAGAATTTCCAGGCCGCACGGAAAGCGATCTATATCTGTGGATCATCGACCACCTGTACTACCTGCGCGAAAACTGTCAGAACTGTGACGTGGATGTGGATGAGGCCGCCACTTCGTACGCCACCCGCTTTGGCGAACGCTCGCCTCTGGAACGCATGCAGCAGGCCATCGCCGAAATCCTGCACCCAGCAGGCAAAGAAGACAAAGCAGCGGAGGGTCAGAATAAGTAACTACTCAGGCCAGCCATTTTTCCAACGCGAAACACACTATTCTCTCCCCCTTCGGGGGAGAGAATAGTGTGTTTCGCGGGAAATACTGATTTGGGCCTGAGTAGTTACCAGAATAAAGAGTCAGCGTAAAAAACTACCCAACGATGCTGTGCATATGCTGCCGATCGTTCAGCGTCTGCATACGCCATCCGTTGCTGTGCCAGACCACTTCAGTGATCGAGCCATTGCCGAACGTGAATGGATGTCGGCGCAGCACCGGCATAGCCAGCATCGAGCCGATCACAGCACCGAGCGTGCCGCCATGGGAAACGACAACGACGCGGCTGAATATCTTGCTATGACGCTGCGCAAGTTCCTTGACGAATGCGCTGACACGATTGCGCATGTCCATCGCACTTTCACCGCCCGGAATTGGAATCAGCGGATCGTCAAGCCCAAGTTCGGCTGAGCCGGCCGCGATCTCGTCACCAGTCTTGCCCGTCCAATCGCCCATGTTGTATTCACGCAGGCGGTCATCAACCACCATGCGCAGATTGCTGTGCGCCGTAAGCGCGCGCGCAGTGTCGACGGCGCGTGACAATGGGCTGGTGAACACCATATCAATCGGTTCAGCACTGAGGCGCAGCGCCAGACGGCGCGCCTGTTCACGCCCCTGATCGTTAAGCGGCACATCCAGCCAGCCCTGCACACGACCGTCGATGTTGTATTGGGTTTGCCCGTGGCGAATCAGATACACCAGCATTTCAACTCAAGATTTACAACGCAACCACTCATCCACTGCGAGATTTGCCGCTGAAGCACTTTCATTCGCTTCTCTTTGAAGGAAAGTAATTCGGTGGATTTGTGCATAGTGCTGAGCAAGTTGCCTTACAACTCAGATCCGATGATCAGCTGCGCAGCGAGTTCACGTGCTGCATCAAGTGGCGTACGGCGACCGGCGGCAACCTCACGTAACGCAGCATCGTAGCCGTCGCCGCCGAGGATCTGCAGCGCACGCAGCAGCAGTTGTTCGCGCAGCCGCACGCGCAGCTCCTGGCTGTAACGACGTCTGCGCCGCGCATCGCCCACGCCGCTCACATGCAGCCATTCGCGATGCAGCGCAAGCATATCAACGAGCGCATCGACGCCCTCAGCTGCAGTAGCCGTCGTCTGCAGCACAGACACCACCCATCCAGCATCCAGCGCTGCGTCCGACAATGCAGTGCCTGCGACGCCGTGATGTCCACTCGTCTGCGGCACCAGATCGAGCGCAGCCTGCAGCGCAGCCACAGTCTTGCGTGCACCGGGGCGATCAGCTTTGTTCACCACCAGCACATCGGCGATTTCGAGAATGCCCGCTTTGATCGCCTGCACATCATCGCCCATGCCAGGCGCTTCGACGACGACAACGGTGTCCGCCAGTCGTGCGATTTCGACTTCAGACTGACCAGCGCCAACAGTTTCAATAACGACAAAGTCGAAACCATGCGCATCGAGCAACGCCGCCGCGTCGGCAGCTGCAGCAGACAGCCCACCGACAGAACCACGGCTGGCCATCGAACGGATGAACACGCCGGGATCGCCACTGAGTTCACGCATGCGAATTCGATCGCCAAGAATGGCACCGCCAGTAATCGGGCTGCTCGGATCGATAGAGAGGATGGCCACGCTGTGTCCACGCAAACGCCATGCACGCGCGAGCGCAGATACAAGCGTGCTCTTGCCGGAACCCGGCGCGCCGGTTACGCCGATGCGATGCGCCGCGCCTGTCGCAGACCATGCGGCGCGCAGCTCATCCTGCACAGACAAATCACCGTTTTCGATGCGCGTCAGTGCACGCGCGAGTGCGCGTCGTTCAGCAACTGAATGGTGCACCATGTGCCTCAGCAATGCGCTGCAGTGCGCGCACGTACAAAGGAAACGATCTCCTCCAGCGGGGTGCCAGGGCCGAAGATCGCCGCAATGCCAGCCTGCATCAGTGCCGGCACGTCTTCCTCTGGGATGATGCCGCCTGCAAATACGGGTACATCACTCATGCCAGCCGCCTGCAGCAGATCGATCACGCGCGGAAGCAGCGTGTTGTGCGCACCACTGAGAATGCTGAGGCCGATTGCGTCCACATCTTCCTGAGCAGCCGCATCGACGATCATCTCCGGCGTCTGACGCAGGCCGGTGTAAATCACCTCCATGCCTGCGTCGCGCAAAGCACGGGCAATGACCTTCGCACCTCGGTCATGTCCGTCCAGGCCGGGTTTGGCGATCAGAATTCGCAGGCGCGGTTGCGGAGTGCCTGCAGCGGCATCGTTCACGGGGGCTTGAGTCAATTCCGACATGAGATTAGTTGCAGCGGCTCAAATCTTTGTGAAATTCAGAGAATTTATAGGCAGAGATCTGAGCAGATGCGGTTGATTTCGGTTCAGCAATGTTCGCCAGAAGTAATTAAGCACAAATCGTATCCACGTATACGACTTACAGGATGCTATTGTAGAGGCGAGTTTCGCGGCGCCCCTGCAGGACGCGGATAACGCGACTGCGTGCGCGAAACTTTGTCGATCAACACCAGCGCACGCTTGTCGGGCAAACCGGGGAGTTCAACCGATTCCACAGTGCGCAGTGCGCCACCGAGCTGGCCGATCGCATTCACTGCAGTGCGTGCTTCTTCCTCGGCAGAGCCGCCCTTCATCGCAATACATAGTCCGCCGACGGAGACGAAGGGCAGCATGTATTCGACCAACGTAGGCAGCATCGCCACAGCGCGCGCAACCACAACGTCGTAATGATCACGCTCAATTTTGCGCTGTGCAAATTCTTCGGATCGCACATGCAGCGCACGCGCACCGCTCAAGCGCAGCCGGCGAATTACTTCCTGGCAGAACGTAATTTTTTTGGCGGTGCTGTCGATCACCGTGACGAACAAATCCGGACGCGCAATTTTCAGCACCAGCCCGGGGAAACCAGCGCCGGTACCGACGTCGAGCAACGTGATGCCGCTGCGAGCCGGCAACACGCGCAGCAACGTAAGCGAATCAATGAAGTGCAGGGCCAGCACAGCCTGCTCCTCGGTGATCGCCGTCAAATTGAAGCGTGCGTTCCACTCATTGAGCAGATCGGCGTATACAACAAGCTGAGATGCCTGCGTTTCGGTAAGTGTGACGCCAATGATGGCCGCGGCTGCAACGATAGTCTGAGTCTGCATGTGGGGGTTAATTGTAGGTGGGGAGCGGCTCAGACCCATTAAGTCCATTGAGTGAGTGCACCCGAGGGGCCAAGGTGCCAAGGCCCAAGGCCAAAGGCCAAAAGGCCAAGGGTGCGCCAATCGCACAGGTAAAATCGCCTCTGCGTCGCTCACAATTCCGCGCTCACAATTCCAAATGAGCGGCGCGTCTGTTCAAAGCCACGCGTCGACGTGCATCCACAACGACGGCAGTTTCCAAAAACCATGTTCAATAAGCGAAGCATTCAAGACCTCGCGCTCGCCGGCAAGCGGGCGCTCGTACGCGTCGATTTCAACGTGCCCCTCAAAGATGGCACCATCACAGACGACACACGCATCCGTGCAGCGCTGCCGACAATTCAGTATCTGCTCGAACACGATGCATCGGTCGTGCTGATGTCGCATCTCGGGCGGCCCAAAGGCGTCGACGCATCGCAAAGCCTTGCACCAATCGCGGTACGGCTGAGCGAATTGCTCGGCAAAAACGTCGCCTTTGCCAAAGACTGTGTCGGCGCTGAAGTCGAGGCGCAGGCGCAGGCGCTACAGGCCGGCCAGGTGCTGCTGCTGGAAAACCTGCGCTTCCATAAAGAAGAGGAAAAGAATGACCCCGATTTCGCCAAGCAGCTGGCAAAGCTCGGCGACGTGTACGTGCTCGACGCGTTCGGCAGCGCCCATCGCGCGCATGCGTCGGTCGAAGCCGTGGCGCATTTCCTGCCTGCTGCGGCTGGGTTGCTGATGGCCAAGGAAATCAACTTCCTCGGCAAAGTGCTCAGCGATCCGTCACGGCCGCTGATCGCCATCCTCGGTGGTGCCAAGATCAGCGACAAGCTTCCGGTGATCAACAACCTGATTCCACTCGTCGACAAACTCATCATCGGCGGCGGTATGGCAAATACGTTTCTTGCAGCCGCAGGCTACGAAATGGGCAAGTCACTTGTCGAGAAGGATGCCATCGAACAGGCGCGTGAACTGCTTGCTCGTTGCAGCGGAAAGCTGATGCTGCCGATCGATCTCATGATCGCCGACGGATTCAGCAACGATGCGAATCATGAAGTCGTGACCGTCGGTGGGATCAAGCCGGGCTGGATGGCACTCGACATCGGGCCGCACACCATCGAGCAGTACCGCAAAGCGCTCGAAGGCGCGCGCATGGTCGTATGGAATGGGCCGATGGGCGTGTTCGAAATGCCAAACTTCGCGACCGGCACCAACGCCGTGGCACATGCGGTCGCTGATTCAGGTGCGATCAGCGTCGTCGGCGGCGGCGACTCAGTCGCAGCCATCGAGATGGCAGGCCTGACAGCGCGCGTCACGCACATCTCAACGGGCGGCGGCGCCTCGCTCGAATTCCTCGAAGGCAAGATGCTGCCCGGCGTGGCAGTGCTGCCGGAAAAGTAGAAATCTGAGGTCAGGGTTGGAGAGTAGGGAAAACGGTATTTCAAGTTTTCCCTACCCCTATCCCCTACCGCCTTACTTTTTTCTTCCTGGAAAAAACGCCGGCACTTCACGCACGTACGAGGCGTACTCCGGCTTCTCCACCGCCAGTGTGCGCTCAAGCAGCGCCACGCCACTGACGCGCAAAAGAAGAAAGGTCATCAGCAACGGCGCGAAAATCGTCCACCCTGCGCCGGCGGAAAACGCGAGCAGCCAGATACCCCAGCCCATCACAGCTTCGCCGAAGTAGTTCGGATGCCGCGTGTGCGCCCACAATCCGCTGCGCAGCACTTTGCCGGCGTTGGCTGAATTCGCCTTGAAGCGAGCGAGCTGTGCGTCACCAATCGCCTCGAACGCGAAGCCGATCGCCCACACGCTCACGCCAATCGCATCGATCCACCCGAACGGTGCTGCGCCAGCCAGAGCGCCATAAATCGGCATGCTCACAACCCACAGAATTCCCGCCTGCAGCCAGAACACGGCGAACAAACTGCGCAGCGGCCAGCCAGCGCCGCCGGCCGCACGCATCGCCGCGTAGCGCTTGTCTTCACCATGTCCGAGATTGCGCTGCGCAAGATACACCGCCAGGCGCAGCGCCCAAGTCGTCACCAGCACGAGCACAAGCACACGCCGCAGCACCTCGCCGTCCGTGCCGAACGCATACACGGCGCCGGCGACGACAAAGCCCGGCCCCCAGAACAAATCGATGATGCTGGCGTCGCGCATGCGCAGGCTGAGCAGCCACAGCACGAGCGTGCAGATCAGGAGCGCGGCGAACGCCGCTGCTAGTGTTGCAATCACTTATCTTCCTCATAGCTACTCAGGCGAGTCTGTTTCCCACCGCAAAACACGCGCATGTTTCGTGGGAACTATCGACCACAGCCTGAGTAACCTTGCTCATTTAAAAGTTTTGCTGCTGATTTTGTTGAACGTATGCAGCGGTGAAAATCCGGTCGGATCATACGCGTAAATGAGGATAGTAATCGCACCGACCATCACCGCGCCAATGTGAAATCCCACTGTGTCGATGCGCGGATGCACATACAGATACAGACACAGCACGCCGACGAATAGCACTGCTGCCGTCAGCAGATATGCCCGCGATCGCACGCGGCGAGCGCGCAGCCACGGAAAAATCGTAACTACTCAGGCCAGCCATTTTTCCAACGCGAAACACACTATTCTCTCCCCCGAAGGGGGAGAGAATAGTGTGTTTCGCGGGAAATACTGATTTGGGCCTGAGTAGTTACCAAAATGCAAAACTGAATCACACGATATTTCTTCGTAGGACAGATGTAACGTGATTCAGAGAATTGTCAGGCGGGTGCGATTCACGATCAGCGCAACGCCTCTTTCAAAATGCTCAGATCGAAGATGCCCTTCAGGTCCGGCTTTTCTTTGCCAAGAAATCCGAGGTCAAACGCATAATCAGCCTGCTGAAACAGCGTCGCCTCAAGTGGATCATGCGTGAATTCGACGTTGGCAAATGCGGCGTCGATCACCTTCGCCGAAAGCGCCTTGGTAGTGATGCGCTCGATTTCCTTGTTGGAAAGCGTTTTCGCCTCGGCGGCAC
Organism: Anaerolineae bacterium; assembly: GCA_947476335.1. GTDB lineage: Bacteria > Chloroflexota > Anaerolineae > J036 > Brachytrichaceae > CANJQH01. The sequence continues at coordinate 78,203 of CANJQH010000004.1, read as the reverse complement.
TGCTGCGGATGAAATCCAGCGAGTCCAGATGCGCATCGAGGAAGCCGCGCACCAGCACCGGCTGCGCCGCGAGAAATTTCGCGGAAGCGACGACCAGCGTAGTTACAAATTTCCCATCCGGCCACAGCGTGCGCTCGTCGATGAACACAGTGCCGCCCGCTTCCTGCAGCAGGCGCGTGCCCCACGGCTCCGGCACCCATGCGCCATCGATCTGCCCCTGCTTGAACAGCGTCAGAATGTCCGGGTTCTTCGTCGGCACAATGGTGACGTCACCGCCATCGTCCGCGGTCTTCAAACCATTCGCCTGCACGTAATGGCGCAGCGCCACGTCCTGCGTGCCGCCGCGCTGTGGCGTGGCAATTTTCTTTCCAGCCAGATCCGTCACCGCCGCAATCTTTGCTTCGGGTCGCACAATGAACAGCGCACCGCCGCTCGACGCACCCGCGATCACACGCAACGCGCTGCCCTTGCTTTTTACATAGCCGTTGATCGCCGGACTTGGACCAACGTAACCGAGATCAATCTCGCCAGCCAGCAGTGCTTCGATCAGTTCAGGGCCGGCGTTGAATGATTTGGCATCGAGCTTCGTGCCTGCGCCAGTGAACACTTTTTCAAACGAGCCGCGCTGCATGCCCACCAGCGCCGGCGCATGTGTGAAATTCGGGAAATACGCAAGTCGCACCGCAGCGGGCAACGCAGATGCAGGAGCACGGCCGGCGCACGCCGTCAGCACGCCGGCTGCGCTCACAAGTGTTGAACCAGCAGCAAGTTGCAAAAATCGACGTCTGGAGATTGAGCTGTTGTGATGAGACATAAGGCGAATCGTACGAATCGACGGCACGACTGTCAACGAGTTTTTTCAAGTCATACGAAACGGTGCCGCTTGCGTGAAGCTGGTTGCGCTTCGTTCGTTGCATATGCCCGACCACATCCGATTCGGCTTCGGCACCACGCTCAATATGCAGCGGCAGTATAGCCCCAGCGCTCTGCAATGCGCCGTTCAACCGGCCCGAATACAAACTGATTCACCCCTACGCCAATCATCACAATCAACACCATCACTGCCATCACTGCAGCAGCATCATTGAAATCCCGACCGGTCTGCAACAGATTGCCGAGGCTGAGTGAAAAGAAAAGCAGCTCGGCCGCCATCAGCGAACGCCACGCGAACGCCCAGCCCTGCTTTAACCCAGCCACAATTGACGGCAGCGCAGCCGGCACGACGACCTGCGTATACAGATTCCAGCCGTGCGCGCCGAGATTGCGCGCTGCCTTGACGAAAATCGGCGGCGTATTGCGAATGCCGTCGCGCACGCCCAGCGTGATCGAAAATAGTGATCCCATGATCACGACAAATTGAATCGCCCGCTCGTTCAGCCCCATCCACAAAATTGCCAGCGGCAGCCAGCACACGCTCGGCAATGCCTGCAAGCCAATCACCAGTGCACCGAGCGTATCCTCCAAAATTGCGACGCGCGCAATTAAAACGCCCAGCACCACGCCCAGCACCACGGAGATGCCATAGCCGACGGCGATGCGCTGCAAGCTCACCCACACACCGTGCAGGTACACACCGCTCACCACGCCGTCGATCAACGTTCGCCCGACCATGAGCGGTCCGGGAAACAAGTACTCTTCCCAGATGCCGCTGCGCGCAAGCAATTCCCATGCGACGAACAGCAGCACAAAAAATACGATGCGGCGCAGCATCCGCGGGCGCAGCCATTCAGACTTCATCGTTCGATTTCTCCAGCGCGCCTCGCAACACGTCCATCACTTTTGCCGTTTCGCGCACCACAGTCACATCTTCGAGCGACCGCGGCCGCGGCAGGTCGATGCCGAACTCGCCGACGATGCGCCCCGGACGCGGCGAAAATACCAGCACACGATCGCCCAGCGCCACCGCCTCGCGCACATTGTGCGTCACGAACAAAATCGTCTTGCGCGTCGCCGACCACAAATTCTCCAGCTCCAGATGCAGTCGATCACGCGTCAACGCATCCAGCGCGCCAAACGGTTCATCCATCAACAGAATCGCCGGATCGACGGCGAGCGAACGCGCAAGCGCCACGCGTTGTCGCATACCACCCGACAACTGATGCACCGCGCTATTCTCGAAGCCGCGCAAATGCACGCGCTCGATCCACTCGCGCGCCACATCTGCGCGCTCGCGCCGCCCCATGCCCACCTGCTTCAGCGCGAACTCCACGTTGCCCCGCACCGTCAGCCATGGAAACAACGCCGCATCCTGAAACATCATCACGCGATCGATGCCCGGGCCGCGCACCGGTGCGCCATTGACGATCACGCTGCCCGTACTCGACGTTTCCAGCCCGGCCACGATGCTCAGCAGCGTCGATTTTCCGCACCCGCTCGCCCCCAGAAAACACACGAACTCACCGCGCTGCACAGTTAAATCGAGCGGTGACAAAGCCTGCACCATTCGGTCGTGTGAACCAAAAATCTTGCTTACCTGCGTTAATTGAAGTACCGGCGTGCTGGTCATAATGTCGAACGACAACCCCTATAACTAACGGGAGTGGCTACACTCGACTACATGAACCCGCGAATCACGGCATCGCCCCGCCGCCCTGCGGGCGGCGGGGCGATGCCGTGATTCGCGGAATATCCTTGAGTTTAGTCACTCCCTAACTAACGTGACTCGCCATCCTTGCCCTATCATCCTTCTGAATCGCACCATTTCTCCGGGAGTGACTAAATCCAGGCAGATCTGCGGTTCGCAGATTTTCTTCTACTTAGGTTTAGCCACTCCCACTTCTCTCGAGTGCGTTTTTCGCAGAAAATATCAACTTGAATCTGAGTGCGCTGCAAGGCAACAGGTCGCCTTAATTACCGAACTCTAGAGATGCAACAGCCGTCTGTCAAACGAATTCGTCAAATTCGACGAAACCGACAAATCGACAATTTTCGTACCCAACGCGATTCGTCCCTTACAGCGGTTTCGTCGATTTCACCCCGAATCGCACTTTATTTTTTCTTCGAGATGACCAATCGATAAAATGCTTGCGTCAACCCGGCACAAGTTCGGTATATTCGAGCATCCATGATCCAAGTTCGCATCCCTACCCCATTGCGCCCATACACTGGAAGCGCGCGCGTCGTGGAAGTCACCAGCGGCACCGTCGCCGCTGTGCTTGCCGCACTCACGCAGACCTATCCGCAGCTTGCCGCGCAGATTTTCGACACCGACGGCCGGCTGCGCGCGTTCGTCAACATCTACCTCGACGACGAAGACGTGCGCCACCTGCAGGGTATGGACACACAAGTGCCCGACGGCACCGAGCTTAGCATCGTGCCGTCCGTCGCCGGCGGCGCGCCCGCGCCGCTCACTTCACCCGACAACGTAACGCTGTCGAACGACGAAGTGCGCCGCTATTCGCGCCACCTGATTCTGCCGGAAATCGGCGTCGACGGCCAGAAGCGGCTCAAGGCAGCCAAAGTACTGCTCATCGGTGCCGGCGGCCTCGGCGCACCCGCAGCGATGTACCTCGCCGCCGCCGGCGTCGGCACGCTCGGCATCGTCGACTTCGATGTGGTCGATGAGTCCAATCTGCAGCGCCAGATTATTCACGGGCAGAGCACCATCGGCATGCCAAAGATGGAAAGTGCACGCCGTCGCATTGCAGACATGAATCCGCACGTAAACGTCGTCGGCTACGAATTCGCGCTCGACAGCTCAAATGCGCTCGAAATTTTCGCCGACTACGACGTCATCGTCGACGGTACGGATAATTTCCAAACGCGCTATCTCGTCAACGACGCATGCGTGCTGACCGGCAAACCGAACGTCTACGGCAGCATCTTCCGCTTCGAAGGCCAGGCCAGCGTCTTCTGGGCGAAGCATGGCCCGTGCTACCGCTGCCTTTATCCCGAACCGCCACCGCCCGGCCTGGTGCCCAGCTGCGCCGAAGGCGGCGTGCTCGGCGTGCTGCCCGGAACCATCGGCCTGATCCAGGCCACCGAAGCGATCAAGCTCATCACCGGCGCCGGGGATCCGCTCATCGGCCGTCTGATGACCTACGACGCACTCGACATGCGCTTCCGCGAAATGAAGCTGCGCAAAGACCCGGCCTGCCCGATCTGCGGCGAGCATCCAACGCTGCACGAGCTGATCGACTACGACGAGTTCTGTGGGGTAAAGCCGGCCGCGCAGCAAATCGACGCGCGCGGCATTCCCGAAATCACCGTGCAGGAGTTGCGCGAACGACTCACCACCGGCCTGGCGAAAACCAACACGCTGCTGCTCGACGTACGCGAGCCGAACGAATGGGACATCGTCCATATCGACGCAGCGCGACTGATGCCCATGCACACTGTGTCTGAGCACATTCACGAATTCGCGCCGTACGACGAAATCCTCGTGCATTGCCGCAGCGGCGCGCGCAGTGCCGACATCGTGCGCTTCCTGCGCGCCGACATCGGCCTGAAAAACGTAAAGAACGTGAAGGGCGGCATCCTCGCCTGGGCGCGCGAAATCGATCCGTCGCTGCCTGTGTATTAACCGCCGCCAATGCCGACGACGCCGCCGCCGATCACGACGTCTCCTGCGTAGCACACCAGCCCCTGCCCGGGCGTCACGTCGCGCTGCGGCTCGTCGAATTCAAACCGCGCACCGCCATCCGGCAATGGGTGCAGCAAACCTGCCGCCTCGCGCGCCTTGTAGCGCACCTTCGCCGTGCAGCGCAGCGGCTCGCCCGGCGCCGCGTCCGCGCAATAGTGCATCACACGCACACGCGCCACGAGCGAGCCAAGCTGTTCCGCCGGGCCAACGATCAACGCATTACGCGGCGCGTCCAGTTTCAGCACATACATCGGCGCGGCATCCGAACTTTGCACGTCGAGATTCAGGCCCTTGCGCTGCCCCACTGTGTAGTACGGCAAGCCATCGTGCGTGCCGATGTTCTCGCCCATCGCCGTGAGAATCGGCCCAGGCTGTGCAATGTCCGGCTTCTGCCGCGCCAGAAAACTGCGGTAATCGCCTTGCGTCAGAAAGCACAAGTCCTGTGATTCAGCGCGCTCAGCCGTCAGCAGCCCGAAGCGCCGCGCCAGCTCGCGCACTTCAGATTTCACATAGCCGCCGCACGGAAACATTGCGCGTGCCAGATCTTTCTGCCCGAGCACGTGCAGCACATAGCTCTGGTCCTTTTTTTCATCGCGGCCCTTGAGCAGGCGAAATGCGCCCTCCTCCCCGCGATCGACGCGCGCGTAATGACCAGTCGCCATAAATTCGGCGCCGAGCGCAAGGGCGCGCTGCATCAAAAATCCGAAGCGGATCGAGCGATTGCAGCTAAAGCATGGATTCGGCGTGGTCGCTTGAGCATACGCATCGATCCACGGTTCGACAACGCGCTGCTTGAACACCTGCTCGGCGTGCACGTCGTAAAACGGAATGCCCAGCATCTGCGCGATCGCGCGCGCATCGGCCACCGCCTCCGGTGCGCAGCAGCGATTTGCATTCGGCTGGCCATACGCGTCGCTGCCTTCTTCAGCCCACAGCCGCAGCATGATGCCGACGACGTCGTAGCCCTGCTCCACCAGCAGAGCCGCGGCTACGGAACTATCCACACCGCCAGACATGGCCACAACTACGCGCGTCTTCTTCACAACATCTCCAGTGCGGCACGACGCACGCGATCAACGCACATCGGCAGCGTCTCCAGCAGCGCATCGACGTCGGCTTCGGTGCTGTGATATCCGAGCGTAATGCGCAGGCCACCCAGTGCCCAATCGCGCGGAATGCCCATCGCCGTCAATACCGGCGACGGCTCCGGATCGCCGCTGGTGCATGCACTGCCTGTGCTGACCGCAAAGCCTTCAACATCGAGCGACATCAGCAGCGACTCGCCGTCCACATCCTTAAAAAGAAAGCTGGCATGTCCAGGCAGGCGCTCGGTCGGATGGCCGCTCAGGCGCGCATACGGCACGCGTTCGAGCACGCCGGCGATCATGCGATCGCGCAGCGCACACAGCCGTGGCGCCTGCACGATGCGTTCTTGCATTACGTACTTCATCGCGGCCGCGGCGCCCACTGCACCGGCAACGTTCACCGTGCCAGGCCTGCGGCCGCGCTCATGCCCGCCACCAGTCAGCGTCGGCAGGTACGGCGTGCCCTCACGCAGATACAACACGCCCACGCCTTTGGGGCCATAAAACTTGTGCGCGCTCAGCGCCAGTGCGTCGACATGCAATTCGTTCACATCGAGCGGCAAATACGCCGGCGCCTGCACTGCGTCGGTGTGAAAAAGCACACTGTGCTCATGGCACAAATCCGCCAGCGTGCGAATCGGCAGCAGCGTGCCGACCTCGTTGTTGGCCAGCATCAGGCTCGCCAGCACAGTGTCCGGACGAATCGCACGCCGCAGGTCGGCGGCGGCGACACAGCCTGCGTCATCGACGGGCAGCATCGTAATGTCGAAGCCGAACAATTCGTGCATCTGATGCACCGTCGCCTCGACCGCATGATGTTCGGTGGCGGTGCTGATGATATGACCGCGTTCGAAGCCGCGCTGACGACGCGCAGCCAGCGCGATGCCGCGAATGGCAAGGTTGTCGCTTTCGGTGCCACAGCCGGTGAAGACGATTTCGCTCGCACGCGCGCCCATGGCGCAGCCGACGACGCTATGCGCCTCATCGAGCGCCGCCGCCGCATCGCGCCCGAAGCTATGAAGCGACGATGCATTGCCATACACATCATTCAAATACGGCTGCATAGCCGCCAGCACTTGAGGGGCCATCGCCGTCGTCGCCGAGTTGTCCAGATAAATTCGTCTTTCGGGCATACGCGAGATTCTAAGCGCGCATAATTGGCGCGCCATTAGCAGCAAATTGGTTCCACGTTCCATTCGCATTCTCGATGTCCGCATCGACGACGTCGACATCGACGAAGCATGCGTGCGCGCTGCAGCGCTGATCGATGCAGGCGGCATACATCAGTTCGCCACGGTGAATCCCGAATTCGTGACGACGGCGCAGCGCGACGCACATTTCCTCAACGTGCTGGAGCAGTGCGCACTTGCGCTGGCTGACGGCGTCGGCATCACACTCGCTGCGCGGCTGCGCGGTGCGCCGCTGCGCGGGCGCGTCACTGGCGTCGACCTCACGCAGCGGCTGTGTACGCTCGCTGCGCAGCGCGGCTGGGGCGTCTTTCTGCTCGGGGCGGCGCCGGGTGTGGCGGAGAAGGCGGCTGCAGTGCTGTGCTTGCACAACCCGGGCCTGCGCATCGCCGGCTGCCATGCAGGCTCGCCGCGGCCGGAGCACATTGCGGAGATCGACGCGCGCATCGCCGCTGCGCAGCCGCAAATACTGTTCGTCGCCTACGGCGCGCCGGCGCAGGACTTCTGGTTGCACGAATTCGCACAGCGACACAGTGCGCAGACAAACGGGCTGCTCGGCATGGGCGTCGGCGGCACCTTCGACTATCTGGCCGGCGTGCGCCGTTATGCGCCGCGCTGGATGCGCCACATCGGCCTCGAATGGCTCCATCGCCTGCTCAGCCAACCCAGCCGCTGGCGCCGCCAGATTTCGCTGCTGCACTTCGCAGCTTGTGCGATTGCTGAAGCAGTAAAGATCCTTGCACACAAGTAACTCCTACTCCACAAACACCACCAGCAAGGGAGTGACTAAATCCGAGTAGCGTCCGCCGTTTGGGGCGAAATTTGACAGCACATCGTCGCGCCGTTGGAGGCAGATTTCACGAAATGGCGCGGGCAGTCACCCGGACCGCTGGTCCGGGCTGGGGCAGCGTCGCGCCTCCGGCGCTTTTTCGACGAAACATGAGCGCCAACGGCGCCGGCGCGGTCCACCGCAACAGACCCGTGGCCAGCCCCGGGTGACGGCGGCGCAATAACGCGCGGTCAAAGGCGCCCCCAAACGGCGGATGCGCCCAACAACAACAACAGATCATTGCGGTGATAATTCGCACTCAGCATGGAACGGCAGACTACACGCACAATGAACCATGCGCTCACCCCACAGGAAGTTTTGGATGTGCTGCGCATCTCACCGCTATTTTCAGGATTACGTCCGGAAGAATTCAAACGCATCATCTCCCTGGTGGAAATGAAGCGCATTCCCCCGGGCACCATCTTCGTCGAAGAAGCGAGTGACAACACCGATCTGTACGTGCTGCGGCGCGGCCGTGCGAGTGCGCGTAAATCTGGCATAGACGGCAGGCGCCCGATCGTGCGCTTTCATCTGCCCGGTGACATGCTGAACGAAGCTTCGTTCCTCACCGGCTGCACGACCGAATTCACCCTCGAGTCGATCGACGATGTCGAAGTGTGGATCATACCGGCCGATGTATTTCGCAATCTCATTCATGAGCTGGGCGACATGGATACGCGCCTGGGGTTCAGCAAAGTCGAACGGCCGATCGACGATGAAGCTTCATCTGTCACAGCCGTCACAGTTGCCGCGAAGATGCCCTTCGACAATCAACGCGACGGAGAAAATCTGCTCTGGCGCGGGCGCAGGGCGCAGATTTTGTTTTTCACCGACGCGTGGCTGGCCTGGCTGCTGCTGGTGGTGACGATCGTGATGACCATCGCCGCCGCACTGCCGGGCACAGCGGCGACCTTCGACTCGCAGCCGGCGCTGATCGCGCGCATCGTCACGCTGATCGCAAGTTTTGCCGTCGCGCTGTGGAATTTCATTGACTGGCGCAACGACGACTACATCGTCACCGATCAGCGCGTGATCCATCGCGAACGCGTTTTCCTGATGTTCGACCAGCAGGACGAATGCCCGATCGACAAAATTCAAAACGTCAACGTGCGCCGCAGAAACTGGTTCAGCACAACATTCGACCTCGGAGACATCACGATCGAAACGCAGGGCGTGCGCGGCAACGTGAGCTTCTCCTGGGTACAACATCCGGATGAAGTTGCGCGCATCGTGCTCGACCACAGCGGACGTGCGCGCGAACGGCGCAAGTCGCTCGAAAAAGCACAGATGCGCGAGGCGCTGCAAAAAGATCTGCAACAGGGTGAAGCGCCGGCGGATGATTCCACAATTGACACGCCGCAGCCGCAGCCGCAGACGCAGACGACATCCTGGTTCACGCACCTGTATCACTGGTTCGTTCCACCGATGCGCGAAACGCGCGGCGCCGACATCGTGTATCACAAGCACTGGCTGCTGCTGCTGCAAAACACCGCCGTGCAACTACTCGCATTTCTCATGTGCATTGTGCTGTTGATCATCGTGCCACAGCTCGGCTGGCAGCTCTCATTTGTACAAACTGTACAAACTGTACAAACTGTACAAACTGTGCAGTCTGCGCAGCCGACGTCGCTCCCTCTGATCGCGGGTCTGGCGATCGCGTTTGTGCTGCTCGCATGGCTGATCTGGCGCTACGAGGACTGGCGTAACGACGTCTACATCGTCGCACCTGATCGAATCATCGATTACGATCGCTCTCCGTTCGGCATCGCCGGCACACAGCAAAAAACGGCGAGCATGAGCAGCATTCAAAACGTCACCTACCGCACACGTGGCCTGCTGGACAACGCCTTCAACATGGGCGACGTAGTGATCCGCACCGGCGGCCAGGATGGCGAACTCGTCTTCGAGCGCGTCTGGAATCCGCGCCGTGTGCAGCGCGAAATCGTTGACAGGCTGGAGGATTTTCAAAATCGCCAGCAACAATCACAACAGGCAGCGCACCGGCGTGAGATCGCCGAATGGCTCGGCGCCTACGATGAAATTCGAACTCCGAATGCCGGGCTCCAGGCATCAAAAAATGAGCCTCAGCAGATGCGCTCGGAGCTCAAAACTCGAACTCGGAACTAAAAATATGATTCGACAGATACGAAAAATCGGTGACCTTGTACTGCGCAAGAAGGCGGTAAAGGTCGAGAAAATCAGCAAAGAGACGCAGAAGCTCGTCGATGACATGATCGACACGATGCACCACGCACACGGCCTCGGACTGGCTGCGCCGCAGATCGGCGTGTCTCAGCGCGTCGCCGTCGTCGAGATGAGCGAACACGACGAACACGGGCAGGAAAAATCCACGCTCTACACGCTTATCAATCCGGAAATCGTCCGCAAATCCGAAGAGATATGGGAGCACGCCGAAGGATGCCTGTCGATTCCGGGCTGGCGCGGCGATGTGGAGCGCCCGCTGACGATCACGGTCAAGGCGCTCGACCGCCTAGGCGCCCGCGTGCGCTTCGAGGCCACCGGCATGCTCGCGCGTGCGATTCAGCATGAACTCGATCATCTCGACGGCGTGCTCTACATCGACAAGCTCGTCGCGCCCGATCGCGTCTGGCAGGTAAACGAGAACGAAGACAAGGAAACAGCGTAACGACTCAGGCCGCTCTATTTTCTATCGCGAAACACACGATTCCCTCCCCCTTTGGAGGAAGGAATCGTGTGTTTCGCGGGAAATACTAATTTGGGCCTGAGTAGTTACGAAACAGCGGACGAACAGTCCCAACGCGGGATAATCCGCATTCGTATGCAAATTCGCATCCATACCCACGCCGAAGCATTCGCACAGCTCGCCCCCGAATGGCGCATGCTGCAGGGCAGCCTCGCCTTCGATTCGATCTTCTTCACACCCGAATGGCAGCAGCTGACCTGGCAGGAATTCGGCCAGGGCGAACTGCAGATCGTCGCCGTGCACGACGACGGCGGTGCGCTCATCGCGCTGGCGCCGCTGGCCTTGCACGAGGGTACGCTCGGCTTCGCGGCATACAAGGAAATCTCAGATTACCTTGATGTGCTCATCGCGCCAGGCCATGAAGACGCCGCCTTCGAAGCGCTACTCGGCTGGCTGGCTGGGCCGACTGCGCCGGCGTGGACGACGATCAGCCTGACCAACATCGTCGAGTCGTCGCCGACATTCGCGCGCTTCGCCGATCTGCTGCGCGCACAAAGCTGGCAAGTTGAAACACCCGTCGAAGACGTGTGCCCGGTCATCGCGCTGCCCGCCACATTCGACGCCTATCTCGCAATGCTGGACGGCAAGGAGCGCCGCGAGCTACAGCGCAAGCTGCGCCGCGCAGCCGAGGAATCGCGCGTAGTCGTTGTGTCAAATCCAGAGACGCTCGAAAGCGACGTCGCAGATTTTCTGGCGTTGATGAAAGCATCGATGGTCACAAAATCGGAATTCATGACGCCGCGCATGGAGGCGTTCTTCCAGAAAATGGCGCACACGATGCAACAGGCTGGCTGGCTGCAGTTGTCATTTCTCGAAGTCGGAGATGAAGAGCCGCTCACGCGCGCCGCGGCGTATCTGAATTTCGTCTACGGCGACGCTGTGCTCGTCTACAACTCAGGTCTCGCCCCGTTGAAATTCGCGCACCTCAGCCCGGGCCAGGTGCTAATCGCGCGGCTGATCGAACGCGCCATCGCAGAGAAGCGGCACCTGTTCGATTTCCTGCAAGGTAATGAAAGCTACAAGTACGGCCTGGGGGGGGGAAATGTGACGCTGCGCACGCTTGCAGTGCGCAGATAAAAATTGCCACGCCCTCACGGCGCCGCAGCACTGTAATCTGCGCCGAGCACAAGCACGACGTCGGCATCGCCCGGCGCGTTCGGCGCAGCGATGATGGCGATGCCGGAAATGCCCAGATCGCGCGCAAGCTGCTCAGCGAATGCGCGCTTGTTGCCGCGCAGCAGCAACCTACTGTGTGGCGTCGCCTCAGCCACATCGCCGATCTGCGTCACGCGATAGCCGCGCTGCTCGAGCGCAGTGCGTGCTGCAGCAGCAAGCCCGCGCGTCTCTGTGCCGTTGTAGATGCCAATGGAGCCAATGGAGCCAATGGCGCCAACGGACACACGGCCTGCGTCATCTGCAGACGCAAGCGGATTCAGCAGCACGTCGCGCAGCTCCTGCAGCCGCTCGCGCACGGGAATCACCACACTGCCGCCACTCGGCGTCGTCCACGGCTGCACAGCCTGCTCATCAATCGCCAGCCGCGCAATGTGATCCTCGGGAATGTCCCGCGCCAGCAGCGCCAGCTGCACAAGCTCGGCATTGCTCAAGTCCGTCGCCACCGCATCGTGCAGCGCTTGCAGAATCGCCGGCGCATTCGGCAGCAGCTTCGTGACCGCATCGCTGCCAAGGAATTTACTGCGCAACGCGAAAATCACCTGCTGCTGACGACGAATGCGGAAGAAATCACTGTCTCCGTGCCGCGTGCGTGCGTATTTCAGCGCCGTGTGGCCGTCGAGCTTATGCACGCCGGCGGAAAGCTTAAAAGGCTCGTAGCCATAGTTCGCATCAGGATAAAACGGGTCGTCGATGTCCTGTGGATTGTCGACCTCAATGCCGCCGACCAGGTCGATCAGCGTCACCACCGCCTCAAAATTCATGCGCACATAGTGCTGCACCGGCAAGCCAAGGTTGAGCTCAACCGTGCGCATGGCATATTCCGGGCCACCGTAGATGTGCGCGGTATTAATGCGCCCCTGCCCGCGATTCGGCAGCGGCACGTACAAATCGCGCGGAATGCTGAGCAGGCCGGCCGTCTTGGTGCGCGGGTCGACCGTCACGAGAATCATCGTATCGGTGCGCGTGGTGTTCGGATCTTCGCCTGGGCGCTGATCAATGCCGAGCACAAGGATAGTCACACGATCCATCCCATGCCACACCCCGAGGTCGGACAACGTAAGCGGCGGCGCGGCGGTGCTACCCGCAGCCACCGCAGATTGTTCGCGCAGGCGCTGTGTCGCCGGCCCGATGACGCGCGTAAGCACAACAGCGACAGCCGCAAGCACCAGCAGCGTCAATCCGACCACCACCAGCAGCAGATAAAAATTAAACCCGCGTCGAGGCATATCCACGCCAATTTACCTGATCCAGCGAAGCTTTTCGCCCGCTGTTTTTCATCCTACCCCCCGAATCGACAGAACGGAGCGAGGTGGCAAATCTAAGTGAGTCGCCAAAAGTTCTGGCGGCAGATTCGCCTCCCCCGCAAAGCGGGGGAGGCGAATCTGCCGGACAAAACTTATGGACAGGAACTTAGTTGCCTTACACAGGCGGCCACGGAATGCTGCGTTCGGAACGGCTCGGGCTCGGAAACATGCGCAGTTTAAGCACGCCATCGATGCGCCGCACAAATGCGCGCACCTCATCTTCGTCGAGCAATTGTCGCAGTGCGCGGCCGATCGTCTGGTCGGCTTCCACACGATCACGCAACGTCTGCACATCAGAGAGCAGCGAATCAGAAATTTTCTGAGATGCAAAGTCCCAGATCACCGTGCGCAGCTTGTGATCTCTATTGAAGCAGATGCCGTGGTCAATCGCCCAGACGTGGCCATCGGTATCACGCAGGCAATGGCCGCTCTTGCGATCGGCGTTGTTCGTGATGAGATCGAAGATACAAATGCGCTGCAGCTGTTCGCGACAGGTCGGGTCATCTCGAAAGGTGAAGAAGTGCTGTTCTTCGTCGTTTTCGATATACAGCTGCACCGAGCCGAAGCCATGATCTCCATCGCGCAGCACCGTCGGTGGCACGATGCGCCAGCCAAGTGCTTCGCTGACAAGATACGCAGCGTATTCGCGCATACAAAGCGTGCCATTGGTAAAGTCCCACAGCGGCGCCTCTCCGCGGCGCGGTTTATAGACGGACAGCAGCGCTGCGTCATCATCCTGCGCGGCGGCGCTGGCATCTGCGATACGGGCCAGGAACGTGTAGTTGGAACCGTACGGCATCAGGCCGAGCAGCTCCATATCGCCCCCCGTAAGCACACGCAGTAGGCTGTCGAGCGGCATTTCGTTCAACATTACGTTTGATAAATAAGACAACGATTCAGGTCAGTCAATTTCTCATCAGCGATAACCATTCAGCCGCAGATTAAGAGTTCTGTAACCAGTCAAGCCGATTAAGTTTCCATTACAAAACACGCTTTTTTCTCAAAAAAGGGGGAGAGAAGCAAGATAAGGGAGAACATATTCTGTAAGAAATACGAATCTAAAGCTAAATGATGACAGCTTTCTGGAAATTGATGAGGCTGAGCAATTGCATCAGCGAAACACTGATCTGAGACTAATCGTTAACGTGACTAGCCAACCCTTGCACTTTTCATCTTGGACAGGCTCAAATTGCACCGATTCTCCCCACGCAGGGGAAGAACCGATGTGATTTGTGCGAATGACAAGACAGGGGAACAAGTCATGTTGGTTACTGAATGACTTATGCGAATACGAGCTCATCAGCATGCCCGTTACGACGCGGGCAGAATCCGAGCACATTGCCATCAGCATCCATAGGTTTGCCACACAGCTGGCATACTGGCCGCCCTTTCGAAACCACTTCCAGCGTATGCACGGTGAGTGCGTCAGCCTGCGCACGCGTGCAGTGAAAGCGCACCACGGAGGATTCGCTCTCGTCGATATCTGCAGCGAGCATTTCGTGACACACGACCACCACCTGATCGTGGTCTTCGTCGTATCCCAGGCTCACCTGGCCGATACGAAATTCGGGCGCAATCGGTTCCTCGAGATCCATGTTGGCCAGCTGCTTCATGTAGCGTGCGCCCTGTGGAAAACGAGTCTTGAGCTCTTCGAGCATCTGCTGCAGCGCATCAGCAAGCGCGCGTGCAGTTTCTTTTTCGCAAATCAACGAAATCAGCTGAGCACCGCTGCGTCCCTGCATATAGAAGGTGCGCTGGCCGGGCTGGCCGATGGCGTTGATTGTGATGCGTGAAACGGGATTCAGGTCGATCTGCTGACCAGACATGGTAAAGATTGTATCGCGGCAGGGATACGCCCAATCAACGGGGTGCGTTTGGCACCCGGGCTGGAAAGTAGTACAGCGTCGCTGGCACTCGGCGTGTTGTGGTACACGATGCTCCACACGAGAACAGCGCGATCCGATGTGGCTATCATCCCAAACCCATGCAAGACTGTGTGAAGAATCACTCTTCACACAGCTACAGATTTTCATGAGTCTTACTTGGACAAAACCAACGCGCGCCGGCACGGCGGCATGCAAGTAATCTGTCTCCCAACTGCCGCTTCCCCGCACCCCTCACAGCAGACACACCTGGCGCGTTGACGCATCGTGCCGTCCTCCTCATTTTTAATTTAAGCACTCCCGGCGGCGGCGGGGCGATGCCGTGATTCGCGGGTTCATGTAGTCGAGTTTAGCCACTCCCGCGGCGGCAACCAGTGATCATCTGTGCTAGCATCTCTTCAGCTTCCATTTAGTCAAAAGCGGTATCTTCGCGTCTGCTGGAGATTTTGGATGCTGGAAAGCATTCTGTCATGTTCTTCATAATTGTCATGTGATCATCATGATTAAATTCCACGAACCGTGAAAACGAATTCTTCGATACAAATCGGGCTCAGAATCAGCGGCGGCGTGGTGCTGGGACTGATTGGCTGGTCGCTGGCCGATTTGTTTCCGTATGAAAATCTGCTGTCGCCGTTGGACAACCGTTTTTTCTCGCACGTACTGCTGTTGATCGTCTTCGGGCTGATCGGCGCGATTATGCTGCCGACGCTGGCGGGGCGCTCACTGATGGTGATGTATGAGCGCATCAGCAAGATTAGTGCAGTGCAGATCATCGCCAACTTCATCGGTATGGTCGGTGGCCTGCTGCTGGCAGCGCTGCTCGCTTTTCCGCTGGCGCGCCTGCCCGAGCCATTCGGGCCGGTGCTGCCATTTCTAGCAGCCATCGCATTTGCCTCGCTCGGCCTCGGAGTGATGGGGCTGCGCTACCGAGAAATTTTCCGCATTCTGAACATTCGGCTGCCTGAATCGAAGCCAGAAGAGCTGTCTCCACACCCACATAAGGAGCCGATGCTGCTGGACACCAGCGTCATCATCGACGGCCGCATTGCAGACATTGCCGGCGCCGGCTTCATACGCGGCGATATGATCGTGCCGCGCTTCGTGCTAAACGAACTGCAATACGTCGCCGATTCAACCGAAAGCCTGCGCCGCGTGCGCGGACGCCGCGGCCTCGAAGTGCTGCGCCGACTGCAGCGCGAACAGGAAAACCGCGTCAAAATCGTCGACGACGATCCAGGCGAATCTCCGCGCGTGGACGAAAAACTGGTCATGCTGGCCAAGCGCTGGCAGTGCCCAATCGTTACCAATGATTACAATCTGAACAAGGTCGCCTCATTGCAGGGCGTGCCGGTCATGAACATCAACGAACTCGCCAATGCGGTGAAATCGGTGCTGATCCCCGGTGAAATGCTCGACATCGAGATCATTCAGGAAGGCAAGGAAGCAGGACAAGGTGTAGGCTACCTCGACGACGGCACTATGGTCGTGGTTGAAGAAGGGCGCAGTTACCTCAATCACACGATCCCAGTCACTGTGACGAAGGTGCTGCAAACTGCAGCCGGCCGCCTGATTTTCGCAAAACTATAGTCACGGATTGAAATTTTCCATCGATATGCGTCCCACAGGACTTGCATACCAGACAAATTTCGAACCGACATCATTACTCTAAATGGCTCAGCAAATTTACAACGTTCTCCTCCGAGAAAAGCAGGCGTTCAAGCCGATTCAGGAAGGCTTCGTCACCATGTACGTGTGCGGTCCGACCGTGTACGATCACGCACATCTCGGCCACGCCAAGACGTACGTGTCGTTCGACGTGGTCGTGCGCTGGCTGCGCTACAGCGGCTACCGAGTGCGCTACGTGCAGAACATCACAGACGTGGGGCACCTACTCGACGACGGTGAGGACCGCATCCTCAAGGGTGCCCGGCGCGAAAAAGTGGAGCCGATGGAAATCGTCGAACGCTACATGCGTTCGTACTTCGAGGACATGGATTCGCTCGGTGTGGCACGGCCGGATATTTCGCCGCGCGCCAGCGCACACGTGCCGGAGCAGATCGAAATGATCGAGAAGCTGATCGCCGGCGGCTTTGCGTACGAATCGAACGGCTCGGTGTATTTCAGCGTCGAATCCTTTGCTGAATATGGCAAACTGAGCGGCCGGCGTGTGGAGGAGATGGAAGCGGGCAAACGCATCGCCGTGCGCGACGACAAGCGCCATCCGCAGGATTTCGCGCTGTGGGTCAAGGCGCCGGAGAATCACCTGCTGAAGTGGAAATCGCCTTGGTCGATCGGATATCCGGGCTGGCATATCGAGTGCTCGGCGATGAGTGTGAAGTATCTCGGCGCCAACTTCGACATTCACGGCGGTGGTGTGGACAACATCTTCCCGCACAACGAGTGTGAAATTGCGCAGAGTGAAGCGGCAAATCAACAGCCGTTTGCGAACTACTGGATGCTCACCGGCAGTCTGAACGTCGAGGGCGTGAAGATGAGCAAGAGCCTCGGCAACTTCCGCACGGTGAAGGATGCGCTGAAGGAATACCGCGCTGAAGCGCTGCGCCTGTTCATTCTGCAGGGCCTGTATCGCTCGCCAGCAGACTACAGCGCGACGGCGCTGGATGGCGCCAGCCGTGGCTGGGAGCGCCTGAACACGGTAGTGCGTCGTGTGCGCGATGAGCTAAAGCAGCCGCAGCTCGAGCTGAGCAGCGAAGTCACGCCCGAACTGACGAACAACCTGATCGAGCGAATCGACCAGGCGCGCATGCAATTCGCCAGCGCGATGAACGACGACTTCAACACGCCGCTGGCGTTGTCGGTGCTGTTCGACTTAGGCACGGATGTCAACCGCTGGCTGGACAAGCAGATTGCCACGCGCGAGGTGCTCGAGCAAGTGAACATGGTGTATCGCGAACTCGGTGGCGACGTGCTGGGAGTGGTGGCGCGCGAATCGAGCGGCGCCGCCGGCAGCGGCAACGCACAGCGCGAAGCAGCCCTGATCGAAATGCTGATCGGAATGCGGCTGGACGCGCGCAAGGCGCGCAATTTCGCCCAGGCTGACGAGATTCGCAACCAGCTCACAAAGATCGGCGTAATGCTCGAAGACGGTCCGAAGGGAACAAGCTACAAGGTCGGGTAAGAAATTCCAAGTTCCGAGACAAGATTCACTCGGAACTCGGAACTTGACAAGTCGTAACTACTCAGGCCCAAATCAGTATTTCCCGCGAAACACACTATTCTCTCCCCCTTCGGGGGAGAGAATAGTGTGTTTCGCGTTGAAAAAATGGCTGGCCTGAGTAGTTACGATAAGTCACACCTTCCGCCGCGGATCGAGTGCATCACGCAGGCCGTCGCCGAGCAGATTGAATGCCAGCACAGTGACCATAATGGCGATGCCGGGGAAGAAAACGAGATGTGGGGCGTTGAAGACGCTGTTGCGCTCTTCGCCGAGCATAAGGCCCCACTCCGGCGTCGGCGGCTCGGCGCCAAGGCCGAGAAATGAAAGGCCCGCGGCTTCGAGGATGGCACCGGCGATGCCGAGCGTCGCCACCACAATCAACGGCGTGAGTGCGTTCGGCAGGATGCGCGTAAAGAGTACGCGTGCGCGCGGCGTCCCCAGCGCATAAGACGCAGAAATATAGTCCAGGTCCTTCACCGTGATGACGCTGGCGCGCACCACGCGCGCATAAACCGGAATCGACACGATGGCCACCGCCAGCAGCGTGTTGATCAGCCCCTGCCCCAGCACCGTGACGATGGCAATGGCCAGCAGCAGGCTTGGGAACGCCAGAAAGACGTCCATGATGCGCATAATCAGGTTGTCCAGCCAGCCGCCGATATAACCGGCGACAGCGCCAAGCAGCGTGCCAATGACCACCGCCGCAGTCACAGTGGCAAGGCCGATCTGCAGCGACAAGCGCGAACCATAAAGCACCCGCGAGAAAAGATCACGGAAATTGCCGTCGATGCCCATCAGGTGCTGGCTCTTGTCGGCGTCGCAGCCGAGAACGTGCACACACGGCGCGGAGCGCCGCTTCACATCGGGCACGCGCTTGATCGGATCATACGGAGCGATGATGCTCGCAGAGAAGGCGATCAGAATCAGAAATGCCAGCATGCCCATACCCACCTGAGCCGAGCGATTGTGCAGCAGGCGTCGCAAAGTACGGCGCAGCGGCGATTCGGAGCTCACCAGCGGTCGAATTGGCGCGATGGGGAGCGAAGGCGAGGAAGCGTTGTTCGATTCAGCCATGGATCAGCTCACGCGAATGCGCGGATTCAGGTATGCGTAGCTCAGGTCCACCACAAGGTTGACCAGCACAAAGATCATCGCGACGACGACGGTGAAAGCCTGCACCACCGGGTAATCACGCGCAGTGATCGCAGTAACGATGGCGGTGCCCATGCCAGGCAGATTGAACACAGTTTCGGTTAGCACGGCGCCGGAAAGCAGTCCACCGATTTGCAGGCCAATCACAGTGACGATGGGCACGAGCGCATTGCGAAGCGCATGCTTCAGGATGACAGCGCGCTCCGCAAGGCCTTTGGCGCGCGCCACGCGCACATAGTCCTGCGTCAGCACATCGAGCATGGCACCACGGGTCATGCGGGCGATGACGGACATCGAGATCGTACCGACAGCAAGCGAAGGGAGCACCATATGGCGCAGCCCATCGACAAATACTGGGAAATTCCCCTGAATTAGCGCGCTGAGCAACACAGAATTCGACAAAAACATGGTGAGAAAGCGGCGCATTCCATCTTCCTCAGTGATGTTCCAGATCTTCATGAGCGATGGCAGATTTGCACCAGCCGCCAGTCGCCCAGAAGGTGGCAGCTGAAAAAACGTGCCCTTGAGCGCGAGCGCAAAAATATAAGCCAGCATCAAGCCAAGCCAGAAAATAGGCATGGAGACGCCGGTATTGGCGATGACCATCGCAGCAACGTCGCCGGCGCTGTTCTGCCGCACGGCAGATACCACGCCAAGCAGCACCCCCGCAGCGGAGGCAAAGATGACGGCAAAGAATGTAAGCTCAACCGTCATCGGCAGCCGTTCAGCGAGCACATCCGTGACCGGGCGCCCAGTCTGGATCGACGTGCCAAAATCACCCTGAACCACGCGGCCAATATAGCGGGCGAACTGAACTGGGATCGAGTCATTCAGGCCAAAGCGCTCGCGAAATGCACTGCACTTGGCCTCGGTAGCGCGCTCCCCCAGCATGGCCTTACATGGATCCCCAGGGATCAGCCGAACGAGGGTGAACGTGACGATCAGGATGCCGACTAGCACCGGCAACAGCAGAACGAATCGGCGTGTGACAAACTGTGCCATAACGTTGTGAGCCGAAGTATATCCGCACGAAAAAAACAACAGCCGCACCCTTGCGAGTGCGGCTGCTGCAGCTGCCATCGATTGTCTGTGGTTAGCCGTCGGTAGTCCGCCGGCCGCCATCAGTCATCGACTTACTTCGCCGGCGCGTTCAGGAACGTGCCAAAGTAGGCCGTCCAGTATTCGAAGTTGCCGGTGCGGCCCTTGTGAGCCGGGTTCTTGACATCCCACATCGCGCCAAAGGTGGCGAGAACGTCGTCGGCCTCGAAGGTCGCGCCGTTGTGGAACTTGACGCCCGGGCGGAGCTTGAAAGTCCACTCGGTCAGCTCGGCATTGGCGGAGTAGCTCTCAGCCAGCGCCGGTTCGACGTCGCCCGTGCCGGTCTTGAAAGCCAGCAGGCCGTCATAGATCTGCGCGGTGGCGTTGAACGTCTCGCCATCGCTCTCATCGTTGGGGAAGAGGCTGATCGGCTCGGCGTTCTGCGTGTAGACCAGCGTGTCCTTCTCGCCCTTGATCAGGCTGAATTTGACGGCGCTAACCGGGTTGGCATGCGCGCCTTCGGCCGAAGCCTTGAAGGCGAGCGCCGAACCACCGTGTGCGACGGGGATCATCGGCACAGTGTCTACGAGCATCTGGTTGACCTTGTCGTAAGCGGCCTGGCGCTTAGCGACATCGGCCGTCGAAGCGGCTTCCTTCAACAGCGCGACGATCTCATCGTTCGGCTTGCCGAACTGTGCGTTCTGCGGGCCGAAGTGATAGTCGAGGAAGTTGGTCGCATCCGGGTAGTCCGCACCCCAGCCGAGCATGTAGAAGCCTTCCTTGCCAGCGGTGACGGAATCGAGGAACGCACCGGATTCCTTGACGTCAATCTTGACATTGACGCCGATTTCCTTGAGCTGCGCCTGGATTTCCTGCGCCACGGTGCTGGGTGAAGGCAGGTAGCCACGCACGACGTCGCGATACGAGATCGAGACTTCGAGGTTTTCCTTGCCTGCTTCCTTCAGCAGCGCCTTGGCCTTCTCCGGGTCGTATGTGGGCCACTTCACGTTCGGCGAGGCGCCGACGGCGAAGCTATCCGGCACGAAGCTGCCGGCAACGGACGAGCCGCGCGGGTAGAAGTCCTTGACAATGCGCTCGCGGTTGATGCCGTACGAGAAGGCCTGGCGGACCTTCGGGTCATCGAACGGGGCGACCGTGTTGTTGAAGCCGATGTACATGATGTTGGCAGCCGGCACTTCGACGAGCTTGAGAGCGGAATCGCCCTCGACCTTCTCGAAGTCCTCGGGGCCGACATTGGCGATGCCATCGGTGTTGCCGGACTGCAGCTCGAGCAGGCGCTGAGCCGCTTCCTTCGACCAGCGCAGCACGAAGGTGGGGGTCTTGGCCTTCTCCCCGTAGTAATCGGCGTTGGCCTCAAACGTCAGGCTCTCGCCACGCTTCCATTCCTTCAGCTTGTACGCGCCCGTTCCATTTGGGGCTTCGCTGATCTTGACTGCATCGCCGCCCGTGGTCTCGAGATCCTTCGAGTCGAGGATGCTGAACGGATCGCCGGCCAGCTTATAGGGGAACGCCGGGTCAGGCGAGCAGAGCGTGAACTTCACAGTCGTCGCATCAACAGCTTCGATGGACTTCATCGAGCCACCGTACTTGCAATCAGGCGCTTCGATCTTGGCGGCGGCGCCAGCAGCCGGCGCTTCCGTTGCCTTCGGCGCTTCCGTTGCCTTCGGCGCTTCCGTCGCAGCCGGTGCTTCCGTCGCAGCCGGTGCCGCAGTGGCGGCGGGCGCCGCAGTCGGCTTGGGCGCAGCGGGAGCGCCACATGCGCTCAACAAAACCGCAGCAGCCGCAGTCATGCTAAGAACAGCAGACAAACGATTTTTCGGGGTCATTCTTGTCTTCTCCTTGAAATAAAGAGCCTACACAACAGCATCGGGTGGGACAAAGTCGCTCGAGCCGTCAGCGAGGCGACGGCGTTATTATATGCACTCATGCCGGACGCAATCTGAATGGCAATACAAGTGCATGTTTTTCTCAGTATTCCAACGTTGATTCCAGAGTTGGTGCACACAGCGACGAGGTTTTGTTGTGAGGTTTTGTTGTGAGGTTTTGTTGTGAGATTTTGTTGTGAGATTTTGTTGTGAGATTTTGTTGTGAGATTTTGTTGAATGACGCACGAAAAAATGCTGATTCGTAATCAATATGGCGATTGTTTGGATTCCCCCGCTACTGCGCGGCCTGACCGGCGGCACAGTGCACATCACAGTGACAGCTGCCACCGTGCGCGATGCCGTGGCACAGCTCGAGCAGCAATTTCCAGGCATTCAGGATCGGCTGATCTCAAATGACCGCCTGCGGCCGAATATCGCGCTGGTGGTGGACGGAGAAAACAGCAAGCGCGGGCTGCGACACGAATTGAGCGCAGAGAGCGAAGTGCATTTCGTGCCGGCGTTGAGCGGCGGCTAACGCAGTGCACAGGACAATCACATTTCCATGCACAATAAATCCGCCCGCACAAGCGAATCCGCCCGCACAAGCGAATCCGCCCGCACAAGCCCTCCAACGCGCATGCAGCGGCTGCGACAAATTCTGCCGCTGCTGGCTGCGGTACTCATCACATTCATCGCAGCAGGTCTCGGCCTGTATTTCCACGACGCACTGCGCGGGCTGGGGCGCTTCGGGCTGCTGGGCATCTTTGTCATCAACCTGCTGAACAGCGCGACGGTGATCCTGCCGGCGCCGTTCGGCCTGGCATTGACCTGCGCATTCGCCGATGCGGCACACCCACTCGCCGTCGGCGTCGTCGGCGGCCTTGGCTCGGCGCTGGGGGAATACACCGCATACATGGCCGGCTCAGGCGGCAACGCAGTCGTGCCCCACGGCCGCATATACAAACTCATGCGCTACTACATGCGCCGCGCCGGTCCGTTGGTAATATTCATACTCGCGCTCATCCCCAATCCACTGTTCGACGTCGGCGGACTGCTGGCCGGCATGCTGAAAATGCCACCCACTATTTTTTTAAGCGCGACGATTGCAGGAAAAATATTGCGCTACATCCTGATCGCCTACGGCTGTGCCGGCGGGCTGCCGATGCTCTTCCGCGCCACAACCGCACATTAACGCCATTGCCGTGATTCGCGGAATATCCTTGAGTTTAGTCACTCCCGGATTTTCAACATCGGACTTCGTTCGTTACAATTCACGATCTATGAAGAATGTCCTGATCACCGGCGCTGCCGGCTTCATCGGATCGAATTTCGTTCGTTACGAACTCGAAAAACACGCGGACTGGAACATCGTCGTTTACGACAAACTAACGTACGCCGGCAACCTGGATAACCTGAAAGACGTTGCCGAAAAATTCGGCGGCCGCTATCGCTTTATGCAGGGTGACATCGCCGATCGCGAAGCGGTGTTCGGCTGTGTGAAGGACAACGGCATCGACCTGATCATCAATTTCGCCGCCGACTCACACGTCGATCGTTCGCTGACTGAGCCGGGCAGCTTCATCATGACCGACGTCTATGGCACCTACGTGCTGCTGGAAGCGGCGCGCGAATTCAACATCGCACGCTTTCACCAGATCAGTACCGATGAGGTATATGGCGACATCGAAGCACCTGGCCGCAGCACCGAAGAGGACAAGCTGCACGGCAGCAGCCCGTATTCCGCCAGCAAAGCCGGCGGTGACTTGATGTGCCTGGCCTATGCACGCTCATTCAATGTGCCAGTGACGATCACGCGCGGCACGAACAACATCGGGCCTTTTCAATACCCTGAAAAAGTTGTTCCGGTGTGGGTAACCAACGCCATCGACGGCCTGCCCCTGCCGATGTACGGCGACGGTCGACAAATGCGCGATTATCAGTACGTGCTCGATCACTGCGAAGGCATCGACGTCGTCATCGAGAAAGGTGCGCTCGGCGAGGTTTACAACATCGGCAGCGGCATTGAAACACGCAACATCGATCTCGCACACGCGATCCTCGACCTGCTCGGCAAGCCATATTCGCTGATTCAAACCATCACCGATCGCCCCGGTCACGACCGCCGCTACGCCATCGACAACAGCAAAGCCCGCGAACTTGGCTGGCAGCCAGGCCACACATTCGCACAGGCGCTCGAAAAGACCGTGCGCTGGTACCTAGAAAATGAATCGTGGTGGCGCAAAATCAAGAGCGGCGAATACCTGGCGTACTACAAAAAGCAGTACGCAGGAAGGGAAATTTAAAGTTCCAAGCGCAGAGTTCGCAGAGTGCTAGACTTCCGGCCAGTCATCCATCAAGCCCCTGCTTGGAGGAAGCATGTCCGGTGTGAGTCGTTTCGAAAATCTGATTGCATGGCAAAAAGCTCGCGAATTGACGAGAGTGATGTACGAACCAATTCGATGTAGTAGTTACGCTCGCTGTTATATGGAGCACATGACGTTGGTTATCTCTCTGCAGATCAATTCGCCGAACTCATACAAAAAGCGGAGGAAGTGGGGCGAGTGATCAGCAGACTCATGCGAGTCATCGAAAACCGATCGGATTGATGGCACTCGGCAATCGGAACTCGGAACTATCCTCCCCCATGTTCGAACTTACCTTCCTCGGAACCGCCGCATCGGCGCCGCTGCCCCGGCGCGGACTCAGCTCGGCCATCGTCTCCCACGGCGAGTACCGCTTCATGATCGACTGCGGTGAAGGCACACAACGGCAGCTGCTCGCCAGCGGCCTCGGCTTTCGCCGGCTGGAACACATCCTGCTGACGCACCCGCATCTCGATCACCTGCTGGGCCTGGGCGGCATGCTCAGCACGCTTGGGCAGTGGGAGACGCTGGACGGCGTTTCAATCTATGGCGGCAAGAGCACGCTCGATAAGGTCGAAGACCTGATCTACCGCGTGGTTTTTCGCGGCGGACGCCCGCCGATTCGCATCGACTTCGTCGAACTCAAGCCCGGTGTCATTCTGGAAGGCGACGACTTCGATGTGCTGGCTTTCCCCGTTCGCCATCGCGGGCCGGACTGCTACGGCTTCGCTTTCCAGGAACATTCGCGGCGGCCGTTTCTCAACGACAAAGCCACTGCGCTCGGCGTGCCGCCGGGCCCAGAACGCCGTTCACTGGTGCAAGGTCAGGCCATCACGCTCGTCGATGGCCGCGTCGTACAGCCAAGTGACGTGCTCGGCGAACTGCGCCAGGGCGCACGGCTGGTAATGACCGGCGACATCGGTGAGACTGTCAGCATCCTACCCATCGTCGAAAATGCCACTGCGCTTGTCACCGAAGCCACATATTCCGACACCGACGGCGACATGGCCCGCGAACACGGACACCTCAGCGCCGGCCAGGCAGCGCGCCTCGCTCGCGATGCCGGCGTGAAGCAGCTCATCCTCAACCACATCAGCGGCCGCCACCGCGAGCGCGATCTCGAAGACGAAGCGCGCGCCATCTTTCCCAACAGCGTCATCGCACGCGACTTCGATGCCTTCAAGGTGAAGGGGGAATGAAGAGTGCCGAGTGCGGTGTATGCTCTCCGTCCATGGCCGTACTTCTGCTGATCCGTCACGCGACGAACGACTTCGTGAAAACCGGCCGTCTGCCGGGCCGCACACCGAACATCCATCTGAACGAAGAGGGCCGCCATCAGGCCGAAGCTCTGCGCAGCGCGCTCGCTTCCAAAAAAATGGACGCCGTCTACGCCAGCCAGCTTGAGCGCGCGATCGAAACTGCGTGGCGCGTCGCCGCGTCACACGCCCTGCCCGTGCACATTCGGCCGAATCTCGCCGACATCGACAACGGCACATTCACCGGCCGCACCATCAAAGACGTCGCCGAAGACGTCGCCACAAAAGACCTGTGGAAAGTCGTGGTGGAAACGCCGAGCGCCGCGGTCTTCCCTGAAGGCGAAGCCATGCTCGACATGCAGCGCCGCGTCGTCGGGCAAATTGACGCCATTGCCCTTGCACACCCCGACATCGAAACGCCGGTGGCCGAGCCCAATGCCCATCCGACGCGCCGCCCGCAGGTCGTTGCCATCGTCATGCACGCCGACCCGATCAAGGCCGCGCTCGCGCATTACCTCGGCATGCCGTTCGACTTCTTCCAGCGCCTCGGCATCGCGCCCGCATCGATCAGCACGCTGCTGCTTAATCCAGCCGAACCAACGCACAAACCGCAGGTGATGCACGTCAATCGCGTGCCCTACGACGGTGCCTGATTCGCCGCATTTTCCTCACGCCGCCGCCATGGCAGCAGAATGTCGAACAGAATCGAGTAGACCGAACCGACGATTGGCACGCTGAACACCAATCCCCAGAATCCGAGCAGCTGTACACCAACAAACAACGACAACATCGCGATCAGGCTCGGCACGCCAGTCGAGCTCGTCATCAGCTTTGGCACAACCCCATACGCAATGATCTGGTCGATCACAAGCAGAATCACGACGACGGGAATCACCGCGTCCGGCGCGCTAAGCAACGTCACCACGCCAGCGATCAGGATCGCAGCCGGGATGCCAACCAGCGGCACCACAGACAACACCGCGAACAATAGCGCCACGACGACGCCGAAGTTCAGCCTGAAAATCATGAATACGATCAGCGCCGCAGCCCCGTGCAGCAGAGCGGAAATCATCTGCGTGCGCAAATAGCTCTTGAATGAACGATTGATGCTGCTCGTCATCTGGCGCATGACTTCGTGCCAGTGGCTCGGCAGCAGTGTATAAAACTGACCGTCGATCAACCGATCTTCGGCGACCACATACAAGCTCAGGATCAACACGAGAAAAACCTGGCCGAGCGCGCCCGCAGTGACAGCGGCCAAATTTACCGCCTGCGTCGCGAGCCAGCCTGCAACCTCAGCCGCGCGCGTAGAAAGATCCTGCGGCGATATCAGCTGATTGACGGCGATCGAGTCCGGATACACTCCGATGCGCGGCGCAATCGACTGCCATGCTTCCGCCAACACCCGCGGCAAATCCGCACCAATCTCCGGCAGGCGCCGCACCAGATCGATTGCCTGCGGCAGAATCGACGCAGTCGCGTACCACAAGCCGCCGACGATCACAACGAGCAGCAGCAAGTACACAATGGCCACAGCAACGCCAAAGGGCAGGCGCAGCCGACCAAGGCGCTGCTGCACAGATTCGCCGTAGCGCCGCCCCGCCCAGCGCAGCACGAAACGTGGAATCAGGCCGCCGCGCAAATATTCAATCGACGGGCGCACGATGAGGCCAAGCAGCCACGACACGGCGATCATCGAAATGATGCTGCCCAGCGCAGTACCAAGCAACCACAAACGCTCGGCGATAAAAATCACCAGCGCGACAATCGCAAGGACCTGCAGTAAACGAACCAGTTTCGAATGTGTATTCATACCAAATGTAACTACTCAGGCTAAGTGAGTCGCCAAAAGTTCTGGCGGCAGATTCGCCTCCCCCGCAAAGCGGGGGAGGCGAATCTGCCGGACAAAACTTATGGACAGGAACTTAGCCATTTTCCAACGCTAAATACGCTATTCTCTCCCCCGAAGGGGGAGAGAATAGCGTATTTAGCGGGAAATACTGATTTGGGCCTGAGTAGTTACTACCAAATAAATTTGTGTCTGCTCACGCCAGCCAATTTTCTACCGTGCTGCAAAAATTACTCGCTTGGGACTACGTTGTTGCGGCTATTCAGGATCGACTTTGACAAAAAAATTCCAGTACACCTCGGTGCCGCTTTCGATTTTCTGATCAAATAATTCCGCGTACGCTTCGATTTCCTGCAAGCGCCACACTGCGTTCTCACCCTTCGGCGTGACGTATTTTTTTTCGTGCTGCTTCGCCACACGCCGCGCCACTCGCCGCTCATCGCCACGAAGCACACGAATCACGAACACGCGCCGTTCCCACAAATTGCGCCGCCGCGCCGCCAATTCTGATTTTCCGACGGGCACCGACTTATACAACGCACTGACCCAGAACCAGCTCTCTTCAACCACAACGCTCGCCACCGCCATCTTTTTCGCGCCGCCGTATTCAGCCGGCGTGTCATTTGTCGCCGGCTGCGGCTTCTTTGCTGATTTTGCCATGGCAGCAGTTCGGCGTTACGCCTGCAGTTTGACGACGGTCACACCATCGCCACCCTCGCCCTCGCGCCCGCTTTCGAACGACGATGTCACAGAGTTGCGCTTGATCGCCTCGCGCACGGCCCTGCGCAGAACGCCAGTCCCTTTGCCATGAATGATGCGCACGAACGGCAAGCCGGCGCGCGACGCGCGATCGAGATATTCCTCAAGTTCTGAAACGCCCTCCTCCACCGTCGTGCCCCGAATGTCGAGCTCCATGCCGGGTGAAGGCGCACGCTCCGCCGCCTTTGGCTTCTCATCATCTTCGATTTCGTCCTCACGTTTCTTCGCACGCACGCGCTCCAGATCTGCAATTCGCACGCGCATGCGCATACGCCCGATCTGCACATCCGCCTCACCACCGATGATGGCACCAACTTCGGCATCACTGTTCAGCGAACGCACCCGCACTGTGTCGCCAACCTGAATCGGCCGTTTGCGCTGCGGCTCCATCTTCGGCGGCGGTGCGATCACAATCTCCTGCATCTCGCGCACAGATTCGACAGCAGCCTCGATGCTCTTCACTTCTTCAAGCGTGCCGCCCGCAGCGACGACGCGCGAACGCAGCTTGCGCACTTCAGCGCGCAGCAATTCAACTTCACGCGCAGCAGCCTCGCGCGCATCCTGCAACAGCACCCGACGTTCATCCTCAATTGAGTTGAGCCGCGTGCGAATGCGCTCAGCATCGGCTTCGGCATCGCGCTGCGCCTGGCGCGCAGCCACGCGCGCCTCCGCAGATTGATCCTGCAGCCGCGCAATTTCCGCAAGCATATCCTCGGCACGCGCAGTGTTCGAATCCATATAGCCGCGCGCAGTTTCGAGAATCGACTCAGGCATTCCCAGGCGCTGCGCAATGGCGAACGCGTTGCTGCGGCCAGGCAACCCCATGCTCAACCGATACAACGGCCGCAGCGTTTCGTAATCGAACGCAACATTGGCGTTTTGTGCTCCCTTCGTCAGCGACGCCCACGCCTTCAATTCAGGATAGTGCGTCGCCACCACGCACAGCGCATCCGTGCGCAGCAGAAACTCCAGAATCGCCCGCGCGATCGCCGCACCTTCAGTCGGGTCTGTGCCGGCGCCGAGCTCGTCAAGCAGCACCAGCGACTGCGCATCCACTTTATCGAGGAACGAACGCAGATTCGTCAGGTGCGAGCTGTATGTGGACAAACTCTGCTCGATCGACTGCTCGTCGCCGATATCGGCGTAGATGCGATCGAAGACCGGCATCACCGCCTGCTCACACGGCAGATGCAGTCCGCATTGCGCCATTGCAGCGAGCAGACCGATGGTCTTTAGTGCGACGGTTTTTCCGCCGGTGTTCGGACCGGTGATGACGACGATGCGCACCTGTTCATCAAACGACACATCGATCGGCACGACGGTTTCAGGATTCAACAGCGGATGGCGCGCCTGCACAAGCGAGAGCGTGTGCTCTTCCCGTTTGCTACCGACAATCTGCGGCGCGACACAGCGCGTGGCGTGCGCATACTTCGCCTTCGCCAGCGCAAGATCGAAACGCGCGATGGCATCGACCGAACGCATGATCGCGTCGGCTTCGGCGCCAACAGAAACCGAAACGGCGACGAGCACGCGGTGCACTTCACGTTCTTCGGCCATCTGCAATTCACGCCAGCGGTTGTTGTCCTCGAGCGTTGCCAACGGCTCAATGAACAGCGTCATGCCGCTGGAGCTCTGATCGTGAATCAGGCCTGGAATGCGCCCCTTGAAATCAGACTTGATTGGAATGACGTAGCGACCGCCGCGCTGCGTGACAATCGCTTCCTGCAGATACGGCGCGATGTCGCCATTGGCGACGAGACGATTGAGCTTGTTGAGCAGCCGCTCGTGCACGATGCGCACTTCGCGGCGAATCGCAGCCAGCTCCGGCGATGCGCTGTCGCGCACTTCCCCCCCATCGTCGATGCAGCGGCTGATTTCGGTGACCAGCGTGCCGCACGATTCGATCAGGCTGGTCAGCGCAGTGAGCTGCGGATACAACGCTGCGTGACGCGACAGCGTGCGCTGCAGATTGCGACCAGCATTGAGCGTATCGCGAATATCGAGCAGCTGACGCGGTTCGAGCACACCGGCGTGCGCCGCCCGCTGCACAGCCTCGCGCACGTCGTGTGAACCACCAATGCTGAGCGAGTCGAGCTTCTCCAGGGCATCGCGCGCCTGCGTCGTCTCCGCCTGACGACGCAGCACTTCAGAAGGTAAATGAGCGGGCTGCAGTTCACGCGCAAGCACATCGCTCGCAGAGAATGCACAGTATTTTGCCAGCCGGTCCAATATTTTCGGCAGCTCGAGTGTGGTGAGATGCTTCGCGATCACGACGAAGATTCTAGCGCGGCCGTTTAATCAATTAATCAATCGGCAAATGCACGCCGCAGTGACCGATGACAATCGTGCGGCTTGGCTCATCCCACGCAAAGTGCACGCGAATCGTCTCAACAGATCCGTCCTTCACGCCGATCTTCAGATGCTGTGACATATAAAGAGTGCGGCCTTCATAGGTGAATGTGCGCTTGCGTCGCAGTCGCGGCGTCTTCTCAACCTTCTCCGATTCCTGCGCCGCATAGTCATCGCCGAACACTTTGCGCGCTTCGACATCGCCCTGCCCCATTTGCAATGCAGACCAGTAGTCAGTGGCCAGGCTGAGCAACAGTATCGCCAAGCGGCGGCGATGGCGAAACTTTTCCGAATCATGCGCGGAGCTGCGCGCCGAAGAAAGCACAACGACCCGATCGGGGTACTGACCTTCGATCACATCAAGCATCTGCTCCGGCCTGAGCGAATCCGCGATCGAATCAAGCAACCGAGCAAGCCACATGCGATCGACGCGCATCCGTTCTGGTGCGGCCGCAACGGGCTGCGTCGGCCGCAGCTGATCCAGTTGAAAACGCAGGTCTTTGATGAGATCTTCTTTTTCGATCAGCTGCATCTCATGCTGCTCACGCAGACTTTTTGCGTTCTGTTCGAGACGGCGCGCCTGCCACAACGATTCCTGCGCCTGTCGCAGCTGTTCAGCGCGCATCTGCTCAAGCTGATGAATTTCATCGTCACAGGAAAACCCTGCACGCTTCAACAACGCATGCACGTCGGCATAGCGATACTGCGTGAGAGATCCAACACGAATGAACCACGCATAGCGCTGCCCATTGGAAGCAGGCCGGCTCGCGAAACCACTGCGATCGACGACAAAGCCGTTGGCAACCAACACATCACGCGCCGTGAGCATCTGCTCAGCGCTGCAGCGCAGCATGACATAGCTCGCGCGCGCCGTCTGTTCAAGAACATATGCGCGTACGTCACCATAATGATCTTGTGCCACGCTGCGTAAATGAATCACCCAGTCGTCTGGCAGATCAACGGTAACGCTGATGCGAAAATCGCCAATAATCGGATCACGGAGCAATTCGAACACGCGCGCATAAAACGCAACAGGACGATGCTGCTCCATAATCCGATCGAGCAGAAAAGAAAGTTCGACGGCGATATGACGTGGCACATGTCCAACCACATCGCTCGGCGGCAGGATCAACTGAATTGCGCTGACATCATTTGGATTGTGCGGATCGCGCACGAGCAACAGCTCATCTCCAAGGCGCAACATCTCCGCAAACAGCGCTCGATCCTCGAACGCTGTGCCTGCAACGATGAACTCGATGAAGGCCACGACATTTACTCCAATTAAGAAAACGCGGGCTGCCCTACCAGCTCCCTTCGAAACGTTCTTCAGGCCACACACGCGCAATGTTGTGATACCCGGCTTGTTCCCAGAAGCCCGGATGGTCCACGCTGGTGAATTCCAGCGAGCGCAACCATTTGCCACCCTTCCAGAAATAACGCGTATCCGGATCCTGTGCCGATTCCTTCACCGCACCCACCACAACGCGCAGCGGATATCCGTGATCAGCATCGAGTGGTTTTCCATCGTATTCAATCGCCATCAGCGTCGTCGGCTTCAGAAAATGCTTGATGTCAAGGTTCGTCGTGAATCCGTATTCGCAGTGCTCAATAATAAATTTCGCACTCGGTTTGGGCTGCACGATTTTCTGATCGATCAGGTCCTGCAGATGCACACCCTTCCACACCGTATCAAATTTGCTCCAGCGCGTCACGCAATGAATATCCATCGTGATCTCACGCATCGGCAGCTGAAGAAATTCTGCCCACGTGAACGTGCGCGGCTCAAGCACCTCGCCACTGATGCTGAAGGTCCAGCTGTTCAGGTCGTAACGCGGAACCGATCCGTAATGCAATACAGGGAATTTTTCCGTCAGCGCCTGTCCGGGTGGAATGCGCCCCTGCTCCTGCAAATCCTTCTCGCGATCTTTTCGTGGATTAAACAAATTCATCATCGACTCCTCATACGGTTTTACAAAACGGTTTTACAAAACAGCTTTGCAAAACCGTTCTGCAAATTCACACTCGCTCAACTTTATGTCGGCATTTCACGATGCCGACTCCGAGCAGGCACACCCACTCATTCACCGGCTGCCTGCCAAAAGCCACACAACGACGAGCGCAACCATTGTGACCACGCCGTACTCAACGAGCACACCGCGCGCGGGCTGGCCTTCATGGAATTCCTGCGACACACCAACGCCGACGTACAACCACGTCAGCAGCAACACGCCGGCGCTCCATGTCGAGATGTTCCAGTAATTCATTGCCCACGTCGCCTGCGCAATCAGAAACGCCAGCAACGCAGCATTCAGCGCTGCTTTGCCAAGGCCGATTCTGTGCGGCGCAAGCAGCTCGATCGAAATCAAAAACGTCGTCACGGCCATCAGCGTCGCACTAATGACGGTGCGTTCGCGCTGCACATAAATCACCGCGAACAACACATACGCAATCACATAGGTCAGCCCAGATACGGCCAAGCGCGAATTTGCGTAACCAGCAAGGTCGGACGACAACGCACCATACTCGGCGTTGATCAGAATGCCGATCACAACAACACCGACGATCAGCGCAGCGATCCACAGCGGCCAGGTTGAAATACGCGTGAGCAACAGGCACAATGCCAGCGTTCCCAGTCCAGGTGCGATCCAAAAAGGGAACAGATACACCACATCACCCCGCCGCACTGCCGGATGTTCGCGCAACACCCAGTCAACGCCGGCGATCGTGAGCACCGGTACAAGCGTGATGAGCAGCGTATCCACGCCAAACTGCAGTGGCAACGGCGCGCCAAGAATATCGATCGAATAATTGCGCACAGGCAGATCGATCACCAGCAATAACGCCGGCGCCATGGCGATCAATGCCAGCAGCGTAAGAATTCGATTGGTGATGACCTGCCTCAGTTCCTGGGTCATGTTGTCACGACTTTCATGCGCGATGCGCCTGCTCGATACGTCGGCCGCTGCCCGGCTGCGCTACGATCATCCCATCATCGAATGCCACGCTTCCGCGCACATACACTGAATGCACAGCGCCGCGTGCGCGGAATCCGGCGAACGCACTCCATCCACATTTGCTATAGATGCGCCCTGCTCCAAGCTCATGCTCACGAGCCGCATCGACAAGCGTAATGTCTGCATCGTAGCCGGGCATGATTGTACCTTTGCGTGCGATGGAAAACGTGCGTGCCGGGCCGTCACAGCACAGTCGGGCGATGTCCTCCAGACGCAGTCGCCCGGCATGCACAGCCGTGAGCAGCAGCGGGAGCATATCTTCAAGACCCGGCAGCCCCATCGGCGGCCGCGCGCTGTGCTTTTCCGCAAGCGTGTGCGGCGCATGGTCGGTCGCAATGCAATCGAACTGTGCCAGGTTGTTCCATAGAAAGCGTGCGTCATCCGCCTCACGCAGCGGCGGATTCATTTCGAAAAACGAATCGGGCGCAGCAACGGGGCGCGGTACGTCATCCCACAACCAGCGGCCGCCCGTCGTAAAGAACAAATGGTGCGGCGCGACTTCACACGTCACAGGCACGCCGCGCGCGCGCGCAGCGACGATCTGCTCCAGCTCACGCCTCGTCGAGACGTGGCAAATATGCAGGCGATGACCCGTCGCTTCGGCCAGCGCAATTGCGCGCCCCGTTTCGATTTCCGCGCACACGGGCGGCCGGCGCAGGCGGCGCGCAGCAAACGCGCGCACCGCCTGCTCATGCTCGGCATGCACAGCGATGACGCGCTCACGCGGATATTGTTCGAAGTGCGCCAATTGCAAGCCGAAATCTTCGACGAGCAAATCGCCGGTGCTGCTGCCCATGTACATCTTCAGGCCGCATTCGTGCATCTCCGGCGCCGCCATCTTCAAGCCGGCATTCGTGTTCGTCGCACCGAGAAAAAGTCCAAAATCGCACACCGCACTCGCAGCCGCACGTGCCAGCGCCATATCGAGCGCAGCCGCATCGGTCAGCGCGGGCTGTGTATTCGGCATGCCAAACACGGTCGTGACGCCACCCGCCAGCGCAGCGCTCGTTCCGCTGTGGAAGTCTTCCTTATGCTCACCACCCGGCTCACGCAAATGTGTGTGCACATCGATGAGGCCAGGAAACGCCAGCAGGCCGGCGGCATCGACGACGTGCGTCGCGCGCGCACGCAGCGCAGCATCCGCACCTGCGTCGGCGACGGCGATGATGCGCTCACCTTCGATCAGAATATCGGCCTTGCGACAGCCGTCAGGCGAAATCAGGTTGGCATCGATGATCAAAAGCATATGGTAATCCTAAGTTCCTGTCCAAAAGTTTTGTCCGGCAGATTCGCCTCCCCCGCAAAGCGGGGGAGGCGAATCTGCCGCCAGAACTTTTGGCGACTCACATAGTTATAGTCGATACCATGCTTCCCATTCATGATCTGCGCACGCAACTCAGCCGCATATGGCGCGAACACAATTCGCTTGTGCTCGTCGCACCGACGGGTTCCGGCAAAACAACACAGGCGCCACAGATGCTGTACGCAGATGGATTGTGCGGCGACAAGCTGATCGTCGTGCTGCAGCCGCGGCGCGTCGCAGCACGCAGTGTGGCCACGCGCGTCGCACACGAGATGAACGTCACCGTCGGCGACCTGGTCGGCTATCAGGTGCGCTTCGACGAACAGCTCGGCCCCGCCACGCGCATCGCGTATGTCACCGAGGGCATTCTGCTGCGCTGGCTGCAAAGCGATCCGCTGCTCAAACACGTAGGCGCCGTGATGTTCGATGAATTTCACGAGCGCAACCTGATGAGTGACGTGGCGCTTGCGCTGTGCCGACGCATCCAGACGCGACGCCCGGATTTGCGGCTGATCGTCATGTCGGCCACGCTCGAAGCAGAGCCGGTCGCGCACTATCTCGGCTGTCCCATCCTCGAATCCGCCGGCCGCAGCTTCCCCGTCGATGTGCACTATCAGGAGTGGGACGACGATCGTCCAATATGGGAACGCGCTTCCGCCGAAGCGCTGCGCGTGCTGCGCGATACCGGCAGCGACGATCCCGCCGGCGGTGACGTGCTTATCTTTCTGCCCGGCATGAACGAAATTCAGCGCACGCTCGACGAAATTCGCAGCGTGTGGCGCGGTGGTCCACTCACTTTTCTCATGCTGCACGGCGATCTGTCACCGCACGAACAGGATCGCGTCTTCGCACCGAGCGAACTGCGACGCGTGATCGCCGCGACGAATGTGGCCGAAACGTCGCTGACGATCCCAGGCATTCGCCACGTCATCGACAGCGGACTGGTGCGCGTCGCACGCTACGATCCGACGCGCGGCGTCGACACACTGCATGTGGAAGCGATTTCGCAGGCTTCGGCCGACCAGCGCGCCGGCCGCGCCGGTCGCACCGCACCAGGCACATGCATCCGTTTGTGGTCGCAGAAAAATCACGCCGCACGCCCAGCGCGCAACACACCCGAAGTACAGCGCACTGAGCTGTCATCAACTGTGCTGCTGCTTCATTCACTCGGCGTGCAATCGGTCGCAGATTTCGATTTTCTCGACAAGCCCGACACACAGCGCATCACTGCAGCAGAAGCGCTACTCGAAGATCTTGGCGCACTGCATGCAGGCGCAATCACAGAGATCGGCCGTCGCATGCTGCACATTCCGGCACATCCGCGCTATGCGCGCATGCTGATCGAAGCCGAAGCACACAACTGCGTGCGCGAGATTGCGCTGCTCGCCGCACTCGTCGGCGGACGCGATCTGCTGATGCGCCTGCACCCGCGCGATGAACGCGACCGCATCATGCGTCGGAATCGCGCATCGCTGCTGCAGCGCCGCGATTCCGGCAGTGATTTTTTTCTGTATGCACGTTCGTTCGAACATGCCGAGCGCTGCAATTTTGATGGGCGCAAATGCGCAGACTACGGCGTAAATGCGCACACAGCGCGCGAGACGGCGCAGACGCGCGCACAAATTCTGGCGCTGTGCGAGGAAGCCGGGCTTACGCTCGCCGCACCAACGGCGATGAGCACAGCGGCAGTCGAGAGCATCGCACGCTGCCATCTCACCGGCTTCGTCGATCACCTTGCCGTACGCACGAGCAGCGGCAGTTCGGAATATGACCTCGCGCATGGCCGGCGCGCACAGCTCGCCGACGAAAGCATAGCCGGCAACAACATGCTGCTGGTCGCATCAGAATTACGTGAAATCGGCGGACGCGATGGTGAACACTGGATGCTGCTGCGCTTCGCCAGCGCAGTGCAGGCCGAATGGGTGCGGCAGATTACACCACGCGGGCTAAGCACGAAAATCGAACATGTTTACGATCGATTGCACAAGCGTGTCGCCGCAGGCCGTGTGCTGCGATATCACGATCTCGTACTGGCCGGCGAACGCGTGGATGAACTCGATCCAGAAATCGCCGCCGCCATCCTCGCCGAAGAGGCGCTCAGCGAACCGACGCGCCTGCCGCAGTGGGAAAAGATTCGGCCGCTCGCTGCGCAGATGACGCGCGAACAGATGCACACCACACTCACACGCGCATTCCATGGCGCCGCAACACTCGGCGAAGCGCTGCGCCGCGATGTGCTGACGACGCTTGCAAAGAATAGGGAATAAAAAATCAGTGGTCAGTAAAAAGTGAATTTAATATTTTCGTAACTACTCAGGCCCAAATCAGTATTTCCCGCGAAACGCACTCTTCTTTCCCCCGAAGGGGGAGAGAAGAGTGCGTTTCGCGGGACATATCGACGTAGGACTGAGCGGTTACATATTTTCCCTATTCCCTTTCTTCACCCTCTTCTTATCTATGCGCTCTAGCATGCGGCCGACATGAAGTTGAACCTCGCCCAGCTCCTGATCGCCGCCGCGCTTACATTGTCCGCGTGTGCCAGTGCGCCGACGTCGGCGCCAGCCGTCGGCCGTCTGGAGATGCAGCCCGTGCAGACGAACCCCGGTGCCTTCACTCGTGCAACGACGGTGCGCGACATGCACTGGCCAGAGGATCACGGACCACACGACGAGTACCTGCTCGAATGGTGGTACTACACCGGCAACGTGCAGGACGCGAGCGGGCGCCCGTTCGGTTACCAGCTGACGGTGTTTCGACGTGCCGTCGTGCCACCGTCTCCCGGTGATGCAACGGCGACGAACGGCCTCGGCTTCCGCCAGGTGTACTTCGCGCACTTTGCGTTGTCAGATATCGAAGCGGGGACGCATCATGCGTTCGAACGTTTCAGCCGTGGTGCAGGTGGGCTGGCAGGGGCACAGAGTGCGCCGTTCCGCGCATGGGTCGAAAACTGGACGATCGATCAAAACGCCAGCGCCGAGCCACACAATGCCGCCGGCGCGGTACAGCTGCGCGCCGAAGATGGCAACGTCGCCATCGATCTGAGCCTGCAGCCAGACAAACCACTCGTGCTGCAAGCCGATCGCGGCCTGAGCCCAAAGAGTGCTGATCCGAAGAACGCCTCGTATTACTACTCGTTTACACGCCTCAGCACCAACGGCCGAATTCGTATCGGTGAGCGCGAATTTCAAGTGACAGGCAGCAGTTGGATGGACCATGAATGGTCGACCAGCCTGCTCGACCAAAATGCTGAAGGCTGGGACTGGCTGGCGCTGCAGCTCGACGACGGACACGAATTGCTCATCGCCCAGGTGCGCGACAAAAGCCGTCGCCCGCAAGACGCATTTCTTGCGCTGGCGACGCTGATCGAACCCGATGGCAAACCCCGCCAACTGAAACGTGACGAGCTGCACTTCGAACCACTGCAGGAGTGGCGCAGCCCACATACGGGCGCAAGCTATCCGACGCGCTGGCGCGTCACGGCACCAAGTGCACAGCTCGATCTGGAAGTGCGCACGCGCTTCGACGATCAGGAAGCCGAGCTCTCAACCGTGTATTACGAAGGTGCGGTCAGCGCCGAGGGCACAGTACTGTCGAAAACAGTGCACGGCGTCGGTTATCTTGAAATGACCGGCTACAGCGCTTCGATCGGCACGCAGTTACGCTAAAACTGCACTATGCTCAACAGGCTTTGAAGATCCGAGACATCGCACGCCGAGCGAGCCAACGCATCGCTGACAGAATCGTCGAGTTGCGCGGCTACACACCGACGGACAGAAATCTGTACTACATGTGCGTCGAGATCATCCCGATCGGTATAGCCATGGGGGCGATCGCGTTCAACGGGCCGATGGTGCTAAAACTGGGCGGCTCGAATTCGCTGCTCGGCGCGATGTCGTCACTGCCGGCGCTGATGATCATCCTGTTCACATTTCCGGCGGCGCGCTTTATGGACAGCATGCGCGATACGCAACGCCGCAAAAACTGGGTGGTCGGCAGCCTCGCGCTTTCACGAATGGCGTATCTGTTCATCATGTTGGTGCCATGGCTGCTGCCTCCAGCCTGGGCAGCGGTTGCGATCGTGACCATCGTGATTCTGCAGTCAGTGCCACTGGCATTGTTCAACACCGCATGGGCGGTCATCATCGCCGACGTCTGTCCACCGAACCGCCGCAGCGCGTTGTTTGCCATGCGCCTCACGCTCGTCTCGGCGAGCATGGCCCTTGGCTCATTTCTCAGCGGATTTTTTCTCGACGCAGTCCCCTTTCCACTCAATCATCAGCTGTTGAATTTCATATCATTCCTGCTGGCGCAATACAGCACATACTTCATCCTCAAGATCGAGTTCCCAGAACCGTTCACCACCGTCAAAACACAAATCGAAGCAATCGGGAAAAGAGTACGGCCCAGCGTACACGAGCTGCTGAACAACGCACGCGCGTTCGTGCACGAGCATCGCTCGTACGTTAATTTCAATATCGTGACGCTGATCTGCTGGATTGGTGCGTGGGGTGCAGCACCGATCTACACAATCTACTTCGTGAATGAGCTCCACCTCAGCAACAGCTGGATTGGCCTAAATTCCACGATTGCCCAGATTGCCATGATGGTCAGTGCACAATTGTGGACACGCCTGATTTCGCGCAAGGGTGATTTCTGGGTTGTATTGCGAACAGTGCTGCTCACCGGCATGTACCCGTTGATCATCGTGCTGATTCCGTGGCCAAGCGCAATTCTGGCATTCGGATTTTTGAATACGCTCAACGACACCGGCCTCGGCATCACACACGCCGGCTTGTTCTACGCGATCATCCCCCCCGAGAAGCGCAACAGTTTCGTCGCTTTTTACAGCATCCTGATGAACGTCGGCGCGATGCTCGCCCCGCTTGCAGCAGCGCCCCTCGCAGACTGGTCCAGCGCCGCCAAGGTGCTGCTCATCTGCGCCGCCTTTCGTTTCGGCGGCAGCCTGTTGTTCTGGGTTCTGCCACCGAAGCCGCCCATGACGGACGAGAGTCAGATTCAAAGTCAGGTCACTACTCAGGCCTAACTCAGTATTTCCCGCGAAACACGCTGTTCCTTCCCCCTTCGGGGGGAAGGAACAGCGTGTTTCGCGTTGGAAAATTGGCCGGCCTGAGTAGTGACAAAGTCAGAGTTAAGAGCCTAAGTTCCTGTCCATAAGTTTTGTCCGGCAGATTCGCCTCCCCCGCGTTGCGGGGGAGGCGAATCTGCCGCCAGAACTTTTGGCGACTCACTTAGACGAAATCCTGCTCCGTAAAAGCAAAGACGCTCTGGCTCTCTCCTCGATTCAAATCGATTCAAGCTGCGAATGTCACCCCGCACCTATCCGCTGCTGCAGCGATTGCCGCGCGTGCAGCCGGAATTTTTTCGTCAGGCAAATGTTCGATCAACAGCCACGCCTGCGGCGCCTCACGGACCAGCCGAGTGAGCAGTAGTTCATAGTTCATCGTGCCGTCACCGAGCAGCACTTCATCGATGTGCACAACGTGGCCATCCTGCAGACGGCAGTCCTTTGCGTGCAAGATTACCGTATCGCGCACCATGAGGTCGAAGAGCGCATTCAGCACGCGCGACGGATCATGCGCATCCACAACTGTGCCGATGAAATTCACCGGGTCCATGCTGAACTTCAGCGCCGGCGATCCGACGGCATCGAGCAGGTCGCGCGCACGCTGCGGCGTATCGAGCGTGGATGAAACATGGCCTTCGATGGCCAGCGTCATACCTTCCTCTTCGGCCGTGCGCGCAATCTGTTTACAAGAGGCGACGAGTACGTCGAATGCCTCAGCCGTGTGATTGGCAGGGTGATGCCACCAGTGACCGCGCGAGTTACGGCTGCCTGGGCGCACATAGACGCAATGCGCGCCAAAGACGCGACCGAGCCGCGTCAGCGACTGATGACCGCGCACACCTTCCGCACGCAGCAACGGATCTGCATCGATGAGGCGTTCATACATGCCATTCGCCTGCGCACAGCGCACACCTGTTTCGTCGAGCGCCGCACGCACACGCTGCGCATCGACAAGCTGTGCATCGAGTGGCTGACTCACTACGATCGACACACCCGTGAATCCGGCTGCGCGCACATTACGGCAAACGTTCGCATCGATGCTGCGCCAGTCCGCCGGCAGAAAACCGGCCACAGCAAGATTGAGTTGGTTCGCGTTCAAGTTACTCCTTCGTCGCGCCCATCAGCGCACTAGAAACCACATAGCGCTGCGCAAAGACGAAAATCTGAATCACCAGCAGAACCGTCAGCAGAATCGCCGCCACCGACTCCGGTCGCTTCAGCGACCGGAGTCGGTGGCGGCAAACGTTGGATTCAATATCGGTGTTCCAGATACCGTCGCCTGCAGTCCCACAAGCAGGTTATACAACGAAGGGTTGTTCAGCATGACGAACGCGAAATGTGAAATACTCTCTCCGATGTCTCGTCTTCGCACCCACAGCCATCGCATCGTCTTCGTACTCACCTGTGTCGTTTTTCTCGCGACATGGATTCCACAAATTCGCCGCAGTCATCAGGGCGTCAATCTGCACGCGCTGCAGGCACTGGCGTGGGTCAATGGACAAGTCGAAGTGGAATACCAGTGGATGCGCGGCGTGGCTGGCGACTGGTCGATCCATGACGGGCGCTGGTATGTGGCTTTTCCTCCCGCGCCATCCGTGTTGCTTTTCCCAATCGTTGCCATATTCGGTGAAGAGCGTACCAACACGACGATCATTGCAGCAATCTGCATCGCACTATCAGCGCTGGCATTGAATGCGGCACTGACAAAGCTCAGCGTGCGCGCACAGACGCGGGCGTGGACGACGCTCGGCTATTTGTTCGGAACGGGTGTATGGCACATCGCGCTCGAAAGCCGCAACGTCTGGCATTTCGCGCACGCGGTTGCGCTGCTCGGCACAGCTGCATGCCTGAACGAAGCGCTCGGAAAAAGGCGTGGACTGCTGCTCGGCATTTATGCGGCAACGGCGATTCTCTCGCGCCAGCTCGGCCTCTTTCTCATTCCAACTGTGTTCATCATCACATTCGGCTTTCAACGCGGACCCGAACGACGGCGCGATTTTTCTGCAGCATTGCAGTTCCTCAGCGTGATCGCTGTCGCGCTCGGTGCATGGGGCCTCTACAATTTTGCGCGCTTCGGAAACCCGCTCGAATCAGGCTATGCGTTCATGCAGGACAACGGCTTTCTGCTCGAACGCGCCAATCTCTACGGACGCTTCAGCCCGGCATATGTGCCGTTCAATTTGTACTATCTGCTTATGCACGGCACAAATTTAATCTGGGATCCGGCGACAAATTACCTGACCAACGTGCGCCCCGATTATTTCGGAACCAGCCTGCTTACAGCAAGCGCTTTTCTCATCACGGTATTCGCTGCGCGCACGTCGCGAGCCATAAGCCTGGGTTTATGGCTCGGAATCGTGCTCACGCTCGGCGCGCAGATGCTATATCTGGGAAACGGTTCAGCACAAATCAACACGCAGCGCTTCGTGCTCGACGTGATGCCGCAACTGTGCCTGCTGGCCGGCGCCGGCCTGCAACAGCGCTTCGACGAATGGGATGGCCGCGTCTGGCGCGCGGCCATCGTGTGGAGCATGCTGTTGAACGCATTCATGCTCGGCGGGCTCGATTTGTTCAATCGCTTCATGCACCGCTGGCTGGCGCTGTGGCGCTACTAAAGCACAGCCTTGAGCCAGTCAAACGCAGCATGCTGCATCGGCAGATCGAATTTATGCGGCCCTGGGTACCACTGCGCGGTGTACGCTCCGGGCGCGCCGACATGCGCGTAATGATCAGCGAGGCGTGCATGTGCAGCGCGCATGCCGTCAGGTGTGAACAGGTCATCTTCTTCATCGAACTGCACCAGCAGCGGCAGTGGCGCACGGCACGCAGCGAGATCGGCCCAGTCCATATCGAGCGCAAGGCCGTACGGATACAACATCCACGTATGTGAGTACGCGTTGTGATCCAGCAATCCCTCATACGTAGTCATCAAGCCGACGATCGCCGCCGCCTTCAACCCGCCATGCGACGCAGCAAGCATCGCACTGCGATTGCCTCCACCGGACAAACCAAGACACGCCACACGCCCCGGCACAACTTCGGCGCGTGAACACAGATAGTTCAACGCCACGCGATCTTCATAGCAGACCACACCAGGCATGCCAGTGCCGAGCAGGTTGCAATACTTCGCCACAAGATGCTCATGCGCGCCGGCAACATTGTTGTACGACTGAATCTGCGCCGCCAGCTCACCACTCGCACCAGCGCGCGCACTCAAATCCGCCGGCATATCCTCGAGCGGAAATTTGCGGCTGCCCCACAGGAACGTGTCGTGCGCAACGACGACGAAGCCCGCACGCGCAAGTTCATTCGCATACGCGCGACCACCGTAACAGCCATCACGGAAATCCTGCAGCAGTGGTGCTGCAATTCCGTCCGGCCCGTCAGCGATTTTTTCCTTCCCATAAAACTTAAAGCCGCCATGATCGTGCAGCGCCAGCACGCCGGGCAGCG
This sequence comes from Anaerolineae bacterium, assembly GCA_947476335.1. Taxonomy (GTDB): domain Bacteria; phylum Chloroflexota; class Anaerolineae; order J036; family Brachytrichaceae; genus CANJQH01. Next base: position 34,746 of record CANJQH010000004.1, on the reverse strand, counting down.
GCCCATGCTTGCCCGCAGGCTTCAGCACGTACGCTTCAGTGCGCGGGCCGTAACCGACCGACCACGACACCAGTTCGCCGGCGACGCCGTCACGTTCCCAGTGCGCATGCGTCTGCACATTCAACGGAGTCTCCGGGCCGGAGCAAAAGCCGAGCCGGGCGCGCACTTTCGCCTGCGTGGCCTCGCCGGGGCGGGCCAACGGATACAACGGCTGCTGTCGCTTCGCCGCGTCTACAAGATCGCTGAATACGCCGAGATGTCGATAGTTGGTCATAGCAAATCCTCAATGCGAACCGATCGCCCTTCTGCGATCGAATGATTGGCAGCGATGCCGATCATGATCGACATTGCGCCTTGCCACGAGCCGGCCATATAGCCGAGTGGATCAGGCTCGTTCTCACCACCGAACAACCGCGCCAGCAGCCGCGCATCTCCCCCGCCATGCCCGCCCGCAGCGACGGGCACGTCGATTGTCGCGCGTTCACCCTTGCGGTTGAAGATCGCAATCGGATGGCTGCGCGGATCCGAGCCAAGGCCGCTTTCGATCAGCAGCAGCTCCATGCGGCCACCTGTGCCATTGATCGCTGCACGCCAGCCTTCCCACGGGCTGTGCGCCTGCAGCGAATAACTCAGCAGCGTGCCGCGTTTGTAACGCGCATTCACACTCATCGTGTCATAGATGTCGATCTCATCAGAGAACACACAGCCGTCGCGAAAGTAGCCGTCTTCGTGCTCAGCATCAAAATATAAGCGCTTCAGATTCTCGTCGCGCGCAAGATCGACATAGAACTCACACGTGCGCGTATGCGCACAAGTCGAGCAGCGCTCGCCGCGCTGCTCACGCGTTGGCCCATAGAAGCGCCTCTCGCCGAGGCCGAAGACCGTCTGCGGCTCGTCCTCAAGCCACCAGTTGATCATGTCGAAGTGATGCGTCGATTTGTGCACCAGCAGACCACCGGAGTTTTCCATGCGTCGATGCCAGCGCCGAAAATAATCCGCACCGTGGCGCGTGTCGAGAATCCATTCGAAGTCGACGCTGAGTGGCGTACCGATCGCACCTTCGCGCAGCAGCTCCTTCACGCGCGTAGTGTATGGAGCGAAGCGATAGTTGAAGGTCACCGTGACCGTGTGCCCGCTGCGCTTCTCAGCGGCGAGAATTGCGCGGCACTGCTCAGCACCAATGGTCATCGGCTTTTCGGTGATCGCGTCGCACCCGGCGTTCAGCGCACGGATGATGTATTCATGGTGAAAACGGTCGACCGTGGTGACGATCACACAATCGGGCTTTTGCTCGCGCAGCATCGCATCGAAGTCGGCGTATACCTGTGGCCCGCCGCATTCGTCGCTGAGCAACTGCGCACGCGTGCGGTTCACATCAAACACACCAACGAGGTGCGCGCTGTGTTTGAATCGTTCGTAGATCGGTTTGGCAAACATGCCCAGTGCGCGTGAGCTGGCACCGGCGATGGCGTAGGTTTTCATTTTGCTCCATGAACCGCGGCGCTTGTGACGCGGTGACGCGGATAGAACAAGTATGGACGAAAACGAAAACCTGACCAACGCTGACAAAAATGACTGCGCGAACCCGTCTTCTAAGAAGACGGGTTCGTGAGCATGGCTCACCGATCACGTCACCCAAGGTTCAAGCTCCTCGCCATCTCGACACGCCCAATATCCTGCGATACACGATCTGACGCACCGGCATACAGTTCGCAAGTTCCGTCAGTGCGCTGATCAACGACGCAGCATGCCAGCATATCGTCGGACAATAGCTCCACGCCGGTGGACATGAGATACGCGGCCAGCGAACTAATGCGCGTTCGGCACCAAACCAGTACAGAGGAACTTCGTTGGAGAGGCGCACACCGAAAACCTGACGGCTGTACAAATGATTGCCGCTCATAGAAAAAGAGATTGCGCGGCGGACGCACCGTCAATGGGTGCATCCGCCGTTGGGGTAAAAATTTTTGTACGGCGTCACAATTCGCTGCGGCCTGCGGTCCAATGCCCCAACCGCGGATGCACCCGTATGTGCAGAAGATGGGGCGAGGCAAGCGTCGCCCTGCGTATTCATAGTCAGCCCCAGCCTGAAAAACTTCCCCCTTCTTGACTTCCTGGAACACGCGCCCACAATATTCCATATCGATTCCACATCATGCAATCGCACGATACGACTCGAATCATCGTTGGTTGGATTCATAAACGTGCGCCAAAAATCATGATCATTCGCCATCCGGAATACCTGCACCACGTCGAAATCGATGACCGCAGCGGTCTGCCACAGGCGATCGTGCTGCCCAGCAACGATCCGTTTCGCATCGAACTTCCGGCGTTCGAATTCACACTCAGCGTGAACGGCCGCGAGGTGCGCTCCCCTACCGGCGGCATCGACATTGCAGATGCCGAGACCCTCGCCGGCATTACCTATCAGGGACACCTGGAATGGGCTTCCAGTCATGAAGGAGATGCATGCCGCCTGGCAGTGAAAATCGGGGCAATCTCTGCAACGCTCGAGTACCTGTTCAGACGACATGGGCCCGCCCTCACCCTGCGCCTCATTCTGCACGGTGACGCCGCATCGACGCTCCTTGTGCGAAACCTGACCATGACCGCCGACTTGGCGCTGCCCACCGGAAATTGGCGCGTCAACGCACCGGGCAACGGCCTCGGCCGCGACATCGCCCTCGACCAGATTTCGGAATGGAGCGGCATTTCGCCCATCGGCGGGCTGCGCGGGTCGAGCGCCGTCGTCCACCTCGGCAGCGAACAGCGCTGTGCCGCCCTCTGGCTGCGCCAGGAGCTGGAGGCGAGCGATATTCGAATCCGAGGGGGGGAAGCGAATCGACTTTCGCTGGAGGTGTCGACCAATTTCGCCGCCGACGTCGGCCGCATGGGTCGTGCCAGCATTGACCTGTTCGATCTCGATCTGCACATGCCGGACTTTCCAGCTTTTGCCGAGGTCTTTCAAAGCTGGCTGCGATTCACCGGCCACACCACCCCGATGAACCCGCCCGCATGGATCGGCGCGGCCAGCATCTATGAAGCCCAGATCGGCTTTTCGGTGTTCTATCCGGGGCACCGTTACCAGCCATATCCCGAGGTGTCCGACCTGACGGCCGATCTGGACCGAATCACCGCACTGGGCTTCAACGTCATTCAGCTGATGCCGCGCCAGCCCTATCCCAGCTACAACGTGCACGACTACTGGGACATCGCCACCTCGTTCGGCGACGTGGAACAGATGAAATTGCTGGTGATGGAATGCCACCGCCGGGGCATGCACATCATCCTCGATGTGCTGTTGCACGGCGTGCTCGACCAGGAATCCATCACCATCGCCGCCGATGGCGTGCGCACAGGACCGTATGCCCATCTCGTGGGAAGCGCCACCTCCGACAGCTTCGCCAGCGCGGTCGGCGAGTGGAGCAACTATCAGATCGCCTGGTCACGACACATCATCGATTTCGAGCCATTCTGGAAAGCCGGCAGCCCGCCGGTGTCGCCCCTGATCGCGGAACATCCTGAATGGTTCTTCAGAGATTCAAACGGCAACGTCGCCGGGATCTACACCAAAGCCTTCGATGCACGAAATCCGGAGTGGCAGGCCTACTTCACCGCAGCCATGCAGTTTTTGCTTTCAGAGCTGAAGATCGACGGTTTTCGCTTCGACGCGCCGACGTACAACGATTTCCCCAACTGGGCCGAATGGGCCCGCCACCGCGCCAGCCTGTCGATGCTGGCGTGCGTACCGCTGTTCGAACGCCTGCGCCCTGCACTCAAGGCGCTGCATCCGGATGCGCTGCTGTACACCGAGCCGTCGGGCATCCTGCTGCGCCGCTCGATGGACCTGAATTACAACTACGACGAACAGTGGCTGATCACAGCGCTGCTTCGGTCGGACAACGCCAAAGCGTGGGGGGTGCGCGACGCCCGCGGGCTGGCGCGCTGGATTCAGGATCGCGACGCCTTTCTGCCGCGCGGATCGATGACGGCGCACCACATCGATTCGCACGACACCTTCTGGTGGCCGAGCTGGGGCAGCAAATGGCGGCGCGAACAATTCTCACTCGACGAGGTCAGGCTGCTATGCGTGATCTTCATGTCGCTGCCGGGACCGTACATGATGTTCAGCGGAGGCGAAGTGGGCATCGAAGAGACGCTCGCCGGCTTCAACGCGTTGAAGCGCAGCACCGACTGGGCGAATCTCAAGGTCACCTGGCTAAACGATGACGGCATTCCCGCCGATGTATTTGCGGTCGTCCGAAGCGACGGCCGACGAGAGATCATCACGCTGGTCAACCTGGGAGACCAGCCCAAATCGATCGAAGTGAAGTCCGATCTGCCGAGGGCGTCGACCGACGTCGAAGTGGCCGTGGGAGGAACATCTCCAGAAATTGCCGCCGCGGATCGCTTGATGAACGTGCGGCTGGGAGCGAAGTCGGCGGTGGTGCTGCGGCGCTGACAGAAGCTGACAGGCCGCGTTGAGCAAACCCGGCTCCTAAGAAGCCGGGTTTGTTTCCGTCGTTTCGAAGGTAAACACTAAGTTCCTGTCCATAAGTTTTGTCCGGCAGATTCGCCTCCCCCGCTTTGCGGGGGAGGCGAATCTGCCGCCAGAACTTTTGGCGACTCACTTAGCGTGCGATCATGACTTCGTGCTGCGCATGCTCCGGCGCGCGCACATCGACAGCCACCGCCTGCGACGACGAGCCAGACACGCCGAACGCCGGCCTAAATTTGAAGCCATAGACCAGCAGGCCACGCTCGCCGTCCTCACGCAGCACGCGCGTAACCATTTCGACCGGCATGCCGATATAAACGTCATGCTCATCGACGTCAGTGAGCTGTGCGGTGACGAGCGGCCCTTCGGTCAGGCGCACAAGCGCGACGGTGTATGGCGCGAATTTCTCAAATCCTTGCGGCGCATTGTGAATCGTGCTGTACGAAAAGATTTCACCGCGGCCGCTGAATGTGAACGGCGTCTTCGCTTCATGCTGACAATGCGGACACACGTCACGCGGCGGAAATATCTTACCGCTGCAAGTCGGACAAATCTCGCCTTCCATGCGATAACGCTGCTGCGTCGTGCGCCAATATCGTGCGACTTCCATTTGTTTTCCTCTGTATTATTCGGCCGAAACGCCGCATATATGCGCGCTCCAGCTGTGAATTTTGTTTTTCGTCGATGCAAACGGCGATGCAAACGGCGATGCAAAACGGCGCGTCCTACGCGCGTTCGAGAATCGTCGTCACCACTGTTGCACCGCTGCCACCGATGTTCTGTGCCATACCGAGGCGCGCATCGCGCACCTGATTGGCGCCGGCCTCGCCGCGCAGCTGCTGCGTCACTTCGACAATCTGATACATGCCGGTGGCGCCGACCGGATGACCGCGCGCCTTCAGCCCACCCATCGTCGTGATCGGCAGCCGGCCACCGATGCCGATCTCACCATCAAGCGCCAGGCGAACGCCCTTGCCGCGCGGCGCAAATCCGGCCGCTTCCAGCGACAACGCCGACATGATCGTGAATGCGTCGTGCACTTCGAACAAATCGAGATCCCAGGGCCCGATGCCGGCTTGTGCGTACGCCTTCTGCGCGCTGATCGCACCGCCTTCAAGATAAAGCGGGTCGCGCCGATCGTGCACGGCGACGGTGTCAGTCGCTACGGCGCTCGCGCGAACGCGCACCGGCTTGTCTGTAAATTCGCGCGCCATGGCCGTCGGCGCCAGGATCACACATGCTGCGCCATCGGCAATCGGCGATGAGTCCAGCAGATTGATCGGATCGGCGATCGGCTTCGCGTCGGCGAACTGCCGGGCAGTGATCAGCGAGCGGAACATCGCATTCGGGTTGTTCACCGCGTTCGCATGCGCATTGATGGCGAACTGCGCGAAGTCGTCTTTTTTATACCCGTGCTCATGCATGTAGCGCCGCATCAGCAGCGCATTAATGCCGACGAACGAAAGGCCCTGTAGCGCTTCATATTCGGCATCGGCGGCCATGGCGAGCGCCGACGTGGTCAGGCTGCTCTCCTGATCGGTCATCTTTTCGACGCCCATGACAGCGACGACATCCTGCATACCGCCAGCGACCATCGCATAACCGACGCGGAAGGCGGCGCCGGCGCTGCCGCACGCCGCTTCGATTTTCATCGCTTCGATGCCACGCTGGCCGGAGAAGTCGGCGATGAGCGCGCCGAGATGTTCCTGCTTGGTCAATTCACCGGACAGCATATTGCCGACATAGAGCGCATCGATGCGTTCGATCCGCGCGCTGGCCATCGCCGAGTTCAGCGCTTCGTAGCCCAGCATGCGCAGGCTTTTGTCCCAGTGCTCGCCCACGACCGTCTGGCCGAGGCCGATGATGGATACGTCTCTCATAGTTCCGTGTTCCGAGAATTACTCAACACTCAGCGCTAATTCAAGCGGTAATTACCCTTCAGGCGGGTGTATTGTGCGTAGTCAATCTGCGTGCGGCGACGCACATAGTCGGCCGTAGTCATCACATTCGGATCTTTACGCGCCTCAACGACGCGCTCAGTGACAGTGAGGCAGAACGAATCGCTACCGGCGCCGCTGCCGAACGAGGTCAGCAGGATGCGATCACCGGGGCGCGCCTGATCGAGCACAGCGGTGAGGCCGATCATGGACGAGCCGGCGTAAGTGTTGCCGATATCGTTCACCAGAATACCGGGCCACAGCTGATCCTTGTGGAAGCCGAGCTGCTGGCCGGCGCTGAGCGGGAATTTCAGATTCGGCTGGTGAAAAACGGCAAACGCAAAGTCGGCCGGTTTGAGCTGCATCGCCTCGAGCAGCCCGACGGTGGCCGATGAAATATGGTGAAAGTAAGCGGGCTCGCCGGTAAAACGGCCGGCATGTTCGGGATATTTCTCGTACTGGCGACGCCAGAAGTCCGGCGTATCGCTGACGAAGCTGATCGAACCATCGATGACGGCGAGCGCTTCTTCGGCCGGGCCGAGCAGATAAGCAGCACCACCAGCGCCAGCGGTGTATTCGAGCGCGTCGCCGGGCCGGCCTTGTGCGGCGTCCATGCCGACGGCAAGCGCATATTCGGTCATACCACTGCCGACGAAGCCAATTGCCGCCTGCATCGCTTCAGTGCCAGCTTTGCAGGCGAACTGCCAGTCGGCGGCTTGCGTATAAGGCGTGGCGCCGATGGCTTCGGCGACGATGGTGCTGGTGGGCTTAACGGCGTAGGGATGCGATTCGCTGCCCACCCATACGGCGCCGAGGTTGGCGGCGAGGCTCGATTCGTCGCGCGCCGACGAACGCACCGCACGACGCATTGCATTACGCGCCGCCTCGATGCTCATTGTGGCCACGTCTTCATCCAGCCCAGGCACCGATTTTTCGCGCACCGGGGAGACGGCGTTGCCATCCGTCCACAATTCGGATACTTCTTGCGACACCAGCCGATAACGCGGCACATACGCTCCATAGCCTACGATGCCGACCGGCCGATTTGGTTGCATGAATTTCGCCATTCTGATATCCCAGATTTATCCCAGACGGCTTCTGCGATATCCGCAGAAAGACGTGCAATAGGAAGTCTGGTGCAGAATCCTAACGACATGAGACTGTCAAAACGTGCTTTTACCTGCGATTCAGGCATAAAAACGGCAGGCGGGTAGCTTTTGAGAGGACATCTGAACAAGCGCTGAGCATTCAGGCGACGCAGCACGACTGTTTCATGTAAAAACGCAACTGGCGTGACTGGCCGCCTTGCCCATGCCGGCGACCATTGCAGTCGCCCAAAACAGTAGAAAGCAGTAGCGGATAGATAGCTCCGGCATCAAAAGCAAATAGTGTGACGACATCAGATGTCATCCACGACCGGCGCAAAAATTCAGCCTTATGCGTTTTTTGGAGAAGGATGATGCGGCTTGAAATGCGGCTTGAAATGCGGCTTGAAATGCGGCTTGAGAAGATGACAGGGCGGCATTTCAGCGCACCTGTGCATAAATGCGTAGATTACGCGGGTTGCCCACTTCGTCGACGACCTCGTTGCGCAGGGTGCCTTCCAGCTCGAAGCCACAGCGCTCAGCGACGCGCCAGCTGCGATAGTTGAGCTCATCGGCGCGAATCTCGACACGCCGAGCGTGCAAAATGTCGAAGGCAAAGCCGGCGATGGCGTGGACGGCCTCGGTCATATAGCCTTGGCCATATAGAGAAGTACGCAGCCAGTAACCGATCTCAAAGCGCCGCACAGTCCAGTCCATGCGATGAATGCCACTTGCTCCGACGAGAATGCCTTCTTTCCCGCTTTCTTTCCCGCTTTCTTTTTCACTTTCTTTTTCACTTTCTTTTTCACTTTCTTTCCCACTTTCAATTACGCCATCAAGATTTTTGAGAAACAGCAGCAGCCACAGATCGTCGCGGAGAATCCAGCGAGCGCGGCCCCGACGCACACCGGCTTCGCTTTCGTCGAGGCTGGGGGCTCGCTGAGCCCACGGCAACCAACGGCGCAGCTCGGGAAGTGATTCGCAGACAGCGGCGTTGAGGGCGGGACCATCGCCGGCGCGCGGCGCGCGGATGATCAGGCGCGCGCTCTCGATCTGCTCTGGGAAGTCCAGGAGGATGGGGTTCGTCATTATGTAATAAGCAACTCGGCTTCTAAGAAGCCGGGTTACTTTGACAAGTTTGACAAATCGCGGTCCGATGCATCGATGCGCGCCTCGATTTTGTCTTTGTAACGCCGCAGCGATTCCGAGAACGCGTCCGTCGCATCCAGCAGCTCGTTCGCCAGCTGGCTAGCCGGCTTCAGACCGAGCGGATTAGCCGCAGTCGCTGTGGCCACATCAGCAACACCAGCAACGGCGCCGAAGCCGGTGAATCGCCCGTCCGTATCACGCAGCACCGGGCGCACCGCAACGATCGCTGCACGATCAATCGGCCCGTACACGTGTGGGAACAACGGCCGCGGCGCAACAGATTCCCCATGTTCAGCTTCAACCTCCGGCGGCAGCGCAGCCCCAACCGCCGGCTTCGGATCGGCCGGCGCCTCGCGCTTCACCGGCGCCATCACTTTTACCTCATCCACCTCTAGCAGCACAAAATCACCGGACTGACCCCGATAAAAGCGATTGGCCACATCCAACATCACCCCTTCGCCATCTGTGCAGTGGATGAAACCTTCCTGCTCCAGCGACGGCGCTGCATACGGCTGGTTTGCCGGAAGTGCTTCCCATTCGGCCTTCGAAACAAGGTGCAACATCATGCTGGTATTCTCGCGCAGGTTTCTCGCTTGAGGAGCAGAAGCCACAGATATTTCACGCAAAATTCTTTCCCTTCACGTTCTTCGCGGCTTCGCGGTTTCGCGGTTTCGCAGGAGGAAATACAACTCGCCCAAAAAAAATCAAAAAAAAATCAGCCGCAGACTGTCAGTATTAAAATGTCGTCCCCGTGTTTTTGCTCAGAAATTAAAAAGCCCTATCACCATGTCTACTGTACCCATGCCCCCCGCGCCCGGCGCTGAACTCATCGGCAAACGCATCGACGTGCTCGACAAGGGCTACATCGAACTGCTCGATTTCATGCCCCACCCAGCCGCCGGCGTCAGCGGCGATCTGGCAATCGTCAACGCCGCACGCGTATCGTTCATGGGCGAGAGTAAGGGCGAGGAAAAAGACAAAAAGCTGCTCTTCTACCTGCTGCGCCACCACCACACCAGCCCGTTCGAGCAGGTCGAATTTAAATTTCGCGTGCGTGCGCCAGTCGTCACATGGTGGCAGTGGGTGCGCCACCGCACCTTCAATATGAATGCGCAGAGCGGGCGCTACACCGAGTTCGAGGAAAACGATTTTTACGTGCCCGACGTCTGGCGCCGCCAATCGCCGTCAAACAAGCAGGCCAGCCTCGGTGAAGTATCTGTGGAAGACAGCCAGGAGCTGACGGCCGCGCTGCTGCAGCATTACGCACGCAGCTACGAGCTGTACGAGGATGCGCTGAAAAAAGGCGTGGCGCGCGAACTTGCACGCGCCTTCCTGCCCGGATTTTCCGTCTATTACACCTGGGTCGTCAAAGTCGACGCGCACAATATGATGCATTTCCTGCGTCTGCGCATGGCAGAAGAGGCGCAGCACGAAATTCGCGTCTACGCCCAGGCAATCTACCAGCACTTTTTCAAACAGCTTTTACCATGGACGGCGGAAGCGTTTGAGCACTATGTGCTGGGGGCGGAGAAAAAGTAGATAGTGGATAGTGAAGATTCGGTTCACTATCACTATCTACTATCACTATCTACTAGTAGTACAGTCCCCAGTTTGCTGCGGCCTGATCCTCCATCATGCTGGGCTCCCAGACTTCCAGGCCCATGGTGACCTTTGTCACAAACTGCGAGGTCTCCTGCGCTTTCTGCTTGACCTGCTCGACCATCGCCGGGCCATACGGGCAAAATGGTGTGGTCAGAATCATGGTCAGGTCAACCTGTTCCTTCTGCACTGCAATTTTGCGGATCAGTCCCAACTCGATCACACTCATGCCCAGCTCGGGATCATAGACTTCGCGCAGTGCCGTGCGCACTTTTTCAACCATCTCGTCGGCGGGGGGAAGCACTGCATTTTCTGAATTCGTGGCGTCGCTCATAGTGCGAATTATCGCATTCGAGATGAGAGCAGGCGGAAAAAACGGAGAGTCAGAGTGAACATGGTGAATGTTTACTCTGACTCTCCGCTCTGACCGTCTGCTTTTTTTAGTGGGCTCTTTCGCCGAGGTATGCCGCCTTGACTTCGGGATTATCGAGCAGAGAGCGGCCTTCGCCAGTCAGCACGATTTCGCCCGTTTCAAGCACATAGCCGCGGTGCGCGATACTGAGCGCCAGGCGCGCGTTCTGCTCGACGAGCAGGATCGTTGTGCCTTCCTTGTTCAGCGTCTTGATGATTTCAAAGATCTGGTCGACCAGAATCGGCGCCAAGCCCATCGACGGCTCATCCAGCAGCATAATGCGCGGGCGGGCCATGAGCGCGCGGCCCATCGACAGCATCTGCTGTTCACCGCCCGAGAGCGTACCGCCACGCTGCGTCATCCGCTCACGCAGGCGCGGGAACAGCGTATATACATACTCCATATCGCGCGTAATCCCATCCTTGTCATTACGCTGATACGCGCCCATCTCAAGATTCTCGCGCACCGTCATGTTGCTGAAAATCAGGCGCCCTTCCGGCGACTGACTGATGCCACGCTGCACAATCACGTGCGGCGCCAGCTTCTCCAGCGCCTCACCGTTCAACAGAATCGTGCCTTCGCGCGGCCGCAGCAAACCCTGAATCGTGCGCAGCGTCGTCGTCTTGCCGGCGCCGTTCGAGCCGATCAGTGTGACGATTTCACCCTCGTTGACCGTCAGGCTGATGCCCTTCAGTGCATGGATGTTGCCGTAATAGGTGTGAACGTTTTTGAGTTCAAGCATTTCTAGACCACTCCTGTAGCAACTCGGCCTCTATGCAATCCATCGCAATCCATCGCAATCCATCTCGAATCTATCTCGAATCTATCTCGAATCCATCTCGAATCCATCTCGAATCACAATCCAGTCTTCTTAGCTTCTTAAGAAGAGCGAAAGTAGGAGAAGAGGAAGGCGAAAATCGTAATTCGATTAATTTCAGTGCAAAGAACAGCGTCGTTGCCCACTCCTGCGTTCATCACGCGCCTTCGGCAGCTGCTCCCTGACCGAGGTACGCCTCGATCACCTTCGGGTTGTTCTGCACATCACGCGGCAGACCCTCGGCGATCATCTCGCCGTGATCGAGCACGCTCACGCGATCGCTGATACCCATCACCACTTTCATATCGTGCTCGATCAGCAGCACAGTGATGCCCAGCTCTTTGCGCACATGATCAACCAAGTCCGTCAGCTCACGCTTTTCCTGCGGGTTCATGCCAGCCGTCGGCTCGTCCAGCAGCAGCAGCTTCGGATCCGACGCCAGCGCACGCGCGATTTCCAGGCGACGCTGTAAGCCGTACGACAGGTTTCTTGCCTGCGTATCGCCCAGACCGCGGCCAAGGCCGACGAAATCGAGCGTCGCGCGCGCCTTTTCAACCGCCCTCGCCTCTTCAGCGTTCACGCGCGGAATATGAAAGAACGCCTCAAAAACGTTGCCCTGCAGACGCGCATGCATGCCAACCAGCACGTTTTCCAGCGCGCTCATCTGCGAGAACAGACGAATGTTTTGAAACGTACGGCTGATGCCCAGCGCCTGCACACGATCCGGTCGCAGGCCGGCGATCGGCTTGCCATCGAACATGATCGCGCCTTCCGTCGGCGTATACACGCCGGTGATCATGTTGAAGAACGTCGTCTTACCGGCGCCGTTCGGTCCGATCAAGCCAGCAATCATGCCCTGCTCGATATGGAAGTTCACTTTGCTGACGGCCGTCAGGCCGCCAAAACGTTTGGTGACGTCGCTTGCATCCAACAATATCGCCATGTCACTTCCCCTCCGGATACTTCGCGACGCTGGCGGGCACCAGACCCTGCGGCCGCGTGATCATCATGATGACCAGAATCAACCCGAACAACAGCAGCTTGTACTGCGTCATATTGAGCAGGCTTTCGAGAAAGTTATTCAAGCCCGGATTGGTATTCCACTTGAACACCGTCACATGCATGATGCCGTTGATGATCACCTGCAGCTTGTCGAGCACCAGCAGGTCGATGATCTTGACGACGAGCGCGCCCATCAGCACACCGATAATGCTGCCCGATCCGCCCAGAATGACCATACACAACACGATCACCGAGATCGAGAAGTCGAACGCATCCGGCGAGATAAACGACACATAGCTACCATAGAATGCGCCAGCGAAGCCGGAGAACATAGCGCCGATCATGAACGCGGTGAGCTTGATGCGCGTCACCGGCACGCCCATGGCACTCGCCGCGAGTTCGTCCTCACGCATCGCCACCATGGCGCGGCCGATGCGGCTGTGGCGCAGCTGGTGGATCAGGAACACGCTGATCACCACCATCGCCAAAATCAGGAAGTACCACGGCGTGTAATTGCCAACCACGAACGACTCACCGGGTGAGCCGATCGGGCTGATGCCCTGCGTGCCATTCGTCAGGTTGTATGGCGTATCACCGCAGCCGATCAGACACGTCACCGTTTCAGCACCCTTGCCACTCAGCCACGCGATGATCGCACTGATCGGCTCGTTGATACGAATCGCTTCAAGATTTTTAAATGCGATCGGCACAATTTCGCCAAAGCCCAGCGTCACGATAGCCAGGTAGTCGCCGCGCAGCGGAATCACCGGCGCGCCGAGCAGCAGGCCGAACAGCGCCGCTGCCGCCGCCGCGATCCAAATGATCAGCATGAAGGGCATATGGCGGCCGGCGAATTCAGAGTTCATCAACGCCACCGTATAGCCACCGATCGCAAAGAACGCCACATAACCCAGGTCCAGCATGCCCGAGAAGCCGGCCACGATGTTTAGACCCTGCGCCTGCATGGCGTAGATCAGGCACACGATGATCGTGGCCATCCACACCGAACCGGTTACCGCGTCGAAGAATGGGAAGGCAATCGCATACGCCGCCAGGATGGCGAGCTGGCCGATGCGGCCGGCTTTTTGATTCTCAAGGCAGCGCAGCCAGGCAATCGCCACAGAAGTGAACACGCCGATGGCCATCGCGCCGACGTATGTCAGCAGCGAACGCGCAGACGCATTGATCGTCTCCTGCACTGGCAGCAGCTGCAGCACATTGTTGTGAAACCAACCCATCAACACCGTGGCGGCCGACATAATCAGGCCGATCTGCAGCGCACGCTTCCAGCCACCCGACGCGCGATCCTGCGCCAAGCCGACGAGCGCCCCACCGGTTGCCGCGATGACTATGATCGACCAGCGCCCCATCACAAGGGCAAGAAATGCGGACAGCACGATTGCGAGCAATTCCGTGCCGCGAAAAAGTTGCTTTTTCATGGTTACGCCTTTTCTCCGCCATGCTTGCCGAGCAAACCCGTCGGGCGGAAGAGCATGACAAGAACCAGCACCAGGAAGATCCACGCATTCGTCCAGCGCACGGATAGGAATTGATCCGAAAACGCCGCCAGAATGCCGATCAGAATGCCACCCAGCGCAGCGCCAGTGATATTGCCGATGCCGCCGAGCACCGCCGCGGTGAACGAGCGTAAGCCGGCGGTAAAGCCCATCGTGAAGACGAAGGTGCCGTTGTAAATGCCCGTCATCATGCCGGCTGCACCAGCCAGCGCACCGCCGATGGCAAAGGTAATCGCAATCACACGGTCGACGTCGATGCCCATGATCTTGGCCGCATCACGATTCTGCGCAGTGGCGCGCATGGCTTTGCCCATCTTGGTGTTGGCGATGAACCAGCGCAGCACCAGCATCAGCACGACGGCCACCGAAATCACAAGCAGGTCCTTGAACGTGATGCGCACTTTCGTGCGCTCGATGGACTGACCAGCCTCATTCGTGGCTGCAGGCGCTTCGGCCATCACATCCTGACCACCATTTTCGGCGTTCATCGTCGCGATAATGTCCGGGGTCGGCTCCTCCGTGGCTACAATTTCAGCAGCCGCATCAGCCACCGGCGCCTCGGGCGTCGCTTCTGCATCAGCCACCGCGACTTCGGGCGTCACTTCTGCATCAGCCGCCACGACTTCAGTAGGAGCCGCAGCGCGCGTAGCTTCGTCAGCGACCATAGTTGCGTCGATGGCGGCGTTGGCAGTGGCCATCACAGCATCTTCGCTCAGCTCACCCGCAACAGCGCCGGCAGCCGCCGCACCACCCGCATCTGCGGCCGGCGTCGGCGTCGGTTCCGACGGGAATACATACTCCAGCAAGTTGTCGTTTGAAAAAACAGACGGGAAGCTCTTTGGCGCCGCGTTATTCGATCCAAGAATGGAGAAAATGGAGAACTGCGGACCGGCCTGCGCCAGCTTGCCGAGTGAACCGAGCTGCAGCCCGATATTCTGCAAAATAAACGACATGCCCAGCGCACTGATCAGCACGATCAGCTTAGGCGCATTGCGCAACTTGCGATACGCCACGCGTTCGATAGTGACATTCAAAAGTGCGCCAATGCCCATCGCCGGGAAGAAGGCGATCAACGCCGCCCACCACGGAACGCTCGCGCCACCATTTTCAGACATGATGATAAATGGCGACATCGACAGCAGCGCGGTAAATGTACCGAGCATGAACACGTCCGAGTTGGCAAAGTTCACCAGCTCGATAATGCCATAGACCAAGGTATAGCCCAACGCAATGATGGCGATGATGGCGCCGTTTGCCAGGCCGTTGATCAGCTGCTGCAACAGGATGCCGGGATCGTTCCGAATCGTATCAACGATTTTCGGAAGATCGAGCCCGGCAGGCTGGCCGAGCAGCAACACCACGTAGATGATCGGAATTGCCAGCAGGATGCGCCAGATCGGAGACTGACGCAGGCCGGCACGGGAGTTAGCGGCTGTCTGCATTGTAGGTTGGAAGAAACAGCAGTCGCGATCACATCGTTCAGCAACATTGACTGAACGGCAGCGGATCGCACGAACAAAAAAAGGGCGCAGCACGCGTTCTGCGAACGTGGCTGCGCCCTCTTAGCGCTCAGAGTTCTCAGGAGAGAATTCACCGCCAAACTGGCTTGAATTCACTCAATTGATCTCTACTTAAAGGTCAAAGCGCCGGTCTGCTCCCACTTGCCCTTGACGACGCGGTAGCCGACCATGCCGGTCAGCGTGGTGTCGCCCGTGGGGCCGTAGGACCACGTGCCGAGGACGCCCTTGTAGCTCTTCGTGGACATGATCGCATCGCGCACAGCGGCAGTATCCGCCTTGCAAACTTTGCTGATCGCATTCAGAACCACGCCGAAGGCCTCATATGCATAGATCGCGTAGCTCTCAGGCTCGATCTTGTACTTCGCCTTGTAGTCAGCATAGAACTTCTTACCAGAGGCGGGCAGGCTCTTCACCGGGGTACCGCCGAGGGTGGCCAGCACGCCATTGGCGAGGTCTGCGCCTGCAGCTTCGATGAATGCCGTGTCCTGGATGCCGTCTGCGCCCATGAACAGCGACTTGACGCCAGCCGCGCGCAGGTCCTTAAGCACCTGGCCGGGGTTGTTCTGCGTGATGCCACCGAAGTAGATCAGGCTCGGCTTGACGCTGCCGATCTTTGTCGCCAGTGCCTTGTAATCGGCGGCCTTGCCGTCGATGCCATCGCGGCCGAGAACCTTCAGGCCAATTTCCTTGGCCGTCTTCTCGAACACATTGGCCAGACCCTTGCCGTAGAGCTCGGTGTCATCGAGGATGTACACGGACTTGGCGCCGAGGCTCTTCGCCCACTTTGCCGCAACCGCACCCTGGATGTCGTCGGCCGGAACCACGCGCGAGTAGTTCTGCGGGCCCTTCGTGTAGTAAATGCCTGGCTCGTTGGCTGCAGCACCAGACTCCGGCCCCTTGGTAAGACCAGGATACGTGTTCGCAGGGCTCACCATCGCGATATTTGCAGCGTTCAGAATCGGAATCGAAACCTTCGCGGCACCCGAGTTGAGCGTGCCAATGTAGGCGATCGTTTCCTTGTCCGCTACGGCGATGTTGGCGTTCTCCTGTTCCTTCGCCGCATCCCACTTGCCAGCAGCGGCCGTCGCATCGTCCAGCGACTTGTAATCAATCTTGAACTTGCCTTCGCAAACCATGCCGCCCTTCGTGCGCTGCTCGATCGCCATATTGATGGCGTTCACCATCGCAGTGGACGACGGGCCGGCCGAACCGGTCAGCGGAAAGCTGGAATAAATGCGCAAAACGGCAGGTTCCTGGGCGGTGGCAGGGGCAATGCCAATCGCCGTCGCCAGCACGGCCGAAGCCGCTGCAAACGACAGGATTTTCTTGGTATTCATGGGTACGTCTCCTTAATCTAGCTGAACTTGTCAACGCGACAACTACTTTCCCCTTTGTCTAGGGGGCATCCTGGCAACGAGATTCTAGCATGGTGAAAAATACTGTCAATCACATAAATTGCATAAAAACAGGGGTCTTCCAACACATACCCACCACGTGTCCAGTCATTTTCATCGATCACCAGCTTTCTGTTGCACAGATGAACCTGCCCACCTTCGGTCCGCAGGCGACCTCCGCATATCCCAGACCCATGGTTTTCACAAAGAGACATTTATCTTGCTCACGCCATTACCGGAGCCGCACCGTCGCACAAGCCATGGCTGACATAGTTGAATAGTTGAGACATAGTTGAATTGAAGTACGCCCTTGCAGGGCTTTGCACTGTGGGAAAGCGCCAAATGCGCTCCCTGCGCAGCCATCACCACGTGGATATAATCACATCGGTTCTTCGAAAATTGCATGTCTGATCAATCACGAACGATGTAAATGGCGAATCCAGAGGGGGCACAATCAAGCTCCCTTTTTTTGTGCCTTGTCCGAAGTCGGATTCAAGGTTATGTTATTAACAGCGTGCCACAGAGCCGCCAGAAAGTGGAAAGTCAGAGCGACTCTCCACGCTGACTCTTTACTCTGACTCTTTACTTTTTACTCTTCTAGTCATGCCCAAGTTCATTTTCTGCACCGGCGGCGTCGTCAGCTCGGTCGGCAAAGGCGTCACCGCTGCGGCGATCGGCCGCGTCCTTAAGTCGCGCGGACTGCGCGTAGCTGTTCAAAAGCTCGACCCTTACCTCAACGTAGATCCAGGCACGATGTCGCCCTACCAGCACGGCGAAGTCTTCGTCACCGAAGACGGTGCGGAAACCGACCTCGACCTCGGCCACTACGAGCGCTTCATCGACACAAATCTGACGAAGCCGTGCAACGCCACCACTGGCCAGGTGTATTCCGAAGTGCTCACCAAGGAACGCCGCGGCGACTACCTCGGCAAAACCATCCAAGTCGTCCCGCACGTGACCAACGAGATCAAGCGTCGCATCGGCATGGTCGCCAAGAGCAGCTCAGCCGACGTCGTGCTGGTCGAAGTCGGCGGCACAGTCGGCGACATCGAAGCGGCGCCGTTCCTCGAAGCCATCCGCCAGATGCGCCACGACATGGGCCGCGAGAACACGCTCTATATCCACGTGACGTTCCTTCCTATGGTCGGCGCCACCGGCGAGCTGAAAACCAAGCCCACTCAGCACAGCGTGCGCGATCTGCGCAGCGTCGGCATTCTGCCCGACGCCATCATCGCCCGCAGCGACTACCCGGTCGATGACAACATGCGCGAGAAGATCGCCATGTTCTGTGACGTCGAGTCGCGCGCGGTATTGCCGATGGTCACCACGCGTTATCTATATGAAGTGCCGATCATGCTCGAGGATATGGGCTTCGGCGACTGGGTCTGCGAGCGACTCGGCCTGAAGACGCCGCTTCCGAATCTGGACGGCTGGCGACAAATGTGCACCGAAATGCGGCGCGAGAAGCCAGAGCTGCGCATCGCCATCGTCGGAAAATACGTCGAACTGCACGACGCATACATGAGCGTGCGCGAGTCGTTGTATCACGCTTCAGTCGCCGCCGGACGCGACGTCAAAATCGACTGGGTGAACAGCGAAGATCTTGAACATGGCGAAGGACTGGATCAGCTGGCCCGAGTCTCCGGCATCGTCGTGCCAGGCGGCTTCGGCTACCGTGGCGTCGAAGGCAAGATTCGCGCCGCAACGTACGCCCGTGAAAATAAAATTCCCTACCTCGGCTTGTGCCTCGGCATGCAGGTCATGTGCATCGAATTCGCGCGCGCCGTGCTCAAGAGCCGCGAACCCAACAGCACTGAATTCGACCACGCCACCGCCTTCCCGATCATCGACCTGATGCCGGATCAGCGCGACGTCTCTGATTTGGGCGGCACCATGCGCCTCGGCGTATATCCCTGCGTGCTGGAAAATGGCACACACGCACACGCAGCCTATGCAGCGGCTGCGCAAGGCGAAGCCGAACCCATCGAGCAGCCGTTGATCGTTCACGAACGCCATCGCCACCGCTGGGAGTTCAACAACGTCTATCGGAAGCAGATGAGCGAGGCCGGCCTCAACTTCAGCGGACTTTCGCCCGATGGCCGGCTCGTCGAAATCACGGAGCTGCGCGATCACCCGTTCATGGTCGGCAGCCAGTTCCACCCGGAATTCAAGAGCCGCCCGAATCGACCGCACCCGCTCTTCCGCGCTTTTGTCGACGCCGCCATCGAATACGCCACGGCGACGCCGCTGTTCCGCACAGTATGAGCAAAGCCACGCACCGCGCGCTGCCCTTCCACTTCGGCACCGTCGGCACGCCGCTGAGCGCGCCAAAGAACGAAGGCAGCGCCGGCGGTGTGCGGCGCATCCGCGAGCTCAACCTCGACGCACTCGAGCTCGCTTGGGTGCGCGGAACCACGCACATCACCCCCGAAGCCTGCGCGCGCGTTCGCAGCGCCGCCGAGGAATGTGACGTGGCAATCAGCGTGCACGCCACATACTTTTTCAACCTCAACACGCAGGACGATGAGATGTGGCAGGCCGGCCGCGAACGACTGCTGCGCGCCGCCCGCCTCGGCACACTCGCCGGCGCCACAGACGTAATCTTCCACCCCGGCTCTTATATGAAGCGCAGCACAGAGGAGGCATTTCGCGTCGCCACCGAACGCCTCGCAGAAATTGCCGAAACGGTGCGCCGCGAACAGCCATCCATCATGCTGCGCCCAGAAACCATGGGCAAACAGGCGCTGCTCGGCACGCTCGATGAAACCATCGAATGGAGCCGCCGCTTCGAAAATGTGCTGCCCTGCGTCGATTTTGCACATCTGCACGCGCGCCCCGGCGACGGCTCATTCAATTCCTATGCCGAATTCGCCGCCGCCCTCCAGCACATCAAAGATGGCCTCGGCAACCGCGCCCTGCAGCGCATGCACATCCACCTCAGCGGCATCGCCTACACACAGCGCGGCGAAAAAAACCATCTCAATCTTGACGAGTCCGACCTACACTATAAAGACCTGCTGCGCGCCCTCGCTGACTTCGGCGCCGCCGGCCGCATCCTCTCCGAAACACCTAATATGGAAGAAGGTGCAATCATCATGCAAAATGCGTTCGGATCTGCACGCAGACGCAGCACTCATGTAACGACTTAGGCCCAGATCAGCACTTCCCGCGAAATACTCGCGCGTTTCGTGATGAGAAGCTGATCAGCCTGAGTAGGTGTGCTCATGATTACCACCGCACTCCACCACCTGCATGAGGCAATCTCCACATGCCGAAAATGCCCCGACGCCGGCTATTTCGCACAATCGTCTGATGTCGTGATCGGCATGCCTGTGACATTGCCTCGGATGATGCTCGTCGGCCAGGCACCGGCGGCGTCACTGCGATCGAAGGGGCTGCCTTTCAGCGGCCAGGCTGGGCGCGTGCTTTTCCGATGGCTTGCACAAGCGGGCTTCTCCGAAGATGATTTCCGCGCAAACTGTTACTTCACCGCAATCACCAAATGCTATCCCGGTCCGGCCAGGAACGGCCCAGGTTCCGGCGATCGCGCGCCAAGCACAGCCGAGCGCCGCATGTGTCGGCCCTTCCTCGAGCGCGAACTCGAACTCGTACAGCCGCGGCTCGTGCTTGCGGTCGGCCGCATAGCGATCGAATATTTCCTCGGCCCGCTCGATCTCGCCACTGCCGTCGGCAGCACATTCAACCAGCCGGGACGCACGATCGTGCCGCTTCCTCATCCGAGCGGAGTCAGTCGCTGGACCAACGCTCCCGACAATCGTGCGCGCCTCGACCGCGCACTCCGTGCACTGGCAGACCTGCGTCTATGAATCCAGTGCGTCTATAGGCATACACAGACATACACAGACATACATGAACAACACGGGCCCATCCCTGCGTTGAAGGCGAACTAAAGCTCTCGAATGCCTCACCGCCAGCACCCGGGTGCATCCGCCGTTGGGGGCAGATTTCATGAAATGGCGCGGGCCGTCACCAGACCGAGGGTCTGGGCTGGGGCTGCGTTGCGCCTTCGGCGCTTTTTCGACGGAAGAAAATGAGCGCGCGGCAGACCAGCGGCCAGCCCCGGGTGGCGGCGGCGCAGCGACGCGCGGTCAAAGTTCGCCCCCAACGGTGAATGCACCCCCCCAGCACCCTGGCCAATCACAATCGCCAATAAAATACATCACATGCGCATCTCCATCGTCCATCAGCCCATTCAGGCCGTCACAGCCGACGTGCTCATCGTCAATTTGTTCGAAGGCGTAAAAGCGCCGGCCGGCGCGACCAACGCAATCGACACTGCGTTGAACGGCGCACTGCGGCGTGCGTTTGATCTGGGGGATTTTCGCGGCCGGCTGAACGAGACGGCCGTGTTCTACAGCGAAGAGCGCATCGCAGCACTGCGCGTGCTCGTCGTCGGCCTTGGCCCGATCGCGGAGTTCACCATCGATCGTGCGCGACAGGCGAGCGGCACCGCAATGCGCAGGGCGCGTGATCTCGGCTGCAAGCGCGTCGCCACAATCGTGCACGGCGCAGGCAGTGGCGGCATCGATCCACAGGCGGCGGCGCAGGCCACGATCGAAGGCGCGCTGCTCGGCGCATACCAGTTCCGCGAACACAAGGCAAATCCGGAGAACGGCCGGCAGATCGACGAAATCTTCATCGCTGAATTTGACACCGCCAAACTCGATGCCATCCGTGCCGGTGTAGACGCCGGCGTCATCATGGCCGACGCAATCAATGACGCGCGCCGCCTCGTCAACCTTGCGCCGAATTACCTCAATCCGGTCACGCTTGCCGACGAATTCACGGCGATGGCGGCGCGCGTCGGGCTGCGCTGTGAAGTACTCGACGAACAGCGCATCCGCGCTGAGAACATGGGCGCAGTGCTCGGCGTGGCACAGGGCAGCCACGTACCGCCGCGTTTCATCGTCTTCGAACACGCGCCGGCCGGCCACGAAAACGACGCACCACTCGTCTTCATCGGCAAGGGCGTGACCTTCGACACCGGCGGCTACTCGATCAAGACCGCCGACGGCATGCTGACAATGAAGGGTGACATGGCCGGCGCCGCCGCCGTCTCCGGCGCCATGCAGGCCCTCGCCGGACTGAAACTGCCTATGCGCGTCATCGGCCTGACCCCACTCGTCGAGAACATGATTCACGGCGGCGCCATGCGGCCAGGCGACGTGCTTACCTCGCGCTCCGGCCTGACGATCGAGGTAGTGAACACTGACGCTGAAGGGCGCCTCATCCTCGCCGACGCGCTCGACTACGCGCGCCAATTTGCGCCGCGCGCGGTGGTCGACATCGCCACACTCACCAGCCTGGCATCTTCGGCGATGGGCGAAAACATGGCCGCCTGTGTGCTCGACAACGACGATGATCTGCGCAGCGCACTCCTGCGCGCGTCCGATGCAGCCGGCGAGCGCATCTGGCCGATGCCGTTGTGGCCCGATTACGCCGACAAAATCAAGAGCGATGTCGCCGAACTCAAGAACACCGGCGGCGCCCGTGGCGGCCTCGGCAGCTCAGCAATTTTCCTGAAGCGCTTCGTCGACGGCGTCCCCGGTGCAGCCAGCTACCCATGGGCCCACATCGACATGGCCGGCATGGCCTTCTGGTCTGAAACCCGCGGCTATTCCCCGCGCGGCGCATCCGGCTTCGGCGTGCGCACGCTGGTACAGCTGACGCGAATACTGTAACGTTTTGAATTTCAAAATTCAATCTGAAATCTGAAATCTGGTACCTACTCAGGCCAAAATCAGTATTTCCCGCGAAACACACTATTCTCTCCCCCTTCGGGGGAAAGAATAGTGTGTTTCGCGTTGGAAAAATGGCTGGCCTGAGTAGGTACGAAATCTGAAATGTCTTTCCCCTTCCGGCTCCTCATCGATCAGCACTGCGATGGTGCAACAAACATGGCGCGCGACGAGGCAATCTCGAATGCAGTAAGCGCAGGTGCGCAGCTGCCAACGCTACGTTTCTACGGCTGGACGCCGCCGGCGATCAGCCTCGGCATGTCACAACGGATCTCGAGCGTCGACGAAGTGCGCTGCGCCGAAGCCGGCGTCGGCATCGTGCGGCGCAGCACCGGCGGCCTGGCGATCCTGCACACTGACGAATTCACCTACTCAATTGCAATGCCAGCGAGCCACCCAATTGCTGAGGGCGACGTGCTGACGTCGTATCGTCGCATCAGCGAAGCGATCATAGATGCGCTGCAACGGCTCGGCGTGCGCGACGTGCAGGCGAACAAAGTGGCGAAGGAAGACAAGGCTACCGGGCCGGTGTGCTTCGAAGCACCGAGCGACTACGAGGTCGTCGGCGCAGCGCCGGCAGCGGACACGCTGCCGCTGCGCAAACTCGTCGGCAGTGCACAATGGCGTCGGCTCGATGGCGTGCTGCAGCACGGCAGCCTGCCGCTGCATGGCGACATCGGGCGCATCTGCGCACTCCTGCACGGAGCGCCAGAACCGGCGCGCGTCCGCCGCCACGCCGCCACCCTGCAGGAAGCGCTCGGTCGCATCGCCTCCTGGGACGAAGTCGCTACTGCATGGTGCGCATCTTTCATCGATGTACTACACATCGACTTCACTCCCGGCCCGCTCAGCACCGCCGAACTCGAACGTACCGACGAACTGCTGCGCACCAAATACGCCGCCGACGTCTGGACGCGGCGGAAATAAGATTCTGAGTTCCGACCGCATGAAATTTTTTGTACCTACTCAGACCCAAATTAGTATTTCCCGCGAAACACACTATTCTCTCCCCCTTCGGGGGAGAGAATAGTGTGTTTCGCGTTGGAAAAATGGCTGGCCTGAGTAGGTACAATTTTTTGACTTTGCGCCGTGCGTATGCGGCTACTTACCGATTAATTTGAAGAATTGGATGTGTTGGGCGTTATTTCGTGAGAAAACGCAACGGTTGTGAATCGCTCGGGCAAGTGGTTGTCATTTGTGCCAACAGCATCGAGCGACCAGGCACCGCCGACGGTTTGGCTGCCGAGGGGTACGGGCTGAAAACGGCCGAAGAAGATGCGCCAGGCGTCGCCGTGATTCGGGGGGAGTGCGCGATTGCCGGCGAGGGCGCGCATGCCGGCCCAGGGGAAAGCAATTTCGACGGTCCAGCCGCGGTCGATGTCCGAGTCGTCGTTGAGAGTACCGTCGAGATGGACGGCCCATTTGAGGCCGGGCATATCCCAGCCTGTGAATGCCCAACGGCCGCCACGAGGGTGCGTGCCTTTCCAGAAAGTTTCGGCAGCGCGGTCGTGGTTGCCACCGAACGAATGTGAGCTGGGCTGTTGTACATCGAACTCGGGGACGTCGAAGCGCGAGCCACGGATATGTGCGTCACGCCAGACGAAGAACACCTCATAGATCGTGCCGAGCGCGTTAATTTCGAATTCATAGTAGCAGTCGCCGCCATCGATGAATACTTCCACGTCGTTTTCCTGGAAGATTGTGCTGTCGCGTTCGGTGAGTGACGCATGCAGGAACGGTTCCTCGACCCAGAAGCCGACGTAGAGATATTCGTCGTCCCAGAGTGCGGCACTGCGCGTGTCGAAGATGCCGGGGTGGGCGGAGATCATGTCGACGAAGCGGGGGGAGCGCAGTGCGTGCTGCCATGCGGGTTTGGTCAGATCACCGTCGATGGTGAGCGGTGCGGAGGTGCGGTGGCAGGTGTAGGTGTTGAGAGGAGGGAGGGTCATGGTTATGTAACGTTTTTCCCCGTCTTCTTAGATCCCGGGGATGTGAAGTCGGCCAGGGTCAGGGATGGCCATTCGAATGCCATTCCGCGCATCGACTGTGTGAGAAACAAGTCCGGCATGGCGAGTCCGAGTTTCTCATACGCGCGGTAGCTCGAATGATCCCACTCATCGGGTGAATCGGCGATCCCAGCGGTGATCGGATTGCGATGTACGTAATCGATCAGTGAGGCGAGATATCGATCGTCATGCACGCGGATGGCGCGGAATCGGGACTGGAAGAGGGGGCCCGCGCGTCCCTGCGATTTGTTGACGGCTTTGACGAAAGACAGCGCGAAGCGCTTCATGGCTTCAGAAAATCCGTCTTCTCGGATGCGCACCACCATATGGTAGTGGTTGGGCATCTGGCACAAAGCGATCAGCGATGCCGTAGGGAGTATGAGATCACTGAGGCGCTGCCGGAAGAAGGCATAGTGATCTGCGTGGAAGAAGGTCGCCTGGCGAGCAACGCCGCGATTAAAGACGTGATATGCGGCGCCGATTTCGAACGGGATTCTGCGATATGGCATGTCGGTCCTCGTATGAATGAGGGGCATGCAGATCGTAGAGGGTTCGGGGCGAATGGAGGCTGACGGTTGCTGACGGTGCTGCCTGCGAAACGAAGGTTTGGAACCCGTCTTCTAAGAAGACGGGTTCCAAACTTACCAAACGTAGGTGCGGCGCCTACTTCTTGCCGTGCTTCAGCGCCGCGTGCGCAGCCGCCAACCGCGCGATCGGCACGCGGAATGGCGAGCAGCTCACGTAGTTGTTACCTGCACGGTAGCAGAAGTCGATTGAGTCCGGATCGCCGCCGTGCTCACCACAGATGCCGACTTCCAGCGACGGGCGCGAGGCGCGACCATCGTTGATTGCCGACTGCATCAGCCGGCCGACGCCGTCCTGGTCGAGCGTCTGGAACGGGTTCTTCGGCAGGATGCCGTCCTCGACGTACTTCAGCAGGAAGCCGCGCTCAGCGTCGTCACGCGAGTAGCCGAAGGTCATCTGCGTCAGGTCGTTTGTTCCGAAGGAGAAGAACTGCGCCACCTTCGCAATCTCGGACGCGGTCACAGCCGCGCGCGGAATCTCGATCATGGTGCCGAACTTGTACTTCACTGTGACGCCCTTCTCTGTCATCACGGCTTTGGCGACCTGCTCGAGCACCGGCTGCACTTTCAGCAGCTCGTTGACGTGGCCGGTCAGCGGGATCATGACTTCGGGGATTGGCTCAAAGCCTTCCTTCTTCACATCGCAGGCCGCCTCGAAGATGGCGCGCACCTGCATCTGGATCAGGCCAGGCAGCATGATGCCGAGGCGGATGCCGCGCAGACCCATCATCGGGTTCTGTTCATGCATCTGGCTCACCGCAACGAGCAGCTCTTCCTTATGAGAAAGCTCAGCACGTTCGCTGTCATTCAGTGCTTCGTAGCGGCGCTTCGTCTGCAGCTGCGTGGTTTCCTTGATCAGGTCGTCCTGCGCGGGCAGGAACTCATGCAACGGCGGGTCGATCAGGCGGATGATCACCGGCAAGCCAGTCATCGCCTTAAACAGGCCGGCGAAGTCCTCGCGCTGGAATGGCAGCAATTCATTGAGCGCAGCATCGCGCGTAGCATCTTCTTTGGCCAGGATCATGCGCTGCACGATTGGCAGGCGCACTTCCTCGAAGAACATGTGCTCGGTGCGGCACAAACCGATGCCCTGCGCACCGAACTGGCGTGCGCGCTCGGCGTCCTTCGGGTAGTCGGCGTTCGCCCACACCTGCAGGCCGCGCGCCGGTTTGCCAGCTGTGTCCTGGCGCGTCTTCTGCGCGCTGATCTCATCGGCCCAGCCGAGCAACGTGACCAGGTCGGCTTGTTCTTCGAACTTCGGCGTCACCATCGTGACCTGACCGACGATCGCTTCGCCCCTGGCACCGTCGACGGAGACCCAGTCGCCCTGGCGCAGCATATGGCCATTCGACACGACCGTGCGAGCGGCCATATCGATTTGCAGTGAGTCGGCGCCGCAGACAGCTGGGATGCCGAACTGGCGCGCTACCACTGCAGCGTGGCTTGTAGCGCCACCGCGCGCGGTCAGGATGCCCTTCGATGCCACCATGCCGTGCACGTCGTCTGGCTTGGTTTCTGGGCGCAGCAGGATGACGGCCTTGCCTTCCGCATGCCAGGCTTCCGCCAGGTCTGCGTCGAAGGCGAGCATGCCGACGGCGGCGCCAGGCGATGCGTTCACGCCGCTGGTCAGCAGGCGGCCTTCGACTTTCGCGTTCATGTACTGATCCCCATCGAACTGCGGGTGCAGCAGGAAGTCCACGTCGGCCGGGCTCACGCGCGTCACCGCTTCTTCCTTCGAAATCAGCTTCTCTTTCGCCATGTCGACGGCGATCTTGATCGCCGCCTTGGCGGTACGCTTGCCGTTGCGCGTCTGCAGCATCCACAGCGTGCCATCTTCGACTGTGAACTCAACGTCCTGCATGTTCTGGTACTTCTTCTCCAGCATGCCAGTGACAGTCATGAACTGCTTGTAGGCCTTGGGCATATCCTTGGCCAGTGCCGCGATCGGGTTGGGTGTACGGATGCCGGCCACCACGTCTTCGCCCTGCGCATTGATGAGGTACTCGCCGAGCATCGTCTTTTCACCGGTCGAGGGGTCACGGGTGAAGGCCACGCCGGTGGCGCTGTTCTCCCCCATGTTGCCGAAGACCATCGTGCAGACGTTCACCGCGGTGGGCAGCGTGTTCTTCCAGCCCATCTGCTTAGCATAAGTCTTGGCTTTGTGGCCGGTGGCGCTGCGGAAGACCGCCATTGCGCACTCTTGAATCTGCTGATAGACGTCCTGTGGGAAATCTCTGCCGGTTTCGGCCTTGATCACCGACTTGAAGATCGCCACGAGCTGCTGCAGGTCTTCGGTGGTCAGCTCCGTGTCGAGCTTGACGCCCTTCTCGTGCTTGATGTGATCCATCGGCTCGTCGAACTTTTCGTCATCGATGCCGAGCACCGTCGCGCCGAACATCATGAGCAGGCGGCGATATGAATCGTAGGCGAAGCGCGGGTTGTTGCTGATCGCCGCAATCTCTTCGACGGTCTTGTCATTAAGGCCGACGTTGAGCACGGTCTCCATCATGCCGGGCATCGACTCGCGCGCGCCGGAGCGCACCGAGATGAGCAGAGGCGTCTTGCCCTTTTTGCCGCCGCCGAAGACTTTGCCCGTGGACTTTTCGACTGCAGCCACGGCCTTCAGCGCCTGTTCCCAGGCATCTTTCGGGATCTTGTTCCCGGCGCGGACGAATTCGTCGCAGACCTCGGTGCTGAGCGTGAAGCCCGGGGGAACTGGTACACCCTTGCGCGTCATGTCGAACAGGCCGGCGCCCTTGCCACCGAGCAGTTCGCGCGTCGCGCTCCAGCTGACGGCGGCTTTCGCCACGCCTTTTTCGTCATTGAACAAGAACACCCACTGTTTGTTCGCCGCAGGCTTCGCCACAGACTTTGCCGCAGGCTTCGCCACAGACTTTGCCGCAGACTTTGCCGCAGGCTTCGCCGCAGGCTTCGCCACAGACTTTGCCGCAGGCTTTGCCGCAGGCTTCTTCACAGCCGCGAGGGCGGGCTTCTTCAGGGATTCTTTCTTGACTGCCATTGGAAAATATTCTCCTTACACGAACCGCATTCGCAAATATCGGCTTGAAATGCCGCTGCGGAGGTTCGTCAATCGCTATGACGGGGGTTATTTTACCGGTACGCAGCGGCAATTGCCTGCGCTAGTGGTGAAAGCAGCATTGGCAGAAAACCTAGGCCGAGCACCAGCGCAATAAATATGCCAACCGTCCAACGTTCTCCGCGCGCTTGTTCGTATTCGATCTTTGTCGGTGCAGTGACGCCGTCGAAGGATGCGCTGAGCGCGCGCAGCACGCCGATGGCGATGCTGAGGCCGGCGAGTGCAATGATCAGGATGATCTCAACTTCGGCGCTGAGCGCACGCATGTTCACCCAGCCGGCGACGAAGCCGATGGTGCCTGGTAGTCCGGCCATTGATAGTCCACCCATGCCGATGGCCAGCGCCAGCCACGGTTCGCGCGACCCGACGCCGCGAATCGCTGCGAAGTCGTCGCCGTTGCAACGTTCGCGCAGCAGCGCTGCGCCGATGCTGAACAGCCCCATCGATAGTGCGCGCGCCATGATGCCGAAAGCGATTGCTTCTACGCCCTGCTGTGTGCGCGCGGCTGTCTCCAGCAGCACGCAGCCCAGGTCGAGCAGCAGCGCGCTGCCCAGAATGCCGCTCAACGATTGCTGCGTCCAGCCCAGCGCCGTCACTGTCAGTAACAGCACTATGCCGCCTGCGCGCAACGTTGTGCGCATCGTTTCGCTGTCGTGGAACCAGCTGAATTCGCGCACGAATGTGAGCAGCAGGAAGCTTGCTGCGCCGACACCGATTGTGCCGAGAAATGCTGTGGTCAGCGGCGGCGCATCCTGTGCGGTGGAGTAGATCCAGGTGAACAACGGCAGTGCGCCGATCACGAGTATGACGCCCAGCAGCAGTAGCACGACTGCGGGCCCGTACGCTGCAGCTGCTGCATCAGCTTCGCTGGTGGCGGCGGCACGCTGCGCAAGATAGCCCGCACCGAGGAAGGCTGGCAGCGCCAGCACACTGCTGATGAGATAACGACGCGCGCCCTGCGTCGCGCGATGAATTGTTTGATCGGCCTGGATCATTAGCGCCCCCAATGCGCCGGCGATGACGAAGGCCAGTCCTGCATATTGCACCGGCCGCACCATGAGCGCTGCACTCAGCACGCTCAGCATGGCCATGCCGATCGGCACGAAGGTCCAGTTCTCGGGGGTGCGCCACGAAGCGACCAGCAGCAGCACAGCGCAGCCAAACAGTGATAGAAGTGCGAGGCGATCCTGTGGGTGAACTTGCAGTGCGCGGCCGAGCAGGTCGAGCCGTCCGTCGACGGGGATGCCGATGACGGCGGTGTCAAACGGCTGTGCCAGCAGCAGCATGACGAGTGCGCAGGCGGCAGCGGCCACGATGATGCGCATGGCGTGCATGTGACGCAGTGCGTACGTTGTGGCGCCGGCGATTAGCGGTATCAGAAAAACGAGCACAGATGCGGGCAGCATGTCAGGCTCCTTCCTCGACGAATCGTGCAACGGCGACACCAGGGGTGGCCTCCTGTTGTGGGGCGTCGTCGCTGTTTGAGAGTGCGCCTTCGTCAGCCAGCACGAGATAGGCCACAGCGATGCCCACGATTAGCGTCATCAGACCGAGCAGCACGCTGACAGTGATGCTCGGTTCCAGCGGCATGTAGCCGATTTCAACGCCTGACAACAGCATAAGAATGCCCGTGCCGACGTTCAGCGCTTCCGGCGTGCTGGCGATCAAAATGACTGCACCGCCGACGAGCGTGTATGCCGCAAGGCTGAGTTCGCGTGCATCGCCAGGCAGTGGGAATCGCACAGCTGCACCAAATGCCGCCGTCAGCATCAGCACCGCGGCGATGACGCGCACAAGGAATTGTGCAGGCAGGCTACTCCAATGCCGGCTTCGTTCAACGCGCTTGGCCGCCACCGATTCGCCGCGCGCCGCGCGCGCGTTGTCTGCGCGTTGTGCGGCCAGGCTGATCGCCAGGCAGACGATGGCGCCGGCAAACGGTTTGATGATGGCCACGCCTGGTGGAATCGCACGCGCGAGCAGAATCCCCACGAGCACATATTGCACGATCAGCGCTGGAAGTGTGATGCGCCAGTTGTGCACAATCAGCAGCAGTGCTGCGGTGGCGATCAACCCAAGCAGCAGCGGCGCCACTGCCAGCCGCGCCAGTTGGTCGATCAGAATGATTAGGTTCGACATGCCGTGTATCGGCGTGATTCTAAGGGACGCGCAGCGCGTCCAGCAGCAGCTCGTTCGTTGGGTAGTCACCGATGTGGCGGCTATACCACGCGAAGTGCACGCGGCCATCTGGATTGAGTACAAAGATTCCAGGCAGTAGGGCTGCGTCATCGACGGGTTTGCCGCCGGCAGTGGCGCCGGTGCGCACCATCTGAATCCAAACGGCGGGGCCGAAGAGCTGGCTGAGGTGCCCGCGCTGCAGGCCGAAGGCGCGATAGCCGCCGCCGTGCGCGATGTCTGAATAGCAGTCGACGCCGGGCGCATGTTCAGCGCAAAATGCGCAGGTTTCTTCGTTGTGGCTTTGTGTGATCACAATCAGCTGGGCGTCGAGTGATTCGATCTGCGGCCGCAGCCGCGCCAGGCGCGCGAGCTCCGTGCGGCAGAACACGCAGCCGAACTGGCGAACAAAACTGATCAGCGTGCGCCGCTGGCGCCGAATCTGCGCCAAGCTTAGGGGCGTTCCCATTGCGTCAATCAGAGTGATTTCCGGCGCGATGTCGCCAATCGAAAGCCTTGCCATCATGGGTGGGGTTATAGCAAAAAGTTTCGAATTTTGAAAAGGGTAACTACTCAGGCCCAAATCAGTATTTCCCGCGAAACACACTATCCTCTCCCCCTTCAGGGGAGAGGATAGTGTGTTTCGCGTTGGAAAAATGGCTGGCCTGAGTAGTTACGAAAAAGGAATGACTAAACCCAAGTAGATCGAAACTCACGAATCACGGTATTCACTCGGATTTAGTCACTCCCAAAAAATATGCGGCGGCTTACACCGCGGCAAGTTCTATGCGGCAAGTTCTATGCGGCAAGTTCTATGCGGCAAGTTCGTTTCAGTCACCCTGCCAGCCGCCAGTTTCGCCAGTTTCACCAGTTGAATACCGAATGGGCTGTGCTAAAATCACACCCGTTCGTGGTGGCTTTAGCTCAATGGCAGAGCGCCTGACTGTGGCTCAGGAGGTTGCGGGTTCGAAACCCGTAAGCCACCCTAACAAGAAGGGTAGATCATTTCGATCTGCCCTTTTCTTTTCCCGTACCTACTCAGTCCATTCTATTTTCCATCGCACAACACGCGCGTGTTTTGCATTAGCAAACTCGCTGGCCTGAGTAGATACAAAATCTCCGCCTAAAAAGAGTAACGCAGATCCACCGTCGTCTGGGTTACTGGGCCCACATCCACCGGTTTCCTACGCCACCCGCACCGGTGTGCCCTGCGCCGGACGAAACCATATGTCCGACGCTTCCTGTGGCGCTGCCGGCGTCGTCCAGCGCCAGAACCATCGCGCCACATCCACCGGCACATTCACACAGCCATGGCTGCGCATCGTGCCAAAATCGTTGTGCCAATACGCGCCGTGAATGGCGACGCCGTTGTAGGTGAAATATGTGACGAACGGCACTCCAGGCAGATCGTAATATCCGGAACCCCAGCCACCGACCAGCCGCTGCCCCGGCGCCTTGCGAAACACACGGTAATTGCCGATCGGCGTGAACAACCGGCCTGTCCCCGTCGAAACCATTACGCGCAACACCGCACGGCCGTTTTCGTACGCCGTCATTATCTGAGTCGGCAAATCGACTTCGATGCGCTTATCCTTCACATCTGGAGACAGTGGCGACAAATCTGCAGCCGGGTCAAAGCGACGCACATTTTCCGCAGGCACCCACGGCCCGGGACCCCGCGAAACGCCGTAATGCAGCCGGTACCACCACGCCCCATCGGCGTCCACACTCGCATCGATCACGCGGTACACGCTGCCGAAATACAAGCGCTTCGCCACACGCGCATCCGATGCTGCTGCAACGCGCGCATCGATGAACGGCGCTGTCACATCTCCCCAGAAGCCCTGCTTCGCAAATCCCGGCTGCGGATCGTTGTGCATGTCCTGCACCGGCTGCACCAGCGACGAATACACGTAGCCGTCCTCGAGCGCGAACCATTTGTCGTTGTGCGGCTGTACCGCATCACCGGTCACACGCGCCCTCAGCGGCAGCAGATCATCGAACGATACGCGCCGCAATATCGCTGCATCGCGCTGTGGCGCAGCAAAAATCTCAAGCTCCGGCACAACCACACGCCCAAACGGCAACAGCGGCGCCTCATACAACATCGGCAACGCATCAGCCAAAAATACCGCGCCCGCCGACGCATCTGCCATCGCCACAGACGCCGGAAATTCGTCTTTCGTCTCTGCACGCACTACGCGCTGGGTCACCATCGGCACGGCCGCAAGCGCCATCCGAATAAAATTCCGTCGACTTAGCATCACAAATTCATCTCAGCCTTGAAGGCCAAGCGCTGAGATTGTATCAACGTAGTAATAGCGTTCACCCCCAGCCTCCGCCACGTACGCGCGCACCTTCGCCGGCATGCTCGCTGCATCTTCAAAAAGGGCGAATTGCTGCGAGCGATAGCGCTCGATCGCCTTGACGCGCGCATCGACATCCTCCGACGACAGCGTCACGCGCTGCGGGCTCAGCCCGCGCGTCAGCGCCGCAAGATCCACAGCCAGAAGCTGGCCGGCAGCGATCTTCTGCGCATATGGATAGTCTTCGTAATACACCGGCCGCCGCACTGTGGCCGCCTCCGCTGCGCTGCGCACGAGCACATGATCAACATGACCGCCGATTGCGAGCGGGCAATACACGTGCTGCGCCGCAGCAATCAACGGCCGCAGGCGCGCAATCAGCGCGAAGTACATCCCGTGCCAGTCGGCATCCTGCACCGCGCCGCCAATGAAGTTGCGCGTATACAGCGGCGCACCGTGCGCATCCACGCGATACACCGCGTCAAGAAATCCGAGGTGCAGCGGCTCCGCCCCCAGCACGGCACACACCCGCTCGTCCTCCGCCCGCCGCGCCGCATAGGGGTTATCTTCCCCCAGCTGCCATTCCCAATGCACGTGCCGCGCTGCTTCAGAAAGCGCCACCCCACGCGGCGTGTCGCCAGTACAAACAGTCACAATAACCACGCGCTCGCCCGCACCCGTCAGCTGATGAACCAGACCGCCGCAGGAAAGCGCAATGTCGTCGAGATGCGGTGAGAGAAATAGATGCACAGAGTTCCTAATATCGTAACTACTCAGGCCTAAATCAGTATTCCCCCACAGAGGAAGGAATAGCGTGTTTTGCGTTGGAAAACCAGCTGGCCTGAATAGTTGCCTAATATCGAATAATCACCGGCGTTCCCACAGGCGCCCACCGGAACAACGTCGCCGCATTCTCCGTGCTGAGGATCACACAACCAAACGAAGCGGGTGAACCAAGCAGCCCACTCCACAGCTTCTGACCTTTGCGATTGATCGGGAGCGCGTGAATGCCATTTTCGTATGTGCCAACATCATATATGCCCATCCAATATGGCATGCGCAACTGCCAGATGCTCGACCACGCTTCGTCATACTTGCTCTGGATTCGAAAATCACCACGCGCAGTATTGCGACCGGGCAGGCCGGTGCTGACCAGCCAGCGATACACCAAACGGCCATTGTTGTATGCGTACATGCGCTGCTGGCGAATACTGACGAACACAGCCTTCCCGCGCACCGGCACCGCAGCGGGCAATCGCCCGGCTGCAGCCTGCACGCCGGCATCGCCCGCAGCCGGCGCCCCCGCAGCCGCAGCCGATGGAATCGCCAGCCGCTGTCCAGCCCAAATGCCGCGCGCCGTCTTCAAGCCGTTCACACGCATGATCGCCTCAACTGAGACGTCAAAGCGCTGCGCAATCGCACTCAACGTGTCGCCGCTCCGCACCATGTAATCGGCCGTCTGTGCAACGCCGTCGTCCGTCGACGCAGCCAGCACTCCACACAAAATCAGCAACGCAAACATGAAACGATGCAGGACACTCGACATGCACTCAGTGTAGAACGCAACTACCTCTTAGATCATCTGGCGGAATACCGAATCACAATAAACGTAACTACTCAGACCATGAATATCGTAACTGCTCAGGCCCAAATCAGTATTTCCCGCGAAACACACTATTCCTTCCCCTTCCCCTTTCGGGGGAAGGAATAGTGTGTTTCGCGTTGGAAAACCGGCTGGCCTGAGTAGTTACTGAACGTCGGATTACGAACGTCGGATTACGAACGTCGGATTACGAACGTCGGATTACGAACGAACGAGTCATGCAGTACTTCGTCAAGCATCTGATCATGCGTCTCAATCGGCAGACGCTCCACGCGCTGCAATGCGAATG